>NZ_JBHVZR010000007.1:46843-112365 GCF_042879835.1 Pseudarthrobacter sp. NPDC058329
TGGCCCGTGGACACATCAGCGAACGGTGAAACCGCCGGCGGCGTGAAGTCCGGAGACCCTGCTGCCCTGTAGAGGAAGGCCGCCATCGCATCCCTGCTGATGGCCTGCAACGGGCGGTACGTCACCCTGCCGCCTGGCTCCTGCCAGCCGGTGGAGATCTCCTGGTCCGCGAGCCACGCCATCTCCTTGTAGAACTGCTGGCCCGTGGACACATCAGCGAACGGTGAAACCGCCGGCGGCGTGAAGTCCGGAGACCCTGCTGCCCTGTAGAGGAAGGCCGCCATCGCATCCCTGTTGATGGACTGGAGTGGACGGTACGTCACCGTGCCGTCAGCTTCCGTCCAGCCGTTGGAGATGCCCTTGTGAGCGAGCCACGCCATCTCGAGGTAGTGGAGCTGGGTAGTGGTGACGTCCGCAAACGGGGACACCGCCGGCGGAACGAATACTGGCTCACCAACAACCGGGGCTGCGGGGGTAACAACGTTGGACGCAGCCGAGGCTGGGCTCGCACCCGCAGCATTCCGGGCAATTACCTGGAAGTTGTACTCAGTACCGTTGGTAAGGCCCGTCACCGTAACGCTTGTCTGCGTCGGAGCTATACCTTCAATTGTCCGAACCACGGTGTTGCCCTGTCGGACCAGCACGGTGAACGACTCTGCGGCGATCCCAGTGGCGGGTGCCGAGAAACGGACGGTGGCCGTGGTGTCGCCCGCCTGGGCAGTCCCGATGGCCGGGGCCGGCGGAACTTCATCCACAGGATCCACAGGATCCACGGGGTCAACGGGATCCACGGGGTCCACTGGTGCCGGGGGGTCCACCGTCGTGTCCAGGAAGCGCAGCTTTTCAACGTTGGTGATCCGGTCGGTGCCGTCTTCACCGGTGCCGCGGGCGTGTACAACGGTGGTGACGCCGCCAACGTTGGTGATGTCATATTCGTTCAGCGCACCCGTGAAGACCGCTGTGTCCACATCGGAAGCACCGGGGCTGGAAAGGATCTCGCGGACGATGGACACATTGCCGGGATCGATAGTGCCGGCCATGATGTCCGCCTGGAGCTCCGTCAGCGACGTTGCTGTCCTGACCTCAGCCCCCTGTGCATCGCGGACGCTGAGGCGGACGTTGAGCCACTTGTCACCGTCGATGATGTCGTCGGCGCCGTTGCCCCAAATCTCGTCGCTGCCCGAGCCGCCGATGATGATATTGCCCGCGCCGAAGCTGGTGGCCCCTGCAGGCAGGAGGTCAGCAAGGCCGTTGATGCGCGCAATGCCTGCGGCATCCAGCACATTGGTCAGGCCTTCGACGTTGATCTCTTCGTCAGGCTGCGAGGGCACATCATCGTCCCCGCGGAGCACATCATCCTTGTCCCAACCCGAGAGCGCTTCGACCAGCAGGAAACGGTCCCTCAGCGTGTTCGGTCCGTCAACGACGATCATTCGCATGTCCGAATTTCCCGGTTCGATGGAGCGGGCGTGCGTGACCCAGTCGAAGCCGAAGACGCCGTGGTTGCGTTCGATGCCGGGGCCGGCAACCATCACGTCGTCACCGCCTTCAGCGTCGTAGTCGTCCTCGCCGGAATCGCCGATCAGGACGTCATGGCCCGGAGCATTGATATCGTCGAAGAACGGCGCTCCGCTGTCACCCTGCAGCAGGTCGTTGGAGTTTCCGCCTTCCTGCCAGTCGTCCCCGCCGCCGCCGAAGACGATGTCGGCACCGTCGCCGGACAGAACCAGGTCGTTTCCTTCTCCGGCGAAGGTTTCGTTGCTGTTGAGGCCACCGTTCGAGAAGTCCGCGCCTTCGCCGGACATAATGATGTCCAGCCCGGGCCCGGCGTCAATGGCGTCATTGCCGTTGCCGCCCTTGAGGACGTCATCGCCATGGGAGTCGGTGATTCGGTCATCGCCGTCGCCGCCAAGAACGGTATCGGCGCCATCGTTGCCTTCAATGATGTCGTCGCCTTCGTTGCCCCAGAAGGTGTCATTGTCGATGCCACCCCAGATCCGGTCCCCCAGGACCGTTCCGTTGAACGTGGACTGCGCGTTGAGTCCCGGGCGGTCCACCGCGTTGCTGACGCGGTACCGGATGGTGCCGTCCGACATTCTCATCAGGAGCTTTGACTCGTCGCAGGCGGAGGTCAGGTCGTCCGTCACGGAGTTCCCGGTGCTGGCAGCAATCCTGCTGATTTCAAATTCGCAGTCCGCCACGCCAAAGACGTCAGCCTTGAGGGCCGCAGCGTCCGTATTGCGCATAACGAGCTCGGCAAGCGAATTGCCTTCCAGCTGTGTCCGCAGGTTCAGCCCTGAAGTGCGGGACAGGTAGTACATCCGGTCCCCGTCCTGCAGGTCGGTCATCTGGCGCTCGAAGATGTAGTTGAAGGTCGAGCCCAGCAGGCCCCCGAACAGGTTCTGGTATTCGGCCAGGCCGCCCACCCACAGGTCAACGCTGTCGAGGCCGCTTGCTTTTCCTGCCCAGGTTCCGGCGCTGTTGACGAAATCGTAGGCGTCGGCAGGAGTTTCGGTGTCGGCGGTGTCCATGTCGAACAGGCGTTGGGCCGCCGCGCGCTTGTCGGTGATGGACGTGGCTGCCTTGATCGTGTCGTGCTCGCCGTAGGCAGCCATGAAGTTCACCACGGAATCGGGATGCTTCAGGTTCTGGCCAAAGTCCACCCAGCTCGTGTACGGCTTCAGGGACGATTCGCCGGTGGAGTTGTACAGCTGCGTACGGAGATTGTTCAGTGAAGGAACGCCGGTCTCCCGGCCACGGGCGATGTTCAGCGAGGCGAGGTCCAAGGGCAGGCCCAGGACGTTGTTCCGCAGGGTGTCGGTGACGAACTCGTCGAGTTCGGCACCCACCTGGTCCGTCATTCCCATGGCGATGGCGCCGGCTGCCTGCTTTGGCGTCAGCGTACCGTTCGGGCTTGAGTAGTAGGCCGCCGGGTTCAGGAAGGCGTCCAGCAGCGGCATCCCGATGTCGGTGCCGTCGTTTGTTTTCCGGTCCACGGTTTCGGTCAGCATCGAGTGCCCAAACCGGTAGGTGGCGTGTGCGAACTCTGCCATGATCGCAGGGTCGATACCGGTATCTGACTGCATGAACGGGTTGAAGGCGTTGATGCCGGGCTGGATCTTGCGTGCGAAGTCCTCGAACACAATGTGCTGGTATTCCATTTCCGTCACGTAGCGTGCGGCCTGGAACAGCCGCTCACCGTTCCATTGGCCGTTCGGAAGCCTCCACTCGTTCAAGTCGAGGTTCTGCGTTGTCACCAGGTTCTGCATGTAGCCCACCAGCCGGTTGTGTTCCGAATGGAAGACCTGGTGAATGGCGGTGAGGCCGATGTTCTCATTGACGCGGCCATCACCGGCAATGAAATGCGCTTCAAGCGTCTCGTTGTCGTAGGTGCCCCGCGTCGCGAGCGGCTGGGCTACCGGGTTGGCGATGGTGTCGGCGTCGGCACCGAGCGCCTGGCCGGTCTGGGAATTGAAAGGTGCGGCGTTGTGTGCGATGTCATCCAGGAAGGCGATGCCAATTCGCTCCACATCCGCTGGCGGGGCCACCGGGGTTGCCAGGTTCCCCTCCACGCGCCCGCTGGCCGTCTCATACTGCGGCAGGCCGTTGGGTCCGCGCAGGAAGCGGCCATACTGGTCGGTGGCCAGCTTGGGGATCTCGGCGATGTCGTGATCGGACAGCTCAAGTCCAAGCAAAGTCCTTGCCTGGTCCTTGATGTCGGCCCATGTTGCCATGCCGCCGGGCTCGCCTTCGAGGAGCTCACCGGTAGTGACGGGATCGCCGGCCTCGTTCAACGTATATTCGCGCAGGAACACCTGGTGGGACGAGTGCGATGAGTAGGTCTGGCTCTGGTCCACCCACGGTGAGTCCGTGTTGGTGCCGTTCTGTTCGTCGTCGGCGGTGCCCAGGACGCCGTCGGGGCCGGGCTGGTTCTCAGCACGGCTCAGCAGCATAAAGTTAGTCCGCCCGCCCGGGACGTAGAGCGGATCATCCGCAGCCAGCGGCATCATGACGTAGTTGCTGGTCTTCTTGGTGAAGTCCACACCGTGGTCGAAGAACTGGCCGAAGAGCGCAAACATTCCGTTGTAAGGCGGTGAGAGTCCGAAGTCGGTGGTGACGTTGGGGATGTCCAGGGTCTCGCCGGCGGGAACACAATTTTCCGGCACACCCTCGCTTTCGCACGGTACCGCAGTAGGTTCGTCATTGACCGTGCGGTGCGCCTTGCCGGCTGCTGCCACGGCGGCAGGGTTGGTGACGGTTTGGTCGACAATCACGTTACTGATGAAGCGCGGATTGTTGTCCGTCAGGCTTTTGTTGACGGACTTGTAGCTCTCCCCGGCGGATGTGCTCCGCCACTCCGGTTCTGTCATGCGGGGGAATTCGCGGCTTGCGGAGCCGAAATCCTCCTGCCCGGCGAGGAGATTGTTATCGGTTCCGTCAACAGTCCGGAGGCCGTAGGGCAGCAACGGATTGGCGATCTGGTTAGGCCCGCTGCCCACGAGCGGCTGGCCCGGAACATCCTGGCCTTGCGCGTTCTCCTTGGTTGCGTGGTTTTCGGCGATTTTGATCTGCTTCAGGATGAACCGCATGTCGCCGGCATTAAGCGTGAAGTCCTGGCCGGTGGGAGCAGCAGAAACAGCGGGTGCGAGCACGGACGGGACTACTCCCGCCCCAATTACGAGAGCCAATGCCCCGGCGGTGACCTTACGCGTCATTGCGTTCGTCAAAGCGCTGGAACGTGGCATGCTGACCTCCTTCCGCGGCTTGCGAAGTTTTGCCATTTTTTTCTCCATCGAGTCATAACCGGCTCCCCCCTCGTCGTGGTCGCTCGGTTTCGCTGAACGGCCCCAGCATGCTTGGCGGCCCTTTGGAAAAGCTGGGGCGGCGGCTGGCGAACTGCAGCCTCCGGCCGGATTGCTAAGCTGGCGTGGCATCCACGCACTTGCAACAGCGCGCAACGTTCCGAGGAGATCCAGATGAATGGCACCGGCAAATCCGTGCTCGTCACCGGGGCCACCGGCTACATCGGTGGCCGGTTGGTGCCAAAGCTGTTGGAGGAGGGCCATACTGTCAAAGTCCTGGTGCGCTCCCCCGGCAAAATTGCCGGAGTTCCCTGGCGGGACAGGGTGGAAGTCGTGGAGAGCAGCCTGGACGACGGCGTCGCCTTGCGGGCAGCCCTGGCGGGCGTCGACGTCTTTTATTACCTCGTGCACTCGATGGCTGCAGGCGCAGGATTCGAAGCCAAGGAACAGGCGATGGCCCGGGCCGCCGCTGATGCCGCTGCGGCGGCGGGTGTGGACAGGATCATCTACCTGGGCGGGCTCCATCCCCAGGGCGTGGAACTGTCCACCCACATGCGTTCCCGCGAAGCGGTCGGCAAAGTGTTCCTGGACAGTCCGGTGGACGCCATCGTGTTCCAGGCGGGCGTGGTCATAGGCTCCGGCTCAGCCTCCTTCGAGATGATCCGCCACCTCGCCGAAGCCCTGCCGTTGATGCCCGCTCCCAGCTGGGTCCGGAACCGCATCGAGGCCATCGCCGTGCGCGATGTGCTCTACTACCTCGTCTCCGCGGCGTCACTGGAGGGCCCGCTCAACCGCACGTTCGACGTCGGCTGCCGCCAGGTCCTCACGTATGCCGGCATGATGCAGGAGTACGCCGCGGAGGCCGGCCTGCCGTACCGGCCCGTGCTGGCACTGCCGGTTCCCGCACCCAAGCTGGCCGGCCTGTGGGTGGCCCTGACCACGCCCATCCCGTTGGCCATGGCGGTGCCCCTGGTCCAGTCCCTCCAGCACGACGCCGTGTCCAATGAACACAACATCGACCAGTACATCCCGCGGCCCGACGGCGGCCTGACCGCCTACCGCACCGCCGTCGCGCTGGCCCTCGGCAAGGAACGCGACGGCCAGGTGGAAACCACCTGGGCGAACGCGGGGGTGGCTGCCGATCCCTGCCCAGCGATCCCGACTGGGCCGGGCATAAGGTGTACATCGACGAACGGACCTTCCACGGCGACGTCGATCCAGCCCACGTGTGGAGGGTCATCGAAGGAATCGGCGGGCGGAACGGCTGGTACTCCCTGCCGTTGGCGTGGCAGGTCCGCGGCGTGCTGGACAAACTGACGGGCGGCGCCGGGCTGCTGCGCGGACGCCGGCATCCGCACACGCTGGCCAGCGGTGAGGTGGTGGACTGGTGGCGGGTGGAACGGATCGACCGCGGAAAACTGCTGCGGCTCCGCGCCGAGATGCGGGCGCCGGGACGTGCCTGGCTGGAGCTGTCCGTGGAGCCGGACGGCAGCGGCAGCCGGTACCGGCAGCGGGCCATTTTCTTCCCCAAAGGCCTCAGCGGCCGGCTGTACTGGCTGGCTGTCCTTCCGTTCCACAGCCTGATCTTTCCGGCCATGGCGAGGAACATCACCGGGGCGGCGCGGAAACAGGTGGATGCGGAGCGGACAGCCCGGACCCCGTAGGATGTTTGGAGCCTAATCCGACCCCCACGTCCCAGGAGGACCCATGGCCCTGAGCGCAACCACTTCCCTTCCGCACTCCGTCCCCAGCGTTGCAGCTGTCCTGGTGAATGAGGATTTCCAGCGCCACGTCAGCCAGCTTGTAGGCGGCAGCCTCGAATCCTTCACCGTTGACGGCGACGTCGCCGGCGCGTTCAGCACCACGTCCGTACGGACCCTTCCCACCACCCGGCTTCCGGAGTTTGCCCGGAAGTTTGTGGGTGAGCACCTGAAAGTGACCCAGGTGGAAAGCTGGGATGCCCCCGCGCCTGACGGCTCCCGCCAGAGCAACATTTCCCTGAAGGTCGCCGGCGCCCCCGTGGACGTCACCGCCGTGCAGCGGCTGGTTGCTGCCGACGGCGGCACGCGCGTCGAGCTTGAGGGTGCCGTCAAGTCCTCGGTTCCGTTCCTCGGCGGAAAGATTGCCGACGCCGCCGAGCCTATGGTGGCCAAAGCGCTGAACCTGCAGGCCAAGCAGGCACAGGCCTGGCTGGAAAGCCACTAGTCGCGTGGAGCTGCCCGTCTTCGCCGCGCTGGTCCTGATCATCGCCGGCGCCTGGTCCCTCGCGGTATGGCCGCAGTTCCTGCGCCGGGTCATGAAAGATCCCCGTGCCCGCGACGCCGCCGGCAAGGCCACGAAGTTCCTCAACGTCCACGTGGTGCTGGTGGGCATCTCGATGGTGCTGGGGGCGGCCACGGCCATCATCGGCATAATGGCACTGTTTTAACCATGACCTGCTAAAAAATCCGGGCCTCCTTCATGCTGGAAGGAGGCCCGGATTTTTGCTGTCAGGCTGCCTGGTTGAGTGCGTCCTCTGCCGCCACCCAGGAGATCATGGCGCACTTCACGCGTGCCGCGTAGCGCGCCACTCCCTCGAACGCTGCGGCATCACCCAGCAGCTCCGGGTCTGCAGGTATTTTGCCTCGGGACCGGAGGACTTCCCGGAAGCTGTCGATCACCTCGTGCAGCTCTGCCACCGTCATTCCTTCTGCCAGGTCCGTGAGGACGGAAGCGGATGCCATGGAGATGGAACAGCCCTCGCCGTCCCAGGCAATCTGTGCCACTTTGCCGTCGGTGACCGCCAGCCGCAGGGTTACTTCGTCGCCGCAGACGGGGTTGAGCTGGTGCGATTGGCCCGTCGTGGCGCCCGCCGGCGCTTGCACTCCGGCGAGTCCGCTGCCGTGGCGGGCCTTGGAATGGTCAAGGATGATCTGCTGGTACAGGTGGTCAAGGCTCATGTCATACCTTCAAAGTGTTGGTGTCTTAGGCGCGGAAGTAGGCCCGAACGCCCGCGACGGCATCCAGGAAATGGTCCACGTCGTCTGTGGTGTTGTACAGGTACGCGCTTGCCCTGGTGGTGGCCGTCAACCCCAGCCGGCGGTGCAGCGGCTGGGCGCAGTGGTGCCCAACACGCACGGCGATTCCCCGGGAGTCGAGGAACTGGCCCACGTCGTGGGCGTGCACTCCTTCGACGTCGAACGCGGCGAGCCCTATCCGGTCCTTGCCCGCTGCGGGACCGAGGACCCGGATACCCGGAAGGGACTCCAGTCCGCTGACCATCCGCTGGCCGAGCTCAGCCTCCCACCGGTGGATCCTGTCCAGCCCCGTTTCCGTCAGGTAGTTTGCTGCAGCAGCCAGGGCCACAGCCTGGGAAATACGCTGGGTTCCGGCTTCAAAGCGCTGGGGCGCGGGGAGGTAATCGGCGCGCTCCATGGTCACGGTGGTGATCATTGACCCGCCCGTCAGGAACGGCGGCAGGATGTCCAGGATGTCTGACTTTCCATAGAGCACCCCGATTCCTGTAGGTGCGAGCATCTTGTGTCCGGAAAAGACTGCGAAGTCAACATCCAGCCCTTTGACGTCCAGTGGCATGTGCGGGGCGGACTGGCAGGCGTCCAGGACCACCAGGGCACCGACGTTCCGTGCCAGCGCGGTAAGTTCACGGACAGGATTGATGGTGCCCAGAACGTTGGAGGCGTGGGTAAAAGCCAGCACTTTCGTCCGCCCGGTGACGATGTCGCCGGCCACGTCCATGCGGAGGCTGCCGGCGTCGTCCACCGGTATGTAGCGAAGGAGCGCCCCGGTCCGGAAGGCAAGTTCCTGCCACGGAATGAGGTTCGCGTGGTGCTCCATCTCGGTCACCACGATCTCATCACCTGGGTTCAGTGCCAGATCCTTCAGCCGGGCGTCTCCCCGCCCCTGGGCAGCCCAGAGTCCGGCGTTGGACAGCGCATAGCTGATGAGGTTGAGGCCTTCAGTTGCATTGGAGGTCCAGATGATCTCGGAGTAGTCAGCGTTTACAAAGCCGGCCACTGTCTGCCGGGCATCCTCAAATGCCTCAGTTGCCTCGACCGCAAGGTGGTGGGCGCCCCGGTGCACGGCAGCATTGCGCTGCTCATAGAATTCCTGTTCGGCTTCGATGACACTCAGCGGATTCTGGGACGTGGCTCCGGAGTCCAAGTAAATCAGCGGGTTTCCGTTGACCATTTGGTCAAGGACCGGGAAGTCGTTGCGGATGCGCTGCACTTCGGCGTTATCCATGACCGGCAAGGCGCGTTCCAGTGTGGCTGGCGTTGATACTACGGCCAAAACTAACTCCTTGAGATGCCAACGGATGACACTCAATTGTCCCACAGCACGGCTGTGGCGGCCGCCCGGAAGGGCAGCCGCCACAGTCGCTCCGGGCTTCAGCCCGCGGAAATGAGGGCCGGCAACGGCTGGGGGGAGAGTCTCGGTCTCAGAAGACTCTGACGTTGCCGGCCCCGCCCAGCCCGGCCCCGAAGGACCGGAAGTTTGTCAGGACGGAAAAGCCTTGTTTACCCGGCAACTCTTGCGGCCATTCTCGGCCGGTTCCTTTTGCCTCCTTAAGTAAATACTTCGGCACAAGGATGCGCACGAGTAGGGTGTACTCGAATTCGCCGTCCACGGACTACCGGGACTGCCTGCAGTACCCGCATGGCAGCCTATTTCGGGAGGGCTGACTCCAGCTCCTCGCGGCTGCGGACGCCCAGCTTTACGTACGTCCGGTACAGGTGACCCTCCACGGTACGTACAGAGACCATCAACCGTTGGGCTATTTCGCGGTCGGTGAGGCCCTGTACCGCGAGCCCCACGATGTCCTGTTCGCGGCGGGTGAGGTGGACGGCGGGAGCCGCAGCAATGAACCGGCCCTCCCTGAACCGCTCCCCCAGCTCGTGGTCGCACTTCTCCCGCAGCGCCACGGCCTGCCTGGACCGGCGGCGGTCTCCGGCCTGTTCCAGAAGCGCACTGGCCCGGGCATAGGCCTCCCGTGCGAGATTCACGAACCCGGATTCCTCCAGTGAAGCTGCCGTGTCCATCAGGGCATCGCCGTCTGCAGCTTCCCAGCCGGTTGCCAGTGTCAACATCGCCTGCGCCCACCGGCCTTCCACCGACTTCGCGACCGACTGCACCATGGGGATGACGGAAGGATCACCCAGTTCCCAGCAGATGGCCAGGATTTCGAGCAGGGTTCCGGCCCTGGCTGCGGCGTCCTGCGTGGTGGCCAGGGTGTGGAGCGTTGCCAGGCCCTTCCCGTCCCTTGACAGATATTCGGATGCGGCGGCACCGTAAGCGCCGGCCAGCAGCTCGTGGGCAGGACCGCCGGCCACTGCGTCAGTGAAATCCTGTTCGAGCCGCTTGGCCTGGGCGGAGTCCCCCAACCTGGCCGCCACGTAAAAACCAAGGGCGGAACCGAAGCGGAAGAGCTGCAGGGGGTCGTTGAGCCTCAGCGCCTCGACTGCCGGCAGCAGCATCTGGTAGGCCCGCTCCATCCGGCCTTGCCGCAGGAGGGAGTAGCCCCTGAGCACCTGCAGGCTTCCGTTGAAGGTGGCGGCTCCCGGCGCATGTCCGGCCGCGTAGTTGTCCAGTTCGCGCTCGGCCGACTCCCACTCACCCATCGCCAGGTAATCGGTCACCAGCCGTCCCAGCACAAACTCCGTAAAGAAGAACAGGCTGTCTTCCAGCGGAGGCAGCTCGGAGGCAGCCAGCAGGGCGGAGTCCAAACCCTCGCCGGCTCGGCCGGCCGCGGCGAGGGCGTGGGCCAGAAGCGCCTCGCCAAGCACCAGAAGGGATTCGCTTCCGGCATCCTCAGCGGTGTCGGCGCCCCGCAGCGCCCCCACCTCGCTGGCAAGTGCGTTGGCATCCACGACCGCGCCGAGCTGCAGGAAGCGCATAACCTGCAGGCCTTTATCCTTGTGTTGCTTGTCGCTCTCGGCCGGCTCCATGGCGGCGTTTTCCCGGATGTCCTCGACCATGGCGTCCAATGACTGGCCAGTGGCCTGATGGGCCGCTGCCCGGAGCAGGAGGACAGCGGGACCAACGGGTTCGTCGGACAGCTGACGCCAACAGGCATCAAGCAGGTTTGCGGCCTGCCTGTAAGCTCCCTCGTTGTAGTGGGCCCGTGCCTGGATGGCCTTGGCCAAAGGCACGAGTGCAGGATCCTGGATTTTGGCCGCAATAGTGCGGGCGCTGACGTTGCGGAAACGCCTCAGGGCCTCCCGTGCGGCGTCGAGCATTTCCGGGTCCGGGGCACGCAGCCCACACTCAAAAGCCCACTCCACGGAGCGAAGCATGCCCTCCCCACGCAACACGGTGCCGTTCTGGTGGGCCCGGATCTTCTCCAGCAGCTGCAGGCTCCGCGACACGGAGAGTGTACTTCGGATGGCGTTGGCAAAGAGCGCATTCCACAGGGAGAGTTCGGCCGGAACTCCGGAAGTCTCAATAATCATCTGTTGGTCAAGGAGCGATCGGACCACGGCCGCGCCGCTGACGTCCTCAATCACCTTCCGGCCCACCGGCCCGGCAAGCGCAATGAGCTTCAGCGCCTCCTGCTCCTCCGGCCCACGCCGGATGTGGTCCTTGGTCACCACCGCGGTGAGCTGGGGGCCGTCGGCGGGCACGGGCCCAAGCAACATCCAGATGCCGTTCCGTTTGGCCAGGACACCGGTTTCTGCAGCATCGTGCAGCAGGGCGTCGAGGATGCGGGGATTACCTCCGGACGCAGCCCACACGGCATCCACTGTGGCGGCCGGAACCGTTCCATCAAGGACGTGGGCCAGAACTTCATCGATCTGTTGCCGGTTGAGGGGGCGGAGGTCAACCCGCTCGGCAAGGCCGTCGTACCAGAGTTGGTCCAGTGGCTGCGGCAGCCCGGGCCGTGGCCTGGCAGCTGCAACCACGGTGGCCCAACCTGCGGAAATCAGATCCGCCACTACACCGGCGGAGGCGTCGTCCAGGTGGTGTGCGTCATCCACCACTAACAGGACGGGCGCGCTGCGCCCCGCCTTCAGCTTCTCGAAGTACGTCCACATCGAACGCAGGACCGCCACTGGCGAGACGGACTCTTCGGCATTCAGCTCTCCCGTATAGGGCGTCAGGACGCCGAAAGGCACAGCGGCAAGGGCGGAACTGCCGTGAATCTGCAATATGTTCAGGTCCTCGGAAAGCCGGTCTGAGATGGCTTCCGTCAGGGACGTCTTGCCAATCCCGGGGCCTGCCATCACAAATACCGCCTGGCTGGTCCCGTTCCGGACAATGTTGCAGATCCGGTCCAGTGGTTCGCGCCGGCCGGTTACGGGGCGGTGGGCGGCGGTCGGTTTGTGGCCGTTAGACGAGTCCAGTCAGATCACCCCTGGAAGTTACGCCGAGCTTCGTGAAGACCTGGTACAGGTGGCCTTCCACTGTGCGGACGGATACACCCATTTCCAGGGCGATGTCACGATTGGACGCTCCGCGGCCGGCCAGCCGTGCGATCTGGCGCTCCCGGGCGGTCAGCAACGGGCTGCCGCTGCTCGGCACAATGGGAAGGTTGGCCACAGTGGCAGCCAGGATGTCCAGGCGCGCCTGGGCGGTCCGGGCCGAGATCGAATCTCCGTCCTGCCGCGCGAAGTCTACGGCCAGTGCCATGCACCGGGCCTCCACAGTGTCCAGTTCGAGGGTGGCCGCGATTTCACCTGCGGCAAGCAGGGTCTTGGCATCCTTGGTCCGGGTCCCCACCGCGACCAGCCGGGCGATCTCAGCCAAGGGGCCCTGCCGGCGGTCCGCAATATCCTCCAGGAGGCGGAAGTCGGCGTCGCTCCCGTTCACGGTTGCTGCCAGGAGGCTGATCCCGGCGACTGTGTAAAGACCTGCGGCCATGGTGCGCCGGGAGGACTGCTTCAGGCCGGCGACGGCTTCGGAGTCGCCCAGCCAGCGACCCGCCACCAGGGCGCAGAACTCGATGATGCTCTCCGTGGTGAAGCCCGAGGTGCCCGGTGTCCGCTGAAGTTTTGCCAGGAACTTACGCGCCTGGGCAGCGTTGCCCGTCTGCGCGTGGGCCAGCGCCGTAGCCGCGTAGGCACAGCGGAGGGCACTTTGGAGCGGCTGGAGCTCCAGCTGCGCCACCGCAGAAATCAGCGGGTCCAGTGCGGCCTCGCCGCGGCCCGAATAGACATAGGCGAGCCCGGCGGCGAGTTCAGTCGCCGCGCTGCGGTACGGCAGGTGGTCGTAAGCCCCATTTCCGTGCGGACCCAGGAGGTCGATACACCGCCGCCACTGCCCGGCCACCAGCAGCACCAGGTACGCCTCCCTGGTGAACTGCTCGCGCAGCCCCACAACGTGCGAGGCGTCCGTTATTTGGCCTCCAAGCTGCCGCATCAGGCTCAACGCATCCATTTCCCGCCCGGTCAGGGCCAGCGCCGTCATCAGGATGACGGCTGACTGCATCCTGTAGGCCGTGTCCGGGTTTCGTGCCGCATCTGCTGCTGCCTCAAGGTCTGGGATCATGGCGGCGTAGTCGCCTACGAACGCACGGTACTCGAACTCGCTGAGGGCGACGCGGTTCGCGGCTGCCACTGCGGGGTGTGGCCAGGCGGCGTCGTTTGCGGCGCCGTCCAGGCGTTGCCGGGCTTCGGCGAGTAGGGCGGGGACTTTGCCGGCCTGCTCCGGATGCCACAACATCACCCTGGCCTTGGCCGCTATGACGCGGGCGTACTCCTCGGCTCCAAGGCTGTCCAGCTCGGGCTGGGAAATATCGTCCAAGGCAGCGAGGGCCTGGACCGGCAGGTCCAGCTGAAGGTAAGCACCCGCCTTCTGGCGCTGCGCGGGTACCCACTCCTGGTCCGTCCGCTTCAGCATGTCCGCATAGGCAAGGGCGAAGCGGGGATCAAACAGCTGGACGGCGGCTTCGGCCGCTGCCAGCGCCAGGGCGGGGCTCAGCTCGGCCTCACACTCGTGTGTCCACGCGGCGAAGGCCATCAGCTCTTCGACGGTCATCCCAGCCGGATCGGGTTCGGTACCGGCCAGAAGCGCGGTCCGCAGTTCCCGGCGCCGGGCGATGCTGATCCAGGACCGCACGACGTCGCCGATGTACTTCTCACGCAGGGACACCCAGCGGTGGTCCGAGTCGTCGATTTCCAGCAGGCCGGCATCCTCCATGTCCGCCACCACCTCGGCGCGGTACACCGCCGTGAGCCGGGAGAGCTCCACCCGCCTGGCGCAGGAGAGCATCTCGATGACTTCCCTGGTTTCCGGTGTCTCCCGGGACCAGCGGGACCGGACGATGTCGTCAAGGCTGGCGGCGCCATCGAGCACCACTTTGTCGCGCAAGGTCCAAACGGAGTCCGACAGGACGAGGTTGCCCGAAAGCCGCTGTTCGGTGACAAGTGCTTTCAACAGCAGCGGGTTGCCGCCCACCATGCGGTGATAGGTGGTGACCAGCGATGCGGAGACCCGGTGGCCGAGCAGGGACAACAGGACCTGGCGGGTCTGCAGTTCATTGAGGTTGCTGAGCCGGACTTCTGTCAGGCGCCGGTCCGTGAGCAGCCAATGGAAGTCCGCGGGCAGGTCACTGATCTTCGGTGCAACGGCAATGATTTTGGCTGTGCCTGTTAGGAGTATGTTCAAGAGCACTCCCGCGCTCATGTCGTCAATGCTTCCGGTGGTGTCCAGGGTGATGATGCAACGCCGGCCTGCGGCATCGCTCCGGATCAGTGACGTGATCCCCCGAAGAATTGCTGTGGGGGAACCCATGTAGGCCTGCGGCAGGCGCGCCAGCAGGAACGAAAGACAGCCGTAGGGTGTGTTGGCGCCGGCGGGCCCGCTGCGAAGCTGCAGGGACCAGACGTCTGCTCCGAGGTCGGAAACTGCTGCCCGGGCGAGGGATGACTTTCCTACACCACGGCCGCCCGTGATGACGGCGCCCAGTGAGCCGTCGTTGGTCAGCGCCGTGCGGACCGCTTCAAGATTGGCGCTGCGGGCAGGGGCAGACCAATGTTGGGCCCCGGGCGCGCCGGAGCCCTCGCTTTGCAGCCCAACGTCGTGAGATGTTGACCCACGTCCCCAGCTAAGTGGCTCGATTGACATGAACTTGTCCCCTACGTCCCGCGATAGCGGGAGGTAGCCCCATTGCTCCCCCGCCTATGAAAAAGACTACCTTGTGGCACTGACAAGGAAACAGGTACCAGGGACTTTAAGTTTTTTTGTTGCTAGCGCTCGGACTTCGCCGGATGGAACCTCTGCTGCGCGGATGTGAGCCCTTCCCGCAGGAGCATCTCCACCGCATCGGCTGCCTCGTCCAGCAGGAAAGGCAGTTCCTTCAGTTCGCCGGCGCCAAAGTCCCGCAGCACATAGTCGGCCGTGTCCATCCGGCCGGGCGGCCTTCCAACCCCCACCCTGACCCGGAGATAATCCTTGGTGCCCAGCGCTTTGGAGATGTCGCGCAGCCCGTTATGGCCGCCTTCTCCCCCTCCGGTCTTGAGTTTCACCGTGTTGAAGGGAATGTCGATCTCGTCGTGGACCGCCACGACACGGTCCGGTGTGATGCCGTAAAAGTTTGCCAGCGCCGAAACGGGTCCGCCCGAGACGTTCATGTAGCTCATGGGTTTGGCCAGCACCACGCGGGGACCGCCAATGCCGAGCCGCCCCTCCACTACCTGCGCGCGCGCCTTGTGGCTCTTGAATCCCGCGCCCACACGGCCGGCGAGTTCGTCAAGGACCATTTGTCCGACGTTGTGCCTGTTGCCCTGGTACTGCACCCCCGGGTTTCCGAGGCCAACAATCAACCAGGTGTCAGTCATGAATCAATCCTAAGGTGGGGGCGCCGCGTGGTGGGGGCGGGGAAGCGGGCAGACACGGCAGTGGCCGGATCCCTGGGGGACCCGGCCACTGCTGGAAAGTGCAGGCTGATTACTCGGCTGCGGCCGCGGAAACGGCAGCTTCCTCGGCGCCTTCTTCTTCGCCGGACTCGGTGGCCTCGGAGATGTTCACTACGAGGGCATCGGCGTCGGCCAGGAGGACAGCACCCTTGGGCAGGACGAGGTCGGACGCGTGGATGTGCTCGCCGGCGGTGCGGCCTTCAATGCTGACCTCGACGGCGGTGGGCAGGTGGGTAGCCTCGGCCTCCAGGGAGATGACGGTGAGTTCCTGGTTGAAGACGTTGCCCGGAGCAAGCTCGCCCACGATGTGGACGGGGATGTCAACGGTGACCTTCTCGCCCTGGCGGACGGTGAGGAGGTCGATGTGCTCGATGATCTGCTTGATCGGATCGCGCTGGACATCCTTGACCAGGGCCAGGTGGCTTTCACCGTTGATGTCCAAGGACAGCAGGGCGTTGGCGGTGCGGACGGCCAGGGTGGTGGCCTTCGCGGGGAGGGTGATGTGGATGGGCTCGGCGCCGTGGCCGTAAATGACGGCGGGAATCAGGTTCGCCATGCGGGCGCGGCGGGCGTAGCCCTTGCCGAATTCGGTGCGTACTTCTGCTGCGAGCTTCTGCTCAGACATGGATATCTCCTTGAAAACTAAACGGTGTTCAGCAAGGGCGGAGGTCTGTTGCGACCTTCAACGCCGGGCGGCCGTGGCCGGACCCATCTTCGAAGGGAGATTCAGACCCAGTCGATAACGGAGACTGCAGACCGGTTCCCGCAAAGGTTACCGGCGCTCTCCCTCGCCAAGGTATCGCTGGAAAGTCTACCAGCGGCTGTCCCTGAAACAGAAAACGGGCCCTTGCGCCCGGCGGCTGACTGGTCGGCCGCCGGGCTTGTTTGCTGCGTCAGAGGTCAGGCCTTGCCGTCAAACAGGCTGGTGACCGAGCCGTCGTCGAACACTTCGCGGATGGCACGGGCGATCAGCGGAGCGATGGACAACACCGTCAGCTGCGGGAAGCGCTGCGACGCGGTGAGCGGCAGCGTGTTGGTGACCACCACTTCCCGGGCGCCGGACTCGGAGAGCCGCTGGGCGGCAGGCTCGGAGAAAACAGCGTGCGTGGCGGCGATGATTACGTCCTTCGCCCCTGCATTTTTCAGAACGTTGACGGCGCCGGAGATGGTTCCTCCGGTGTCGATCATGTCGTCGATCAGGACACAGGTCCGCCCCTCAATCTGGCCCACAACGGTCTTCGAAACGGCCTGGTTGGGAACGGTGAGGTCGCGGCTCTTGTGCACGAACGCCAGCGGAGCGCCGCCCAGGCGTTCTGCCCACTGCTCCGCTACGCGGACCCGGCCGGTGTCGGGAGAGACCACGGTGATGTTCGCCGCATCCACCCGGGTGCGGATGTAGTCAGCGAGCAACGGAATGGCCATCAGGTGGTCCACCGGGCCGTCAAAGAAGCCCTGGATCTGGGAGGTGTGCAGGTCCACACTCATGATGCGGTCGGCGCCGGCGGTCTTGTAGAGGTCTGCCACCAGGCGGGCCGAGATGGGCTCGCGGCCGCGGCCCTTTTTGTCCTGCCGGGCGTACGGGTAGAAGGGTGAGACCACCGTGATGCGCTTGGCCGAGGCACGCTTCAGCGAATCGATCATGATCAGCTGTTCCATCAGCCAGTTGTTCAGCGGGGCCGGGTGCGCCTGGATCACAAAGGCATCGGTGCCGCGGACGCTTTCACCGGCACGGACGTAGATCTCACCGTTGGCGAAGTCGTAGGCGTCTACCGGGAGGAGGTCGGTGCCGAGCTCCTTGGCGATCTCCCGGGCCAGCTCGGGGTGGGCGCGGCCTGTGGCCAGCACCAGCTTCTTTTCGCCGCGCGCCGTAATTTCGCTCATTATTGCTTGCCCTCTTCTGTAGATGCCGGGGTACTTGAGGAATCTGGGGTGGCTGCCTGGGCCAGTTCCGCGGAGAGGGTGCCGGGCCGGTTTGCTGCCACCCAGCCCTCGGTGTTGCGCTGCGCAGCAATAGTCAGCGCGAGCGCACCTGCCGGAACGTCCTTGCGGATCACCGCGCCGGCGCCGCTGTAGGCGCCGTCCCCCACGGTGACCGGGGCAACGAACACTGTGTTGGAGCCTGTCCTGACGCCCGAGCCGATGACCGTACGGTGCTTCTTCTCGCCGTCGTAGTTGGCCGTGATATTTCCGCAGCCGATGTTGGTGTCCTCGCCGATTTCGGCGTCGCCGGCGTAGCCGAGGTGGGACAGCTTGGATCCGCGGCCGATGGTGACGTTCTTGGTTTCGTAGAACGCGCCGATCTTGCCGCTTTCCCCCAGGACGGTGCCGGGGCGCAGGTAGGTGAAGGGACCGACGGCGGCGTCCGCGCCGATGACCGCTCCTGAACCGTGGGTGCGCACCACCTTGGCACCTTCACCGATGGTGACATCGGTGAGCGTAGTGTCGGGGCCCACGACGGCGTCCCTGGCCACGGTGGTGGCACCATGCAGCTGGGTGTTGGGCAGGATCCGGACGTCCTCGTCAAGGGTGACTGAGGAGTCGATCCAGGTGGTTGCCGGGTCCACCACGGTGACGCCGGCCCGCATCCATGCCTCGACGGTACGGCGGTTCAGCTCGGCGCCCAAGGCGGAAAGCTGAACGCGGTCGTTGGCACCTTCCACCTGCCAGCGGTCGCCGGTGACGACGGCGGCGACGCGGCCGCCTGCCTGCCGCGCCAATCCGAGGACGTCGGTGAGGTACTTCTCGCCCTGGGAGTTGTCGGTGGTGACGTGGGCCAGTGCGTCACGAAGGACAGCAGCCTCAAAGGCGTATATGCCGGAGTTGACCTCACGGATAAGCCGCTCGGCGTCGGAGGCGTCCTTGTGTTCGACGATGCCGGTGACGGTCCCGTCGTCGGCGCGCAGGATACGGCCGTAGCCGGTGGCGTCGTCAAGGACTGCCGTCAGGACGGTGACTGCGTTGGCTTCGCGTTCGTGTGTGGCCACGAGCTCGGCCAGCAGGTCTCCGGAAAGGAGGGGAACGTCGCCGTAGGTCACCACAACGGTTCCGGTGAGGTGCTGGTCGGCGTCCAGGGCTTCCAGGGCGGCCTCCACTGCGCGTCCGGTGCCCGGAATATCGTCCTGGTCCACGATGACGGCAGCAGGATCCAGCTCTGAAAGGTGCCGTGCCACCAGGTCACGTTCGTGGCGGACCACGATGGCAAGCTGGCGGGGATTGATGCTGCGTGCGGCCAGAAGGGCGTGGCCCACCATGGACCTGCCGCCGATCTCATGAAGGATCTTGGGAGTGCGCGATTTCATCCGCGTCCCGGCGCCTGCCGCCAGAACGATGACCGCGGCCGGGCCGGAATTCTCGGGGATCACGTGCGGGTTCTCCTTGCTAGTTACGCTGGCGTTTGCGGTGCCCGCGCGGCCTGAAGCCGTCCCGGCACCGCATGTCATCCTACTGAACGCTCCTCGCACAGCAGTTCCGCCCATAGGATTCGAACCTATACTCCACGGCTCCAAAGGCCGGGGTGCTGCCATTACACCAGAGCGGACCGTGCCGCAGCGCTTTGCCTGGGCACAAGTAGTTATTTTGCCACGGGTTCGGGGCACCGCGCGACACGGACCGTTCATCCCATGGTCCCTCCACGTTTCTGCCTCGTTCCTTCCCACGTCCAGGCCGGCAATTCCGCCGGGGACCCGTAGTGCATGATGGAAATGTGAGCAACAACCCTCCGCGGACACGGATGACCGGCCTTCAGCGGCGGAGCCAGCTGATCGACGTCGGCCGGGGCCTCTTCGCAGTCCGCGGCCTTGACGGCACCACCATCGAGGAGATCGCAGCGTCCGCGGGCGTATCCAAGCCTGTCATCTACGAACACTTTGGCTCCAAGGAAGGGCTCTACACCCAGGTGGTGGACTTCGAGTTCCGGATCCTCCTGGACGCCATCAGCACCGCCCTTACGGAGGAAGCGAAGCCGCGGGTCCTCGTGGAGCGGGCCGCACTGGCGCTGCTGACCTACATTGAGGACCGTACCGAAGGTTTCCGGATCCTGATGCGGGACGCCCCGCCGTCGCAGCCCGAGGGGGCCTTCTCCACCCTGCTTTCCCATGTCACCGCCAAGGTGGAACACATCCTCTCCGACGAGTTCGACCGCCGCGGCTTCAGCGCGCAGGACGGCGCCATGTACGCCCAGATGCTCGTCGGCATGGTGGCCATGACCGGCCAATGGTGGCAGGACAGCCGCGACCCCGACAAACACACCGTCGCCGCGCACCTGGTAAACCTCGCATGGAACGGCCTGACCGGCCTCAAGAAGGACCCGGAGCTGATGTCCGAAGGCTGAGTTGTTCGGCGGTTGGCTTGCGTCGCGATGGGTCACCTTCGTGAGCGAGGCACCTGTCCTCTGCGTGCTGCTCCTTCGTCGCTTTGACGCACGCTGCCTGACAGCCGCCCCACTCACGTGTGCCGCCGTTACCGCGTCTTAGCGGGCCTTAGGAAACGAGCGCATCGCGGCGCACCGGGCGGCGAAGGCCGGCTCCGGCACCCAAGGTGAACCTACTCGCCGAGGACTTCCAGCGCCTCCAGCCACTCGAGTTCCAGGGCTTCGCGTTCGCCGGCGAGGTCCTTGAGCTTCTTGTTCTGTTCGGCCAGGGCGTCGAAGTCGTTGCCGGCCGTGCTTTTGACCATCTGGTCGTGAAGCTTCTTTTCCTGCTGCTCCAGTTTGCCGAGCTGTCGTTCGATGCGGTTCTTGGCCTTGCGGGCGTCCCGTTTTTCGGCCTCGGACGGGCCGGCGGCAGCGGTGGCCGCTGCAGCTGAACCGCCGCTGGTGATGGGGTTGCCGCCGCCGGTGATGGTGGACCCGGCAAGGGCGGATTCCCGGAGTTCCAAGTACTGGTCCACGCCGCGCGGCAGGGCGCGGATCTTGCCGTCGCCGAGCAGCGCCATCTGGTGGTCAGTGACGCGTTCCAGCAGGTACCGGTCGTGGCTGACCACAACGAGGGTTCCGGGCCAGCCGTCGAGGACGTCTTCGACGGCGGCGAGGGTATCGGTGTCCAGGTCGTTGGTGGGCTCATCGAGCATGAGCACGTTCGGCTCCCCCACCAGCAGGCGCAGCAGCTGAAGACGGCGCCGCTCACCGCCGGAGAGATCCTTGACCGGGGTCCACTGCTTCTCGTTGGTGAAGCCAAGCTGCTCCACGAGCTGGCCCGCGGTGAACTCCTTGCCGCCCACGTTGAAGGAGCGCTTCTCGCGCTCGATCACTTCGATGACGCGCAGGTCCGAGACGTCGTCGAGCTCTTTGACCTCCTGGGTCAGCACGGCGGTGACCACGGTCTTGCCGCGCTTGACCTTGCCGGACGTGGGTTCGATCTGGCCGTTGAGCAGCTTCAGCAGGGTGGTCTTGCCGGCGCCGTTGACGCCCACCAGCCCGAGCCGCTCACCGGGCGTGAGGCGAAGGGTGATGTTGTCGAACAGTTTCTGCCCTTCGTCACCGCCGAGGAAGTCCAGTGAGACGTTTTCCAGGTCCAGGACGTCCTTGCCCAGGCGCGCGGTGGCCATTTTGCTCAGTGCCGTGGAATCCCGGGGTTCAGGCACGTCAGCGATGAGGGCGTTCGCCGCCTCAATCCGGAACTTCGGCTTGGCGGTGCGTGCCGGCGCGCCGCGGCGGAGCCAGGCGAGTTCTTTTTTGACCAGCTGCTGCCGCTTGCTTTCCATGACCGACGCCGCGCGGTCCCGCTCGGCGCGGGCCAGCACGTACGCCGCATAACCGCCTTCGAAGGGGTCCACAATGCCATCGTGGACTTCCCAGGTCTTGTTGCAGACCTCGTCGAGGAACCAGCGGTCGTGGGTGACCACCAGGAAAGCGCCCTGGTTCGCCCGCCACCGGGTCTTCAGGTGCCGGGACAGCCAGGCCACGCCCTCCACATCCAGGTGGTTTGTAGGCTCGTCGAGCATGATGACGTCGTGGTCCTCAATGAGCAGCTTGGCCAGGGCCACGCGCCGCTTCTGCCCGCCGGACAGGGCGTGCACGTTGGCGTGCCAGTCGACGTCGGACACCAGGCCGCCCATGATTTCCCGAATCTGCGGGTTCCGCGCCCACTCATAGTCCGCCTGGTCCCCCACGATGGCCGCACCAACTGTCAGGTCGCCGTCCAGCACGTCGCTTTGGTCCAGGTAGCCCACGTTGACATCCCCGCGTTTGGTGACGCGTCCGGAATCAGGGGTGGACCGCAGCGCCAGCAGGCGCATCAGGGTGGACTTTCCGTCACCGTTCCGGCCCACCATGCCGATCCGGTCGCCCTCTTCGAGTCCGAGGGTGATGCCGTCCAGGACGGTGCGGGTTGCGTAGGAGACCGTCAGGTTCTCGCCGCCAAGAAGGTGTGCCAAAGGGAACTGCTTTCTGCTGCTGAGGTAGGAACTGAACGTCT
Source organism: Pseudarthrobacter sp. NPDC058329 (assembly GCF_042879835.1). Lineage (NCBI taxonomy): Bacteria > Bacillati > Actinomycetota > Actinomycetes > Micrococcales > Micrococcaceae > Pseudarthrobacter > Pseudarthrobacter sp. NPDC058329. The sequence goes on from NZ_JBHVZR010000007.1 coordinate 68,912, forward strand.
TACAGGAGGATGTCGGACATGATGCGGGCCCCTGGAACGGGACCATGAACGGCGAGGGCCGTCAGGCCGTAACGCCGCAGGTTCTCCGCCAGGCCTTCGGCAGCTACGGGGTCATCGGCCAACAGCGCCACGGTGGGACCCGAGCCTGAGACGATGCCCGCGATAGCCCCGTGTGCTTCACCGATTCCCAGCGTATCGCGCAGCGAAGGCGCCAGTTCGATGGAAGCCCGCTGGAGGTCATTAACCAGGACACGGCTGAGGGCCTCAGCGTCCCCGCTGCGCAAAGCGGTCAGGATCTGCGGGTCCACCGCCGTCGGCTCCGCAACGTCAATGCCCTCCGCCGTCCGCAGCCGGTCCAGGGTCCTGTAGACGTCGGGCGTGGGCAGTCCGTAGTCGGCCGTGACCAGGACCCAGTCGGTCTGCGCCTTGGCCAGGGCCGGGGACAGCTCATCGCCAACGCCCAGGCCCACAGCGGTGCCGCCGAGCAGGGAAAAAGGAACGTCTGCGCCAAGCTCGGCGGCGAGGTGGGCCAGTTCCTCACGGGACAGCCCGCTGTTCCAGAGCGCATCACAGGCCAGGAGCGTGGCGGCAGCGTCAGCCGAGCCACCGCCCATACCGCCCGCCACCGGCACCCGTTTCGTGATTTCCAGATGCACGCCCGTGGCATGCTCTGAGACGTCCGCCATGATGGCTGCCGCCTTATACGCCAGGTTGTTCTGGTCCAGCGGAATATCGACGTCGTCCAGGTCGAGGGTGCTGTCCGGGCTGAGGCTCACAGTGATGCCAGGGGTCTCGGTACTGGTGGCCGCCACTTCCTCGTACAGGGATACGGCGAGGTACACGCTGGCCACGGAATGGTAGCCGTCGGGCCGGAGGGGCCCGACGTCGAGGGAAACGTTGACCTTCCCCGGAGCCTTGGCCCGGACGGTCCTCGGGACGAACCGTCCAGCCAGTGCGTTCACGGGCGGGCCTCCCGGGCTTCCGCGATCTTTGCAAAAGCTGCAACGTCGATCACTTCACCCCTGGCCGTGGGGTCCACGCCGGCCGCCACCAGGCAGCGTTCGGCTTCGGCCGCGCTGCCAGCCCAGCCGGCGAGGGCTGCGCGGAGCGTCTTGCGCCGCTGCGCGAAGGCGGCGTCCACCACGGCGAAAACCTGCTCACGGGTGGCGGTGGTTGCGGGTGGTTCGTGACGGCTGAAGGACACCAGCCCGGAGTGGATCTTGGGGGCCGGCCAAAAGACGTTCATGCCGATCACGCCGGCTTTGCGCATCCGGCTGTACCAGGCAGCCTTCACGGATGGAACACCGTACGTTTTGGAGCCCGGGCCGGCAGCAAGGCGGTCAGCCACCTCGTCCTGCACCATCACCAGGCCGTGCTGCAGGCTGGGGAAGTGCTGCAGCAGGTGCAGTACCACGGGTACTGCCACGTTATAAGGCAGGTTGGCCACCAGTGCTGTGGGCTGGACCGGAAGCTCTGTGACCTTCATGGCGTCAGCCTGCACCAGGTGGAACCTTCCCGCTGCGGCAGGGCGCCACTCCGTCACAGTGGCCGGAAGTTTCGCTGCCAGCACGGGGTCGATCTCCACCGCGACTACCGAAGCGGCAGCGTCCAGCAGCCCCAGGGTCAGCGAGCCCAGGCCGGGCCCCACCTCCAGGACAGTCTCGTCCGGGCCCACACCCGCCGCGGCCACAATCCTGCGGATCGTGTTGCCGTCAATCACGAAGTTTTGGCCCAGGGTCTTGGTGGGCCGGACACCTATCTCTTCCGCCAGCCGGCGTATGTCGGAAGCACCAAACAGCGGTGCGGGCGCGGCGGGGATCGGTTCAGTCACCTAGGTATCCTATCCCGCGCGCCCCTTGCGCCCGGCCTGGTTAAAATGCGTGGCCGGCCCCGGAAGATCCGGGCCCGGCCACACTGCCCCGCGGGGCTTGAGTCAGGTCGCGTCAGCTGGTGGCAGCCCAGCCGCAGCCCCACGGCTGCAAGCCACGCTGCGCGTACACGCGGTTGGCGATATCGATCTGCTGGGCCTTGGTGGCAAGGCTGGCGTTGGGGGCGTAGGCACCGCCGCCGGATCCGAGCCAGGTCCGGATGTCGAACTGGAGGCCACCGTAGTAGCCGTTGCCGCTGTTGATGGACCAGTTTCCGGTGGATTCGCACTGGGCGATCTTGTCCCACATGGCCTCATTCATCATGGCCGGGGCAGCGGCACCGGTGTTGGCGCCCGCACTGGCTGCCGGGGCCGGGGCAGCCTGGGCTACGGGCTTTGCCTTGGTGCCCACCGTGGTCTTCTCGGTCACGGGCTGCGCGGTGACGGCTTCGGACACCAGGGTGCGGGATGCTTCGCGGCCGTCAACCAGCACCAGCTTGAAGGTCTTCTCCACCTTGCCGGCGGCACCGGCCTGGGTGACTTCCTTTTCACCCTTCAACAGGTCAGCGCTTTCGGTGGTCACCTTCTCGAACGGAATATCCTCGGTGGCCACAGCGGTCTGGCCAGTGTCCACGCGGGAGACCTTGATAACCATGTTGTTGACCACGTGGGCGTTCGCAGGCTGGGAAGTGCGGTCATTGGCGCCGAGGGTCAGTCCGGCATCTTCCAGGACCTTGCCCACCGTGGCGGCAGTTGTGGTGGCGGTGTCCACTTTGCCGTCAGCAACGATGCTCACGGACTTGGGAGTGGAGATGGAGACGAAGGACCCTGCGACAGAAAGCTGGGCATCCTTGGGCGCCGAGACTGACGACGCACTGGCGACTCCGAGTTCGGTCACCAGGTCCTCAACATCCTGCGCGGTGGTGTTTACCGTCTTTTCGGAACCGTCCAGGCTGACCTTGACTTCCTTGGCCATGTTGACGTTGATGACCGTGCCGTTCTGGACAGTGGCATCAACGGCCGGAGAGACCCTGTCCGCAGGCTTCAGTTCGACGTTGGCGCTCTTGACGACCTGACCGACTGTCCCGCCAAAGCTTTGAACGGACGTGACCTTGCCGTCGACGTTCAGCGTGATGGTTTTGTTATTACCTACAAAGGCTACGAGGCCCACCACCAGCGCGCACAGCACCAGGAGCTGGGTTCCAACCTTGATAAAGCTGAACTTACCGTCCGTTGTGAAGAACTTGACCACGATTGCCCGTAACTTTAGGTCCTTCCGGGCACGGGGATAGCGCAATAAAATGCCCGGCACCACCTATAGGAGGAGTGGTCCGGGCACCTTTGCACCGCCACACTTCATGCAGCAGGCAGGCTGGAACCAGGCCCAGCAGATCCTGCCGCAAATGAAGTGAATTTACCCGGTGGCCTTCCCCGACCCCGGCTAATAGTTTCTTACTGTAACCGTAGCGTTATAAACCGGCCAAGAATCTTGCATACCGGGTATCCACTTGCCGGCACGGGAGCTACGTGTTGTTAATCCCAGGATCCGTATGCCCGTACGGTATTTTGCGAGATTCGGGCGCACAGCCCGGCCAAGTCGGTGTTTGTCAATTCCGCCATGGAGCGGACGGTGTAGGGGACCATATAGCTGGCATTTGGCCGGCCCCGGTGCGGGTGGGGCGTCAGGAACGGGGCGTCTGTTTCCACCAGGACAAGATTGGGATCCGCCACGGCGAGCGCGGCGCGCAGGTTGGTGGCGTTTTTGAAGGTCAGGGTGCCGGCAAAGGACATCCACCAGCCTTCCCTGTTACAGATGGCCGCCAGTTCCTCATCACCGGAAAAGCAGTGGAACACCACACGCTCCGGGGCACCTTCTTCCTTGAGCACCTGCACCACGTCGCTGTGTGCGTCCCGGTCGTGAATCTGGAGCGTCAGGTCAAGCCGCTTGGCGATGTCGATGTGGCGGCGGAAGGAATGCCGCTGGTGTGCCAGCCCCTCCCCTTTGGTGCGGAAAAAATCGAGCCCCGTCTCGCCGATGGCCCTGACCCGGGGATGGGCTGCCAGCCGCTCAACTTCCGCCAGCGCCTCGTCAAGTTCGCCTCGTTCGGCATAGCGGGGAGCGTCGTTGGGGTGCAGCGCCACTGCACCAAGCAGCCGCTCGTCAAGGTCCAGCGCCCGGACCGTGAACCGCGAGGATTCCAGATCGCAGCCCACCTGGACCGCGCCCTGGACGCCCACGGCCTCGGCGGCGTCCAGGGCTTCCTTGATGCCAACCGGAGCTTCCCCGTCCGGGAAATCCAAATGGGTGTGGTTGTCCATGACGGGCACCGGCAGGGGCTCCGGGGCGGGGGGAAAAGACCGCTGCTGGGAGGTTCCGGATTCCTGTCTGTCGCCGGGGGCAGAGGCTCGGTATGCGGCAGGGATCAGCGGATTGCACATCCATCAAGCCTAAACCGCCGGGACGGCCGCATATTTATTGGAACTCTCTGTCAGCCGAAGCAGTTGTGTTAGTAGTCTGGTACGAACACATGCGGACGCCCGCCAATGGGCGAAGGCAGGGCTTTGCTGTCCCGTCCAGGTGAAACCCCTGGCTGAAAGGTTTGCCGATGGAATCCCACCGACGCACTGCCAACGATGTGAGCGCTGCGAACCGCAACCTGGCGGGGGTCGACCCCGTCAGCCACCTCAATGGGCACCGCCAGACCCCCATGGATGCCTCGTCCTTCCACGCGGCCAGCGAGCGGATCCTGACCACCGTCAACACGGTGATCGACGGGAAGTCGGACGCCGCGAAGCTGGCGCTGACCGTCCTGTTGGCCCAGGGGCACCTGCTCCTGGAGGATGTCCCGGGCGTGGGAAAGACGCTTTTGGCCAAGACGCTCGCCCGGACCATCGACTGCACGGTTAACCGGATCCAGTTCACGCCGGACCTGCTGCCCTCCGACGTCACCGGCGTCTCCATCTACAACCAGTCCTCCCGGCTCTTTGAGTTTCGGCCCGGAGCCGTGTTCGCCAATATTGTGATCGGCGACGAGATCAACCGCGCCTCAGCCAAAACTCAATCGGCCCTGCTCGAATGCATGGAAGAGCACCAGGTGACCGTGGACGGCAACTCGTACCGGCTGGACGAGCCCTTTATGGTGGTGGCAACACAGAATCCCATCGAGATGGAGGGCACCTACCCGCTGCCTGAGGCACAGCGGGACCGCTTCATGGCGCGCATCTCGATGGGCTACCCGGACAAGGACTCCGAGATCGAAATGCTCGAGACCCACCAGGCCACGTCACCCCTGGCCAAGGTGTCGGCGGTAGTAACCACTGCCGATGTGGCGGCCATGATTGCCACAGTCCAGCAGGTCTACGTCTCGCAGGCAGTCAAGGAGTACACGGTATCCGTGGGCAGGGCAACCCGGGAGAGTCCGCTGCTCCGTTTGGGTGCGAGCCCCCGGTCCATGCTGCAGCTGCTGCGGGCCGCCAAGGCCACAGCCGCCCTGGACGGCCGCGACTTTGTGCTGCCGGACGACGTCGTGTTGGTTGCAGAAGCTGTCCTGGCGCACCGGATCATTCTGGACCGGAAGGCCGCCGGCGCCGGGGAAACCCCGCACAGCGTCCTTCGCGGCATCCTGTCCCGGCTGCCGATAGCGCAGCGGCCCGCCGACGCCGGGAACAAGCCTTCCGGGTCCACGAACAGGAACACCCCAGTCGCAGGCCTGAGCAGGAATCACTAGGCGGGTCTCCCATGGCGCTGCTGGACAAACTGCCGCGACACCTGTTCACCCAGCGGGGCTGGGGAATGCTGGCTGCGGGGGCCACGGCGCTGGCCGCAGCGCAGGTGATGGGCCGCCGGGACCTGTTGAGCCTGGCTGTACTGCTGCTCGTCCTTCCGTTGGTTTCCCTTGCGGGCATCCGGCTGGTGAAGCCCCGCTTCCAGGTGTACCGCGAATTCAACCCGTCCCCGGTCGAAACCTCGGCCTCCACCACCGTGCGGCTGGCGGTGGCACGGACAGGAGCATCCAGCGGCAGGGCCACCATGGAGGAAAGGCTGCCTTCCCGGTTCGGCGAATCGCCCGCCTTCCGCTTTCCGTCCCGGTCGGCAACCGGCGGCACCAGCAGGTATGAGTACCACCTGCGCTCCGCCCAGCGCGGCCAGTTCCTCATCGGGCCCGTGACGGCGGAATTCACCGACCCGTTCGGACTGTCCCTGCACCGGCAGGCAATAGACGACGGCGACACGCTCACGGTGACGCCCGCCGCCGTCGTGCTTCCCTTGACCGGGCTGGCCGGCGCCCGGGGCAATGATGGCGTCACGGCCACCAGGATCCGGGCTAACCCCAGCGACGACGACGTCATGACGCGTGAATACCGCCATGGGGACCCCATGCGCCGGGTGCACTGGGCCGCAACCGCGCGCCACGGTTCCCTGATGGTGCGGCAGGAGGAATCCGTTACCACGCCGGAAGCCACCATCGTCCTGGACCACAGGTTCACCGCGTTCTCCGGCGCTTCCGGCGCGGCACCGGCAGGAATCACGGCGCAGGACGGCCACTCCATGATTACCAGCGAAGCGTTTGAATGGGCCGTCGTTGCCGCGATGTCCATCAGCGCCCACCTGGCTGAGCGCAATTATGGCCTGCGCCTTCTGGACGCCCGCGGCGAGCCTGCGTTCCTGCGGTCGCCCTCCGCCCCCGAACCTGAGGTGGAGGAGTACACCGGAGCGTCCGGGCTCCAGTCCATCGCTGAAAGCCTCGCGGCGATCCAGCTCACGGGGCCACACGCCCGCCGCGACTCCGGGCACAAGGACCTTTTCCGCCCCCGCGACTCGCACAGGCACCAGGACTCCGGGCCGCCGCCGTTTGATGACAACCTGATGGACAAGTTGTCGGCGCACCGGATGCGGGGTCCCCTGATCGCCGTCCTGGGGAGGATCTCACCGCTGGAAGCCCTGTCCCTCGCTCCGGCCGCCGGGTACGGCACCAACGCCTTTGCCATCATTGTTACCGAGCGGGCAGCGGAGTTCGAGGACGCACTCGAGAAGCTCCGGCACGGAGGCTGGCGCGCTGCTGCCGTGCCGCCGTCGGTATCGGTCGCAGCCGCCTGGAACCAGTTCGACCAGGACGTGGCGTTGCCGGAAACCCCGGCCACGGAGGTCCGCCGAGGAGCGGAGGTGGCAGGATGACCATCGCGCCGCCCCGGGACACCGGAATACACCAGCAACCCGCACCGCCGGCCGGGAACGCGGCGGGACGTACCCGTGTGGGTCCCTACCCCTGGGCGATGGCAGGCTCCATTGCCGTCGGCGTGGCCGGGTCTGCCCTGTCGCTGAACGGAGTCCTGAGGGGTTGGGGCTGGTACTGGCCTGTTTTCACTACTGTGCTGGTGGTCTGCTTGACCATGGCTGCCCTGCGTGCGGTGCGGGCGCAACCCCTGCTGGTGACAGCCGGCGGTTTCCTTGCCCTTGGCGCCGTCCTGACACTCACGTTCTTCCGCAGCTCAAGCTTTGCCGGCGTCATCCCCACCCCGGCGAGCCTGGCCGAAGTGGACCGCCTGATCCGGCGCGCCAGCGAAACTGTACTGTCCGAAACCGCGCCCGTCGCCCCCAACGTCGGGATCGTGATGGTGGTCTGCGCCGTCCTGGGCCTGGCCGTGATCCTTGTGGATGCGCTCGCGGTGCCGCTGGGCATGCCCGCCGCCACGGGCGCGGGGCTGCTGGCCATCCTCGTGGTGCCGGCCTTGATCAAACCGCAAAGCGTCGGGTTCTGGGGATTCACCGCCGCTGTGGCCGGGTACCTGATGATTCTGGCCTGCAGCCAGTGGTTCGTTCCGGACGCGCGGATCCCGGCGGATTCCGCCCGCAGCCCCGGCCAGGTCCGGCGGGCCGCCCTGACGGGCTCCGTTGCGCTCGTTGCCACCATTCTGGTGCCGCTGGCCATCCCGGGATTCGACCAGGGCACGTTCCCGCAGGGTTCCCGCGTCAATCCGTGGGGCACGTCCACGGGCCTCAACCCGATGATCTCGCTGGGCAACAGCCTGCGCACTCCCGCCGGCACCGGACGGATCACCTACGCCACCAATTCCACGGCACCGCTGTACCTGCGGTCAGTCACCGTGGACCATTTCGACGGCGACTCCTGGGGTCCGGATGACCGCAACGGCTCCCGGCGCTCCCTGGGCAGCCAGATTGACCCCGGCTATACGGTCCTGGCGGACGAACAGCAGCCCGTGGTGACGGCAATCGATACCGGAACCTTCACCAGCCCTTACCTGCCGGCACCGTACCCCCCGGACTCCGTGCGGGGCCTCGATGGCCGGTGGACCTGGGATCCGGCCACCTTGAGCATCAAGGGAACGGACACCACCTCCAGGCGGCAGGAGTACCTGGTCCGGTCCTCGGTTCCGAAGTTGACGGCAGCGCAGCTGGCCCGGTCGTCGGGCGGCGTCCAGGGCATCCCGGAGGACTTCACCAGGATCCCGGGCAACGTCCCGGAGATCGTCCGGACCACTGCCAGCACGGTGGCCGGCTCCGGCGCGACGCCCTATGACAAGGCTATGGCCATCCAAAAGTACCTCCGCTCCGCGGAGTTTACGTACTCCCTGCAGTCACCCGTGCAGGGCGGCTATGACGGAAACGGCCTCTCGGTCCTTGCTGATTTCCTGGACCAGAAAAGCGGTTACTGCATCCACTACGCGTCGGCCATGGCCGTGATGGCCAGGCTCGAAGGCATCCCCAGCCGCATCGCAGTGGGCTATGCCCCGGGCAGGTTAACGGGGGCCACCGTTTCCGTGGCAGGCGAGGGCGCACTTCCCGAATACGAGGTGGACGCCAGGGACGCCCACGCGTGGCCGGAGCTGTACTTCCAGGGCTTGGGATGGGTGCCGTTTGAGCCCACGCCGTCCCGTGGGGTGGTGCCCGACTATGCTTCGGAAGCCTTTGCCCCTTCATCCCCGGGCGCCCTCGACAACAACGACGACCTGGTCCCGGACGCCACGCCTGCTCCCGCCCCGGCACCAAATGCCGCTCCCCTGCCCGCACCGGGTGGAGGCGGAGGCACTGACGCCGGCGTGCAGCTCCTGCCCCTGCTGCTGGGCGTGGGCGGAGTCCTGGGGGTTGCCCTCCTGGCAGCCGCGCCACGCCTGGCCAGGACAGGCATTCGGGCACGGCGGCTCCGACCGGCAGATCCAGGCACGGCCGCGGTGCTGGCCTGGAGCGAACTGGTGGATTTGGGGACCGACTACGGGCTGCCTCCAAAGTCCAGCGAGACCCCGCGGGCTTACAGTGCACGCCTCCGGGACTCTGCACTCCTGGGGGAATCGGGGGGACTTGACGATCCTGCCCACCGGGCCGCGGCCGCGTTGACAACAGACTTTGAACGCCGTGAATACGGTCCGCCGCCAGGGGCCGGCGTGCCGGCAGGGCCCACCGGCCGCGCCGGAGCCGCAGGCACAGACCGGGAGGTGACCGGCGCCCGGATCGCAGCACTTGAATCCGCTTTGCGTGCCAATACCCCCGCCCTGCGGAGGATCCGTGCATTGTGGGTGCCGCAGTCGGTTGTTGGACGGCTGGGACGCTTGCTGGCGGCGCCGTTCCAGGCTGCCGGAACAGCCGTGGCGCGGGCAGCAAAAGCCGCCGCACGCTTCTGGTCAGCGCGCTGGTCTGCGCGTTCCTGATCCTGTTGCGTGCGGCGGCTTTGCCGCCCCTGGAAAGGTGCTACCCGGCGTAGGGATCCGCGATGCCGATGTACTGGGTGTAGAGGTACTCCTCGATGCCTTCGAGGCCGCCTTCGCGCCCCAGCCCGGACTGCTTGACGCCGCCGAACGGTGCGGCGGCGTTCGAGATGACGCCGGCGTTCAGGCCGAGCATGCCGGTCTCGAGCCTTTCGCCCATCCGGAGGCCACGGTTGAGGTCCTTGGTGAAGACGTAGGCCACGAGTCCGTATTCGGTGTTGTTGGCCAGCCGGACCGCGTCATCCTCGCTGTTGAAGGTGATGATCGGGGCAACGGGTCCGAAGATCTCCTCGGACAGGATCCTGGTGCCTTCGGTGACGCCGGAGAGGATGGTGGGCTGGTAGAAGTAGCCCGGGCCCTCCACCGGTCCCCCGCCCAGGACGGCCTTGGCGCCGGAGGAAACGGCGTCGGACACCAGTTCGTGGACCTTGTCCCGGCTCTTGGCGTCAATCAGCGGTCCCACCTTGGACTCCGGTTCGGTGCCGCGGGCGGTGGTCATTTCCTTCATTTTCGCGGCGAACTTCTCAGCGAACTCGGCGGCGACTGATTCGTGCACGATGAAGCGGTTGGCAGCGGTGCACGCCTCGCCCATGTTCCGCAGCTTCGCCAGCATGGCCCCGGCCACGGCGGCATCAAGGTCAGCGTCCTCGAACACCACAAACGGGGCGTTGCCGCCGAGCTCCATGGAGGTGCGCAGTACGGTTTCCGACGCGTCGGACAGCAGGCGACGGCCAACCTCGGTGGAGCCGGTGAAGGACAGCTTCCGGAGGCGCTGGTCCTTGATCAGCGGACCGGTGGTGGCGCCGGCAGTGGAGGTGGGGATGACGTTCAGGACGCCTGCGGGCAGCCCGGCCTCCATCATGACGGCGGCGAAAAGCTGGGAGGTGAGCGGCGTCAGGTTCGCGGACTTCAGCACCATGGTGCAGCCCGCAGCGACGGCCGGGGCAATCTTGCGGGTGGCCATGGCAAGCGGGAAGTTCCACGGGGTGATCAGCAGGCAGGGGCCCACCGGCTTCTTGGTGACCAGCAGCCGGGACTTGCCGTCCGGGGACACGGAATAGCGCCCGAACGCACGGACGGCTTCCTCCGAGAACCAGCGCAGGAACTCCGCACCGTAAGTGACTTCACCCCGGGCTTCCGCCAACGGCTTGCCCATCTCCAGGGTCATCAGCAGGGCAAAGTCCTCGGCCCGCGCGGTCACGAGTTCAAACGCCCGCCGCAGGATTTCGCCGCGCTCACGCGGCGGGACCTTGGCCCAGGACTCCTGGGCGGCCGCGGCGGCGTCCAGCGCGGCGGCACCATCGTCAGCGCCGGCGTCGGCAATGCTCAACAGCACCTTGCCCGTAGCCGGATCCTCGACGTCGAAGGTCTTACCTGTTGCGGCGGCCCGCCACTCACCGTTGATGAGCAAGCCAGTGGGAACGGTGGCCAAAAGGGCGCTTTCGCGGTCTGCGGAAACGGCCGGCTGTGCAGTGACAGTCACAATGACTCCCTCGTCAGTAGGGTTATGGCAGCTCGGCGGCGGCCGGCGTAGCCGCCGTCGTCCTGGCTGATTAGTTGCCAGACTACTGCTGCGCCACCAGCGGGTCTACGCCTTCGCGCACTACCGGAGCCGGGAAGTGCTGTGCACCTGCACAGCCCAGGCCGGACCCCTAAAGGTCGGCCTAGCGGGCAGCAAGGACAGCCGAGTAGAGTTCCCGTTTGCTCACCCGGACGTCTTCCGCAACCGCGGCGACAGCTTCCTTGAGGCGGATCCCCTGGGCCACCAGTTCGTTGACGGCGGCCACGTGGTCCCCGGGTGTTCCTGGCTCCTGTTCCGGTGCGCCGGCCAGGACAACGGCGATTTCGCCGCGGACCTCGGTGGCCTCGGCCCACTGCAGGAGCTCCCCGAGTGAGCCCCGGATCACTTCTTCGTAGGTCTTGGTCAGTTCCCGGCACACGGCCACGCGGCGGTCAGACCCGAAGCGTTCACGCAGCGCCCGCAGCATCACCTCAAGCCGGTGCGGGGCTTCGAAAAACACCATCGTCCGGCGCTCCCCCGCGAGGTCGGCCAGGCGTGACGCCCTTTCGCCCGCCTTCCGCGGCAGGAATCCCTCGAAACAGAAGCGGTCCGTGGGCAGGCCGGACAATGCGAGCGCAGTCAGTACGGCTGACGGTCCGGGGACGGCAGTGACCGGCAGCCCCGCTGCCACGGCACCCTCCACCAGCCGAAACCCGGGGTCGGACACCGAGGGCATCCCGGCGTCGGTGACCATCACCAGCGTCTTGCCGGCCCGCACCTGTTCCAGCAGTTCGGCTGTCTTGGCTGCCTCGTTGTGCTCGTGGTAGCTGATCACCCGCCCGGCAACTGTGACGCCGAGGCTCTGCACCAGCCGGTGCAGGCGGCGGGTGTCCTCAGCGGCAACGATGTCAGCTGTCCCGAGCAGCTCAACCAGGCGGGCAGAAGCGTCTCCCGTGTTGCCGATCGGGGTGGCCGCCAGCACGATCCGCCCGCCGGCAGGCGCAGGCACCGCGGCTGCCTCCGGCGCCCCTGACGGCTGTCCTCCGGCTTCCTCGTTGGGGGTGGCAGTGCCGGAATCAGGGAAAGGGCTGGGGTTAGGGTCCACGCCACCAGCCTACTGCTGCAGGGCCGGGCCAGCTGCAAAAGGTAGCATGGGGCTCGTGACGCAGACCTCGACGCGGCCGGCTGGGGCCGAAGACGCCACACCCCCGACGTCCGGCAGTTCCTCCTCCGACGGTGAGGGACAGCCAAGTACCCGGCGTACCCGGCCCTGGGTGAGCCGGCCGGCAGAGGCCTTCACGGCGGAGTCCCTTCGCGCGCGGCTGCTCGGTCCCGTCCAAAGCTGGCGGGACTACCCGCCGTCGCTGCGGCTGTGGTTCCTGCTGGTTCCTGTCCTGACGGCGGCAGCCGGCGGCGTCCTGCGGTTTGTCCGGCTTGAGACGCCGCACAAGTTGGTCTTTGACGAAACCTATTACGTCAAGGACGCCTACTCGTACCTGATCAGCGGTTATGAGCGCAGCTGGCCGGACAAAGCCAATGATTCCTTCAACGCCGGAAACCCTGCCCTCCTCCTGGACTCCCCCGAGTACGTGGTCCACCCCCCGGTGGGAAAATGGATGATCGCTGCCGGCATGTGGCTCTTCGGCGCGGACAACTCCTTCGGTTGGCGTTTCGCCGCAGCACTGACCGGGACCCTGTCCATCCTGCTCCTGTCCCTGATAGCGCTCAAGCTCTTCCGTTCACTGCCCCTGGCCGGTGCCGCGGGGCTTCTCCTGGCCGTGGACGGCCACCACCTGGTGATGTCCCGGACTTCGCTGCTGGATATCTTCCTGATGTTCTGGATCCTCGCAGCGTTTGGCGCGCTGCTGATGGACCGGGATGACGGCCGACGGCGGCTGGCGGCCAGGCTGGCCAAGGCTGCGTCCGCCAACGGTGGACTTCCCACCACTGCCCAGCTGCTGTCCGGGCCCTGGGTGGGCGTCCGCTGGTGGCGGGTTGCAGCAGGGCTCTTCCTGGGGCTTGCGGTGGGAACCAAGTGGTCAGGCTTGTTCTTCCTCGCCGGTTTCGGCATCCTCACCGTCCTGTGGGACCTCAGCGCACGGCGCGTGGCGGGGATCCGTGGCTGGATCAGCGGCGGCGTCATCAAGGACGGCATCCCGGCCTTCCTGAGTATGGTTCCGGTTGCCGCAATGGTCTACGCCGCCACCTGGACCGGCTGGTTCGCCTCGGACAACGCCTACTTCCGACGCTGGGCGCAAAGCAATCCATCCGCTGAGTGGAGCTGGCTGCCGGACCCGGTCCGGTCCCTGGCGCACTACCACCTGGAGGCCTACAAGTTCCACCAGGGCCTGGGGTCCGAGCACCCCTACGAGGCGAGCGCCTGGAGCTGGCTGGTCATGGGCAGGCCGACGTCGTTCTTCTATGAATCCCCCCAGCGCGGCACGCCTGGCTGCGACGTGGACAAATGCACGTCCGCCATCCTGTCCGTCGGAAATCCCCTGATCTGGTGGGCGGCCGCCATATCGCTGGTGGTACTCCTGTTCTGGTGGGCGGGACGCCGCGACTGGCGGGCCGGAGCAGTACTGGCCGGGGTGGCCGCGGGGTACCTTCCGTGGTTCATGTACCCGGAACGGACCATGTTCTACTTCTATGCGGTGTCCTTCGAACCGTTCCTGGTGCTGGGCCTTGTGTACTGTTTGGGGCTTGTCCTGGGGCGGACCACCGATCCGCTGTGGCGCCGCCGGTCCGGCCTGTACCTGGTGGCCCTGTTCGTCGCCGCCACAGTCCTGCTGGCAGCCTTCTTCTATCCTGTCTGGGCCGCCGAGGTCATCCCGTACCAGGAGTGGCGGCTCCGGATGTGGATGCCTTCCTGGATCTAGGGCAGGATGGCAGGAGACCCCTACGGAGCCGCCGCCGCGGCGTGGCAGCGGAACGGAGACCTGCTGTGAGAGAAGCGAGCACCGAACTGCTGGTTGAGCTTGATGCCGCCAGCAACGTCACGGATCTATTGCTCGAGCAGCAGGCCGCCAACCCGGCCCATGCCCTTTACCGGCGCAAGGGGCCCAACGGCTGGATTGACGTGCCGGCGCAGAAATTCCTGCAGGATATCACGGCCCTCGCCAAGGGCCTGATCGCCGGCGGCCTTGAACCCGGCGACACCGTGGCGGTGATGTCCGCCACCTCCTACGAATGGACGCTGGTCGACTTCGCCATCTGGTTCGCCGGCGGAGTGACTGTTCCCATCTACGAAACGTCGTCCGCCGGCCAGGTGGAGTGGATCCTTCATGACGCAGCCGTGCGGCGCGTGTTTGCCGAGGACCGTGCGAAGGTGAAGCTGGTGACCGGGGTCCTGGCCGGTTCCGAACTCCTGCGGGACCGGCTCATCAACGTGGTCCGGATGGACTTCGAGGCAGATGCCCCGGACCTCGCGAGCTTGGCCGCCGCCGGAACCGGGGTCACCGAAGCGGAGCTGGAACGGCACCGGAGCCGGGCCGGACTGGATGACGTCGCCTCCCTGGTGTACACCTCGGGCACCACCGGGAACCCCAAGGGCTGCGAAATCACGCACGGCAACTTCGCCCTGGTGGCCCGGAACATCGTCGCTTTCCTTCCGGAACTGCTGCTCCAGGACCAAGCCCGCACGTTGATGTTCCTGCCGCTCGCCCACGTCCTGGCCCGGGCCGTCCAGATAGTCTGCCTGACGGCCGGCGCCACGCTCGGGCACACTGGCGCTGCCCAGCTCCTTGATGACCTCAAATCGTTCAGGCCCACGTTCCTGCTGGTGGTTCCGCGGATCTTCGAGAAGGTGCGCGCCACCGCAGCGCACACAGCAGCCGTGGGCGGCAAGGCACGGCTCTTCAGCACAGCGTCGGCAACAGCCATCGAGTACTCGCAGGCGGAGGACAAGCGCAGCCGGGGCGAGGGCAGCGGTCCGGGGCTGCTCTGCAGGATCCGCCACGCTGTCTTCGACAGGTTGCTCTACCAGCGGCTTCGGCAGGCCTTCGGCGGCGACGTGGGATACACAGTGTCCGGCGCCAGTGCCCTTGCACCGGAGGAAGCCCATTTCTTCCGCGGGGCCGGGATCGCCGTGCTGGAAGGCTACGGCCTGACCGAGACCACCGCTCCGTGCACCGCCAACACGCCGTCCCGCACGAGGGTGGGTTCGGTGGGCATCCCCATCCCCGGCACCACCGTCCGGGTAGCCGGGGACGGTGAAATCCTGGTGAAGGGGATCGGCGTCTTCCGCGGCTATCACAACAACCAGGCCGCTAACGCAGAAGCCTTCGTGGACGGCTTCTTCCGCACCGGCGACCTCGGGAATCTTGACCCCCAGGGGTTCCTGACCATCACGGGGCGGAAGAAGGACCTGCTGGTGACCGCCGGCGGCAAAAACGTTGCACCCGGGCCGTTGGAGGAAAGGATCCGCGCCCACCAACTGGTGGCCCACGCCGTAGTGGTGGGTGACGGCAAGCCCTTTGTCTCGGTGCTCGTGAGCCTTGACCCTGAAGGCCTGGACAACTGGCGGTCCGAACAGGGGCTGCCGGCACTGGCGCTGCGGGACGCCGTCACGGACCCGCAGGTGGCCGCAGCGGTGCAGGAGGCGGTGGACCACGCAAACCAGCTCGTATCCAAGGCGGAATCCATCCGCAAGTTCATCCTGCTGGACGCCCAGTTCACCGTCGAGTCAGGACACCTGACGCCCTCCCTCAAACTGAAGCGCGCCGCCGTCGTGCAGGACTACGGAACCGAAATCTCCAAACTTTACTCCTGACCTACTGCCTGGCCCGCTGCCGCGGGCTCGTCCTTGACGAGGCCGCGGCGCCGGCGTGTGGGCCATGTGAGGATGAGCGTGGCGAGCGCGGTCAGCAGCACCAGCCCCGCGATCACCATCCCGGCGTCGATCCAGAACTGGCCGGGGAACAGCCGGATCAGTGTGTCATCCAGGCTGAACGTCCAGGAACCGTCGGCGAAAAAGATCCGGTGGAACTCGGTGAAGAACTGCTGCCAACCCAACACTGCCAGGGAACCCAGGCCGAGGATCAAGACCAGCGTGATGATGGAGCCGGCGAACAGTCCCCTGCGGACTCCGCCGGTGCTTCGCCTGCGCAGGTAGAGGACAGCGATGATGCTGACCAGGGCCAGCAGCACGCCGGCACCGAAGGTGGAGAGGATCACCAGTTTGACGTCCGCCATGTGGCTGACTTCGCCGTCCTTAAACAGCTTGTCGCCGCTGCGGTGGACCAGGTCTCCCAAGTAGCGTGGGCCGGACCAGTTACTGAGGTAATCGACGGCGTACGAGCCGTAGGTCATCCTGTCGTCGGTGCTGAACCCGTAGCCGTCGCCGGGGAATCCGGGGCGGTTGTACTCCACCCACAGGAACAACGGGCTGGTCACTGCGCGCACGGCAAGGATGAGCAGGATCAGCGGGAAGAAGATGGCAAGCAGGACCTGCATTACCCGCGGAGCCACCGGCTTGGCGTTGGCTGCGCTCTCGCGCTGCGCGTTCCGGCGCTCCACTTCCTCCTCTGGCGGACGGACCTGCAGGGCGGAGGTGGGAAGCGGTTCCTTGAACACAGGTGCGCTGCCGTGCCCGGACGTGGTGCCCCCATCTTCGACGGCGGCTTCTGCGGCTTTCCGGTCCGCCCGGCTCTCCGGCTGGGCGGCTTTGCGGGCTTCCGGACCCGTGCCGGCGCTGGCGACCGCCGTGGCGGACGAACCACCACCGCCTGCCGCGGCCTGGCCGGCGTCGGCTGTGTACGGACCCGCATCTGTTGCACTGGAGCCGGCGGCCGACGTTCCGGCGTTCGCCAGCCTCGTTGCCTTCCCGTCCGCGGCTGATTCCCGCGGCGCTTCGGCAACTGATTTATCAAAACCGTCTGCTGCGGAACCGCCGGTGCCCGTTCCGGCGGGAGTCATCCAGGAGAACGCCGGCTCGTCAGAGTCCCCAGACGTGTCCAGGACCGGTTCCGGCTGCGGCTCGGCGCGCCTGGCGCGGGCAGGAGTTTCGTCTTTCACAGCAGCGTCACTTCCGTTGGTTTTCCGCGCCAGGTTCTACGTCCGCCGGCACGCTCTATCTGTTGACGAGCCTACCGCCCGGGCTTCGGGCTGGGCGAGGAACCACCCCGGCGGAATTACAACGATTCAGGCAACGACTCAGGCAGCGATTTCCGTATAGCCTGCGTCCTCCCGGCGCAAGTCGCCTCGCTCCCCCGCCAGGTAGGCGGGCCGCCCGCAGGCAAATACATACAGCCAGTAACCGGCCAGCACCGCAGCCCCGCTGCCGATCTTTGCCCAGACCGGCAGCGTACTCGGTGTCACAAACCCTTCCACCAGTCCGGAGACGAAGAGCACCAGGACCAGTCCCAGGGCTACCGTAACCAGGGACCTGCCTTCCTCGGCCACAGCCCTGCCACGGGTCCGCGGCCCCGGCGATACCATCGCCCAAAAGATCCGGAGGCCGGCGGCGCAGGCGATAAACACCGCGGTCAGTTCCATCAGGCCGTGCGGCAGAATGTAGCTGTAGAAGACGTCCGACTTCCCGGCGGCCGCGAAGATTCCGGCCGCAATGCCTACCCCCTGGGCATTACTGAACAGAATCATCGGCACCCACACTCCGGTGATTCCCAGGGCCACAGCCTGCGCGCTGATCCAGGCGTTGTTGGTCCAGACGGCGCCGGCAAAGGACGCTGCCGGGTTCTCCGAGTAATAGCTGATGAAGTCCTCCTCGACGTACTGCCTGGCTGCAGCTTCGGACGCCACCGCCCGCAAGGCCTCGGGGGATGTGCCAATCCAGAGGGCGTAGGCCGTACCGATGAGGACGAAGGCCGCCCCGCAGGCCAACGTGAGCCAGGTAAGCCGGTAGAAGGCAGCCGGAAGGGCAACCACAAAAAACCGTGCCAGGTCCGCCATCACATTGGACCTGGCCCCGGTGAAACGCGTCCGCGCCTGGGCAAGCGTGGCGGACAGGGAGGCGGAGAGGCCGCTCTCAGGGGCCAGCGACCGGATGAGGGAAAGGTGGGAGGACGTGGACTGGTACAGCGTCAGCAGTTCGTCCGCTTCCGGCCCGCTGAGCCTGCCTTTGTAGGCAAGTTCGTGCAGCCGGGACCACTTGTCCGCGTTGACGGCGGAGAACGCGTCCATATCCACGGCACCAGCCTAGCGGCCCGCCATAGACTATGAGCGTCCCGTCAGCCCGGAGGAACAGGAACAGTGTGAGCTCGATCATCACCGGTGAGGCCGTTGTCCTGGAACTGCGTCCGGCATCCTTTGCAGCCCGCGCTTTGGGCCTGCTCCTGGACATGGCCTTGAGCACAATATTGCTGGTGGCGATCCTGATGGGAGTATCCGCCGCGGGCGAAGACCTGGACGAGTCGGCCATGCGGGCCCTCGTGGTGGCCAGTGTGGTTTTCTGCCTGGTGATTGTTCCGGTGGCCGTGGAGACCCTAAGCCGCGGGCTTTCGCTCGGCAAGCTCGCAGCCGGCCTGCGTGTGGTGCGGGAAGACGGGGGCGCCATCCGGTTCCGCCATGCACTCATCCGTGGGCTGACCGGTTTCCTGGAGATCTACCTGACTTTTGGCGGGCTGGCCATTGCCGTGGCCCTGTTCAATGACAGGTCGCGCCGGCTGGGCGACCTGATGGCCGGGACGTACGCCATCCGCAGCCGTGGCCCGGTTGAGGAGTCCCCGCCGGTGCTTGTTCCGCCCCGGCTGCGGTCCTGGGCGGCGGCGGCAGACATCGGAAGGGTCCCGGATGCGACGGCGCGCCGGGCATCGCAGTTCATCCGCCAGGCCGGTCGGATGGCACCCTTGTCAAGGGCCGGCATGGCCGGGTCGATCGCAACAGAGCTTGCCGCACACGTGGCCCCGCAGCCGCCTGCCGGGACCAGCCCGGATGACTACCTGGCCGCCGTTATGGCTGAACGGCGGAGCAGGGAGCTGGCCAGGCTGTCCCAGGCACGACGGCGGAGCGCCGAGATGGGTGAGCGGCTGCACCGGCTGCCGTTTGGCAGCTGAGCCTTAGTTGGCGTATTCGCTCCAGGGGATGTTCCAGTCGCCAAACCCGTCGTCGTGGGCCGCGTAGTCGCCCTCGGTGTTCACGATCTGGACGACGTCGCCGGTGCCCATGTTGTCGAAGACCCATGCGGCGCCGTCGGGGGCAAATCCGATGCAGCCGTGTGAGACGTTGGTGTTGCCGATGAAGGGGAAAGCGGACGGAAGGGCCTGGTGGATGTAGGCACCGCTGAGGGTGAGCCTGATGGTGTATTCCACGTCGACGTCCCCGTAATACGCCGGATCGTCGGGCTTCAGCCCGATGCTTGACGCGCGGAAGTGGTCATAGCGTTTCTTTTCCATGAGCACGCCGTACCCGCGCGCGGACGGGAACCGCTTGTCCCCCATGCTCACCGGCAGTGTCTTGACCACCTGGTCGTTGACGCTGAGCGTGAAGGTGTGGGCGGCTGCGTCCGCGACGGCCACCTTCTTGTCGCCGATGGAGACGTTCACCTTTTTGTTGAAATTGGCGATCTGGCCGTTCCCCAGGTCCACGCCGAACAGCTGCATGTCCATGGTGATGGTGGAGTTGGCTGCCCAGAAGTTTTCCGCCCGGTACCGGACCATCGTGTCGCTGTGCCAGTGGAAGGCGCCCACCTGGCCGGCGCTGCTGGTGATGCTGATGGCCTTTTCCACGGCCTCGCGGTTGACCACAGGTTCACTGAAGATGACCTGCAGCGGCTGTCCGACGCCCACCTTCATGCCGTCCAGCGGGTAGATTGCCGCATCTGCCTCATGGGAGCTGGACACCGTGCTGAAGGACTGGGTGGTGCTGGTTTCGCGCGCGGCACCGTCCTTCACCACGTATGTGTAGCTGTAGTCCGTGTTGAACTTCAGGGGCCCGGACGCCGTCCAGCCTGTCCCCGCGGCGTCCATGCTGCCCTCCACTGTCTCACCGGAAGTGCTGGTGAGGGTGACGCGTTCAATGGTGCCGTTGGCCACCTTCAGTGACACCGGGGCGGCCGGGTTAACCTGCTTTGCGCCGTTGGCCGGCGCGGCGTCGAGCTTTACCGGCGCAATGACCGGCGCGGCGATGCCGGGTGAGGTCCTGACGGCGGACCCTGCCTCGGATTCGATGGCTCCGCGCGCAATGCCCGGTGCCACGGCAGCAAACACGCCGCCCACAGCAGCGAGGAGGCACACGGCCACCACCACAAGTATCTTTTTCACACGACCCGGCCGGCGGGATTGGACTTCGGGCTCCATATTTTGATCCTAGGCGCAGAAAGTAACGGCCCGGGCGCGCTGGGCACCCGGGCACTTTACTTCTTAGTAACGATAGTGCTCGGGCTTGTACGGGCCGGCGACGTCCAGGTCCAGGTACTCGGCCTGGTCCTTGGTCAGCTCGGTCAGCTCCACGCCCAGGGCGTCCAGGTGCAGGCGTGCCACCTTCTCGTCCAGGACCTTGGGCAGGACGTAGACCTGGTTCCCGTACTCGCGCTCCCCCTCAGGCTGGTCTTTCTTGGTCCACAGCTCGATCTGGGCGATGGTCTGGTTGGCGAACGAGTTGCTCATCACGAAGGACGGGTGTCCGGTGGCGTTGCCCAGGTTCAGCAGGCGGCCCTCGGAAAGGATAATGATGGAACGGCTGGCCTCTCCCGTGGCGGGGTCCTCCTCGAAAACCCATTCGTGGACCTGCGGCTTGATTTCCACCTTTTTGATGCCGGGGGTTCTGGCGAGTCCGGCCATGTCGATCTCGTTGTCGAAGTGGCCGATGTTGCCCACAATCGCCTTGTTCTTCATGCCCGCCATGTGCTCGGCCATGATGACGTCTTTGTTGCCTGTGGTGGTGATGAAGATGTCACCCTTGGCCAGGACCGATTCCAGCTTGGCCACCTGGTAGCCGTCCATCGCCGCCTGCAGTGCGCAGATGGGGTCGATCTCGGTGACGATCACGCGTGAACCCTGGCCGCGCAGTGCCTCTGCGGCGCCCTTGCCGACGTCGCCATAGCCACAGACGACGGCGACTTTGCCGCCCATCAGCACGTCTGTTGCCCGGTTGATGCCGTCCGGGAGGGAGTGCCGGATCCCGTACTTGTTGTCGAACTTGCTCTTGGTGA
The DNA here is from genome assembly GCF_042879835.1 of Pseudarthrobacter sp. NPDC058329. Taxonomy (NCBI): domain Bacteria; kingdom Bacillati; phylum Actinomycetota; class Actinomycetes; order Micrococcales; family Micrococcaceae; genus Pseudarthrobacter; species Pseudarthrobacter sp. NPDC058329. The sequence continues at coordinate 90,110 of NZ_JBHVZR010000007.1, forward strand.
CGGAGTCATTAACATTGATCGCCGGGAAGAGCAGCTTGCCCTGTTCAGCCAGCTGATACAGGCGGTGCACGCCGGTGGTGGTCTCTTCACTGACGCCCTTGATGGTGGCGGCCGTGCGGGTCCACTTCTGCGGGTCGGCGGCGAGCGAGCGGCGGAGCACGTCCAGGAAGATGCCGTACTCTTCGGAATCCGTCGGGTCGGTGGACGGGACGGTGCCCACTGCCTCAAAGTCGGCGCCCTTGTGCACCAGCATGGTGGCGTCCCCGCCGTCGTCAAGGATCATGTTCGGGCCGAGCTCCGGGTTGGCCTCCGCGCCGGGCCAGGTGAGGATCTGCTCTGCAGTCCACCAGTATTCCTCGAGCGTTTCGCCCTTCCACGCGAATACCGGAACGCCCTGCGGGTCCTCCACTGTGCCCTTGCCCACCACCACGGCAGCGGCGGCTTCATCCTGGGTGGAGAAGATGTTGCAGGAAGCCCAGCGGACCTCGGCGCCCAGGGCGGTGAGGGTTTCGATCAGCACCGCCGTCTGCACCGTCATGTGCAGCGATCCGGCGATCCGCGCACCCTGAAGCGGCTGGCTGGGTCCGAATTCCTCGCGGAGGGACATCAGGCCGGGCATCTCGTGCTCTGCCAGGCGGATCTGGTGCCGGCCGGCCTCGGCCAGCGAAATGTCGGCAACCTTGTAATCAAAAGCCATGGATGAATCCTTTACTCTGCCCGGCGGTGGGCCGGTGCTGCTTGCAACGCCCGGCCCGGGGACCGGGACGTTGGCGCTGGTGGTCTGTGCTGTCCGGTGAAGGGCTAAACGGCCTGGGCTGCGCCGGCGACGGTTTCGTGGTGGTTTGAATCGTGCTGGTCCGATCCGGCCGCTGCCGCTGCCGCCAGCAGTTCGGGCGGAAGGAGAAGGGGAATCCCGTCCTCGATGGGGTAGCGGGGCTTCACTCCGGATTCGCCCGCGGCGGCTGCAACAAGTTCCTCGCCTTCCTGCACCAGGGATGACCCTGTCACGGGGCAACGCAGGACGGACAGGAGTTCAGGACTGATCTTTGGCATTATTCATGCTCCCTGGCGGGCGCGCTGGCGCCGGTAGCGGACGGAATTGCAGCTTCCAGCCTACCGCCAGATGCGCGTCAGGACGGTTCCCGAAGTATGCGGAGGTGGCCCCTTCGGGCGCCTTCGGCTCCCGCCGGTGCCTCGAGCGCCGAATGGGGGCCGCGCTTCCCGGAAGTCGGCGGCGCCTGGGCGGGCAAGGCAGCGGCATCCCGGACGGCGTTGGCCAGTGCCAGAAGGTCGTCCGGACCCGGCTGCTGCGGAGTGGAGGGCATTGCCAGACGCAGGACCTCCCAGCCCCGCGGGACAGTCAGGGAATCCGCGTGCTGCTCGCAGAGGTCGTAGCAATGGGGTTCGGCGTAAGTGGCCAGCGGACCGAGTACCGCTGTGGAGTCGGCGTAGACGTACGTCAGAGTAGCTACCGCTGACTGGCGGCACGCAGATCTTGAACACTGACGGATAGCTCCCACGACATCACAGACTACTCCGTGCAGGAGGCAAAACACGGCATTGCCGCCCCGGGTCGACGCGCCCCGGCAGGTACGCCGCCCATGTGTCGCGTAAATCCTCCCCCGGGTTTACAGTCGATGTATGCAGTCATCGAACCATGAATCAGGCTTTTCGGTCCGGTTGGCTGACCCGGACCAGGGCACCGCGTCGCCGGGCAAGAGCTTTATGATGCGCCGCCGGAACCGCCACGGACGGGGCCTTCGCGGCGAGGTGATGCTCCCCACCCATCCCGGTTACCGCACGCGCTCAGACCGCTTCGATGACATGGTGCTGGACTCCGCGCAACGGCTGCACGACATCTGGGGCAAGACCCTTGACGGCGTCCGGTTCGGCGTCGATGAAATCCCGCCGGACCTCGAGCAGTTGGCGGCGAATGCCACCACGGCCCCCATGGGTTCCTACTCCCCGGCGACGGACGAAGACGGGCCCATGATCACGGTGTACCGGCGCGTAGTTGAGCAGGCGTGCGGCAGTGTCGAAGAACTCCATGATCTGGTCCATGACGTGGTGGTGGAGCACACGGCAGAAATGCTGGGGGTAGCCCCGGAGACCCTGGATCCCGTGTACCGCCGCCGGTACTGATCCCGGGTCACCGGCTGCTGCCGGCCGGCGCGTCATGCTGGCGGCCAGTACCGGACATCCGGAAATCAGTAACTCAGCGTGACGGGCACCGTTTCCTGGCCCGCCGCTGCGGGGAGGAAGGCCAGGGACGAGACGTCGTCCCTGCCGTCACGCTGCACCAGCAGGGCTCCGTAGGCGGCGTCGCCTGAAGCTGACACCACGTATCCCACGACGGCGGAATCGTCAGCCTTTTCAGGGATGGCGATGGACGCCGTGGTTCCACCGGCGATATCGGCGGTGGAGGCTGCGCGGACCTTGCCATCGGCGGTGATGGCCGAATAGGTGATGGTTGCCCGGTTGTCGAGGGCACCAAAAACGAGGTGGCGCTGGCCCCCCTGTGGAACGGGGACTACGTGCTGGCTGCCAAGCCTCACTCCCGACGCTGCCCACGCGACGTCGGCTGCTTTGCTGTCCTTGAGGCCTCGAGTGACCCGGGTGGCGGCGACGAAGGTGACATCCGACGATGCAACCACCGTGTAATGTCCGGCCGGGACGCCTGCCAGCGGAATCTCTGTGGCGGTGCCTGCTTTAGCAGTGATGACTCCCCCGTTGGGCAAAGCCTTTTGGCCGTCGCGTCCGTAGAGCTTGACCTCCACCACGGCGTCCGAGGGGCCGGGAACGGTCAGCTGCAGCGCCGGGCCGGCGTCCTCGTAGCCCGGCCTTCCGGTGGCCGCCGCAACCTGGCCGGGGTCCTGGATATCAACGCCGGTCATAACCTGCCTTACGGCAGGCGCCGCTCCGGGCGTGATGAAGTCCACGCCGCCAGGTGTCAGGCCGCGCAGGACACTTTGCTGGATGACGGCTGCTATGGGGCCACCGGCGCTGCGCACGTGCACGCTCAACTGGGCCTCCCCCGGGGCCAGGCCTGCGAGCACCACCGGCCGCGAGGTACCGGGCGCCACCAGCAGCCCCCGGCTGCCGGGTGCCTGGATCTGCCCGGCAGACCCGAAAAGCTCCAGGCTGACAGTGGCCGGCGTGGTGGACGCATTGGTCAGTACCAGCATTGACGTACGGCCCACGGTGGTACTGGCACCGGCCAGCCATTGATCGTTGGACGGCTGCTGGCAATTGGCTGCCGCGGTGCCCTGCAGGTCGCCGTCCGTTGCCGTGAACCTCATGGCCGCGGCCGCAGAGGCCCTTTGGTTTGCCAGGGCGTCGGCGCTGAGGACGCTGACCTGGTCCACCGAACGGCCTGCCACCACTCCTGCGAGGAGCTCCGGGGGGCTTCCCGCGGGAGTGGCCTGGGCGGGCTCTTTGGCAATCTCGACGGCGGTGGTTCCACTGAGTGCCAACAACCTGCTGGCCGGCAGCACCCCGCCGGCGCTGAGCACTGCCCCAGTGACCGAACTTGCCGCAGTGTCCGACTCCGGGCTGAACTGCGGATCAGTGCCCGCTTCGGTGCCTTCCAGAAGCCGGGCGGGGCCCGGACAGACTCCAACGGCGGTTCCGGCTGGAACTGCCGAGACCCCCGCGGGCAGGGCGCGGCTGGAAACCGGCTGCGGGAGGACTGACCCGGCAGCCACAACCGCGCCGGCACCGGCGATCACGACGGCGGCGGACGCCAGGCCGGAGAGCAGCGCCTTCCGCCCCTTAGTCGGGCGCCTGGCAGGCTCCGGGCTTCCCGCGGGTTCGACGCCGACGGCACCGTTTGCCTCTGAAGCTTCCGCGGTTGTGGATGTGTTACGCATTCTGGTGTTCCTTACGCAGCGAGCCTTCGTCCCGGGAAAAACCCGTCTTCTGGCGCCGGGCGGGCATCGGGATGGCGAGCATTACCGTCAGTCCAATGACGGTGAACTGGGCGATCCCGGACCACAGGGCCCACGGGTTCCCGTAGCGGACCGTGAGGTGGCCGGCCGAGGCAGGGAGGGTGAAAGCCTGGGACCATCCCGACGTAGTCGACGTCAGTTTGCGGCCGTCCAGCCACGCGCTCCAGCCGGGATCCGCCCGTTCCGCCAGCACCACCAGGCGGCCCTCCGGTCCCTCGGGAACAGCAGCATCGACGTCGTCGTAACCTGAAGGGACCAGCGCGATGGTGGAACCCTCCGCGTCAACAACCCGCACCCGGTGGGCAACGTCCGCCGCCTGGAGGGCAGGCTGGTTCAGCGGCGTGATCCGCCAGAGCCAGCCGACGTCCGTCTGGCCCACTGCAATGAGCCCGGGTACCGCGTCCATCCTGCTGGCCGTGAGCTGGGCCGCTGTATCTGCTGCACGGAGAACCACAAAGCCGGCGCCGAGCTGTTCGAGGTCGGTCCGGGGGTCCACGCCCTGGCCGGCCACCAGCGTTGCCACCACGCGGCGGACCGCGGCGGTGACGTCGTCGTCGTCGCGCACTGTTTCCACTCCCGGCGCGCCCAGGATGTTCCGCACCGAGGCGATGGCCGAAAGACTGTCCAACGTTGTGCCCGCGCCCCTCATGAGGGAGGCGTCGTACGTGCCGTTTTCGCCGGTGCTGATCAACAGGGTGCGTGTCTGTTCCGGCCCGGTTCCGCGGTCGATCGCCGTTGCCGGGAGGGTGCGCGCACCTGCTGCCTCGACGAGCCGCGGCGTGCCCAGCGCCGTGAAAGCCTCGGGCGATTGGGCGGTAACAACAGATGGGCGGAGGATGTTCTGCGCCGACCACGCCGCCATTCCCGCCAGGGGTCCCACCAGGAGGAGCACCATGCCACAGGCGGCCACTGACTTCAGGACCGTCTTGTGCCTTCCAGCGCCTGCCACTGACACGTCTGCGGTGTCCAGCAGCCGTTCAGCCCCCACGACGCCGGCACCCAGCAGTGCGAAGGCCGCTGCAGAAACCGCCGGCCCGGTGAACGGGGTGACCATGGTGTCGGCATTCATGCCGGTGGCCACGTGCCCCGCAAGCCAGCCTCCGGCCAGCGCAATGGTGGCGACGACCCACAGGGCCCTGGCAATTCCGGCCCGGTTTCCGGGCAGGCCGATGCCCGCCACGGCCAGGAGCAGGACGGGGACTGCAATGAGGAGCGACAGCAACAGTGCCCACGGCACGGTGCTGTCCGCGAAGTACGGCAGTCCTGCCAGGCCGCTGTTGACGCCGAACTCAAGCGGCTGGCCGAGCAGCTGCTGCCACAGCGGAGCGGCATCGAAACCCAGCGGCATGCCGGGATCAGCCAGCAGGGCGCGCGGCCTGTCCAAGGCTGAAAGGCCGAACGGGATAAACAAAGCCGCAGTGGGCAGCAATGCCCACCACACTGTCCGGCCGCGCCGGCCCAGCAGGAGCCCACAGAGGACTATGACTACTGTGGCCGGTACCAACAGGGATGGCGCGGATGCGGTCACAACGGCCAGGGCAAGGCCTGCCGCCGCTGCAGCCGTCCATGACGGCATTCCATTGATTCCGGGTTTGGCTGGTGGCCGGTCGGTCAAAGGGCGGTCGCCGGGAGCCGGCAGCTCGAAACGCCCTTGTCCCACCGCCGCGCCGGTAGCCCGCAACAGGGCCAGTGCCAGCAGTGGAATCATGATGTGCGCAACAAGGGCCCCGGTCCGGCCCTGGTTTAGGGCCACCTGCAGGGCCGGGGCAGCGGCCCAGAAGAGTGCTGCTGCCAGGCGGAGGCGGCGGCGTACCGTCAGCCCGCCCGCCGCAAACCAGGCGGTGAGGCCGGACAGCGGCGTGCTGAGCAGCAGCAGCCAGGCCAGGGCGGCGTTGGCGTCACCGCCGCCCAGTACACCCAGGACCCAGAGGACATATCCGAAGGGGTCACCGCGTCCCGGCAGCCCTGCACCCAGCGATATCCACCAGCCTGACGCATGGTGCCAGATGTCGCCCAGGCCGGTGGCGACGGGAATGAGCGCACCGCCGGAGACTGCCGGGGCCCCGAAGAGTCCGGTCAAGCCCAGCAGGGAGGCAACAGAGGCAATGATGACCGCGGCCAGCGCACCGTTGCCCACCCAGCCGCGCCTGCTGGTGGCAAGTGCCGCAAAGTCATCGGCGGCGTCGCCGGTGGGCTGGTTCGCCAACGGGTCGTGTTCGAGGTGGTCCGCGGCGGCGCCGTCCGAGCCCAGGGCCTCCATGAGGGAGCGCCGGTGGCTCCAGACCTCACGGCGGGGCGTCTGGAGTTTCCGAATGACGGACCGGTGGATCCGGCGTGACTTCCTGGCGTTCGCCCTTGCCCTCAAGACGGCCCGGGGGCGTCCCAGCGCCGCGCATGTTGCTGCCAGCTGGGTGAAGCCGTGCCCGGGATCCTTCACGGCGATACTCAACACCATTTTGAAGATGCTGCCCAGAAGGGCCGCCACACCGTGAACGGGGACCATCCAGAGCGGCGCGTGCTTCAGCCGCAGGTGGACCTGTGCCTTGCGGGCTGCCGCGGCGTTGCCCAAGGCCTGGGGCCGGTGGGCCACATGGAACATCCGGGCCGCAGGCACCACCACCACACGGTGTCCCGCCAGCCGGTTCCGCCAGCAGAAGTCGACGTCGTCGCCGCTGCCGGGAAGGGCGGAATCGAAACCGCCAAGCTGTTCCCAGACGTCGCGTCGAACCAGCATGCCCGCCGAGTTCACCGCAAAGGTATCGCTGCGGCCGTCGTATTGCCCCTGGTCGAGTTCATCAGCGTCAATGAGGGTCAATCGTTCGGCCCAGCGGCTGGTCGAGAGTCCAACATCCACGAGCTTGCGTTCGGCGTGCCAATCCAGCTGCTTGCAGCCGGCAACTGTGACGGAGGGTGCGCGTTCGACGGCCAGGAGAAGTTCCGCCAGGGCTCCCGGAGCCGGCGCGGCGTCATCATGAAGCAGCCAAATCCACTCTGGCCGTCCTTTGCCGTGGTCTCCCCGCCAAGGGGCGAGTTCGGCAAGACCTGCTGACACCGCAGCGCCCATGCCGCTCTTTCCGCGGTGGCCTGCTACATGTGCTCCGCCCAGGGCCTGCTCAAGGAGGATCCTGGAATTATCCCGGGAAGCGGCATCGACACCGATGACGTAGTCCGGTGGCCGGGTCTGGTCCGCCAGGGCTGCCAGGGTTCTGGGGAGATAGGCACTGCCGTTGTGGGCGACCACAACGGCAGTGACGTGAACATCCTGATGAATTAGACTGCTCGCTTCCTTAGCCGCCGGCGCTCACGCTCGGACAGGCCTCCCCAAATGCCGAACCGTTCGTCATTGGCCAGCGCGTATTCAAGGCATTGGGACCGCACGTTGCAGGCTCCACAGACCTTTTTGGCGTCGCGGGTGGAGCCACCCTTTTCGGGGAAAAACGCCTCGGGGTCGGTTTGGGCGCACAGGGCATCGGTCTGCCAGCCGAGCTCGCCTTCGTCGGCAAAGTCCTGCTGGAACGGAAGCCCGATCCAGACGGGCTGCGCCGTTCCGGCCGCCAGCTCCATGGGCGGATCGAGCTCGTCCTCGGGGTCCTGGGCGCCCTCCAGGAGTGCTTCGTGCGCGGCAAGGAAAGCCGTGGCCTGGTCCTGCAGGAGGTCCTTGTTATTCGAGTTGTACCGCTCCGCGGCGTCAGGATCGGCCGGATCGACGTACCAATCGCTGGGTACGCCCCGCGCACGGTATTTTGCCGTTGCCTGGCCGGCCACGACGGCATCTTCCTGGATACGCTCTGCTTGCCCCACGGCGACCCTCCTGATGTTGCAGCTCCTGCCTGGATACGTGGACACTCGGTTGTGTGCCGGTATTTACGCAGGTGCCTTTAGTTATCTAATTACACGCGTGTAACTAGGGTGAGTCAAGCCGCTGCCCGGATAATAATCACCAAAGGCCCCCAACTTGGTGCACGCCACGCCCGAAGTTTTGCCGGCACTACCCATCACCGCACGGATTATGCAGCGCAACGGCTCAAAAACGCAGGACTTTACCGGCCCACGGGGCCCTGCAGTGACAAGTGCAGCGTCTTTGCCTGAGACGAAGGTCACACCAAAAACATCGTGCGCCGAATGACATCACGCCCCAGTGACCGCGCCGGTCCTCAATGGCAGGATTGAGCCATGACTACCCCGGCAATCGATCTGATGACCAGCCTTCGCTCAGGCAACTCCACCGCCCCACGCCTCACCTGGTACGGCCCCGACTCAGAGCGCGTGGAGCTGTCCGGAAAGGTGCTGGACAACTGGGTGGCAAAGACCAGCAACCTCCTCCAGGTCGAACTGGACGCCGAACCCGGCATGCGGTTGGCGTTGGACCTGCCCGCACACTGGAAAGGAATGGTATGGGCCCTGGCAGCCTGGCAGCTGGGCCTTGAAACAGTCCTCGACGGCGGCGAGGCGGAACTCCTCGCCACGGCACAGCCGGAATCGGCAGCAGGAAAGTACGACGCCGTCGTGGCGGTTGCGCTGCCGGCCCTGGCAATGCGCTGGGCTGGCGAACTGCCGGCCGGCTACCTGGACTACGCGGCTGAAGTGCGCTCCCACGGAGACGTGTTTATGCAACACACCGAGGCCGACCCCTCTGCCTGCGCGATCGTTGCCAAGGACGGCCGAAGGCACTCCCACCACGATTTGCTTGACGGTTTCGCCATGCCCCACGAAGAGTCCGTGCGCCTGCACATCCCGGGGCGGGACGGACTGGAGGCGGCGCTGGCCAACGCTCTGGGCGCATGGCGGAGCGGGGGTTCAGTGGTCCTGACGCACCCCGATGTGGAACCCACTGAAAAGCTGCTGGCCGCGGAACGCATCCACGGCAGCTGACGCGCTGAGGCGGCCCGGCCCTTAGTTTTTGGGCTGGGCGGGGCCCTCCGTGAATGGCTCCCGCTCCGTCACGCCGGTGCTCACGCTGTCTGCGGCATGGTGGTGGATTTCGATGAGTTCGTGGTCGTGGGAGAACTCCGGTTCCTGGTCCAGCTCCTTGTTGAACACCAGGAACCGGTACGCGAAGAACCTCACTACCGTGGCCACAAGGATGCCTGCCACACCCGCGAAGAAGAGCATGTTCTTGTCGGTGATGCCGAACCCGTATTTTGCCAGGGCAGTGAAGCCTGTGGAGATCCCTATGCCGATTCCGTTGATGAGGATGAACATCACGAATTCGCGGAGCACGTTGTCCTGCCGGCGGTGCCGGAAGGTCCAGAGACGGTTTGCGATCCAGGAAAAGATGGTGGCCACCGAGGCGCCAACAAACCGGGCCTTGGCCTCACTGTCCGTCATCGGACCATGCATCAGGTAATACGTGAGGCCGTTGTCGATGACGAATGCCACACCGCCTACGGCTCCAAACTTGGCTACCTCACGCCAGAAAAGTGAGGCGAGTCCGCGGACGCGATCTGCAAGTGTGTTAAACATGACCCTCCATGGCCGTTGGAACTATGGGCCACTCGGCCAGAGGCCTATTTTAGCCCCCGAAGCTGAGGGGCAGCCCCCGCAGGTGCCACCCGATTCGGCGGGCAGGGCGGAAACTCCGCCTCCGCTGCGTCCCAAAAGCGGGATACCTGGCTGTCTTCGGTAGGCTGGCATATGTGACTTTTCCAGTAATAGGTGTGGTTGGCGGCGGCCAGCTCGCGCGAATGATGGCCCCAGCCGCGACTGCACTCGGCTTTGAACTCCGTGTCCTTGCCGAAGGCGAGGACGTTTCCGCTGTTCCGGCAGTGTCCACCTCACCGGTGGGCGACTACAAGGACCTGCAGACCCTCTTGGAGTTCTCCCGGGGCCTGGACGTGATGACCTTCGACCATGAGCATGTCCCCACGGACCACCTCCGGGCACTGCAGGACGCCGGCGTCAACGTCCAGCCCGGCCCCGATGCCCTCGTCCATGCGCAGGACAAGCTGGTGATGCGTGCCGCCATCGACCGGCTGGAGCTGCCCAACCCCGTATGGGCGTCGGTGACGGATGTGGCCGCGCTCATCAGCTTCGGCGAGGACACCGGATGGCCGGTGGTCCTGAAGACCCCCCGCGGCGGCTACGACGGCAAGGGTGTCCGGATCGTCTACTCCGCGGAGGACGCTACCGAAACCGCTGCGTGGTTTGAGGCAATGAGCCCCCTCCTGGCGGAGGCAAAAGTCGAGTTCACCCGCGAACTTTCCGCCCTGGTGGCCAGGACGCCCGACGGCGAAGCCCGGGCCTGGCCCGTGGTGCACACCATCCAGGTGGACGGGGTGTGCGACGAAGTCATCGCCCCTGCCCTGGACATCCCGGTGGAGGTTGCAGCTGCCGCGGAGGACGCCGCCTTGCGCATCGCGCACGAGCTGGGAGTGACAGGGGTCCTCGCCGTGGAGCTCTTCGAAACCCCGGGCTCCGGCGCAGGGTTCCTCATTAACGAACTGGCTATGCGCCCCCACAACACCGGGCACTGGACCCAGGACGGGTCGGTGACCAGCCAGTTTGAACAGCATCTCCGGGCGGTCCTGAACCTCCCGCTGGGGGCTACCGATGTGCTGGCCCCGGTTGTGGTGATGAAGAACTTTCTCGGCGGCGACAACCAGGACCTTTTTTCCGCCTTCCCGCTGGCGCTGGCCAGCGAGCCGGCGGCCAAAGTGCACTGCTACGGCAAGTCGGTACGGCCGGGCCGCAAGATTGGCCACGTGAACCTCGTGGGATCATCCACGGACGAGGTTGACTCCGTCCGGCGCCGCGCAGGAACGGTGGCAGGCATCATCCGGGATGGGCGGGTACCCGCCGAAGAACCGCCAGTAATTCTTGAGGAGAAAGCATGAGCGCCGACACCACCCCTTCCCAGGGTTCCGCAGCAAGGCCCCTGGTAGGCCTGGTGATGGGTTCGGATTCGGACTGGCCGGTCATGGAAGCCGCGGCTGACGCCCTGGCTGAGTTTGGAATTCCCTTTGAAGCGGACGTTGTATCCGCCCACCGGATGCCCACCGAAATGATCCGCTACGGCCAAACCGCCCACGAGCGCGGGCTGCGGGTGATCATCGCCGGCGCCGGCGGCGCCGCGCACCTGCCAGGGATGCTGGCCAGCGTCACTCCGCTCCCCGTGATCGGAGTGCCCGTCCCGCTGAAGACCCTGGACGGCATGGACTCCCTGCTCTCCATCGTGCAGATGCCTGCAGGTGTTCCCGTGGCCACGGTTTCCATCGCCGGCGCGCGCAATGCCGGACTGCTGGCGGTCCGGATGCTTGCAGCAGGCACGGACGAACTTGCTGCATCACTGCGCGCGGACCTCCTAGAGTTCGCCGCGGACCTGAATGCCGTAGCCTCGCGCAAGGGGGCAAACCTGCGGCAGAAGGTCAGCGAGGTCTTCGCCGAAGGCAGCGGCCCGCTCCGGGGCAGCCGTTAGGAAGGCGGCCATGTCCAGCAGCAAGGTCCCCCGGTCAGCCTCGGACACAACGCTTACCGATCCGGTCCGCTACCCTGTCAGCGCTTCCACTCCGGTCCGGACCAAGCGCGGCTTCGTGCTGGTGCTGATGACACTCCTCGTTCCGGGCAGCGCGCAGCTTGTAGCGGGCGACCGCAAACTCGGACGGGCGGCACTGAGGGTGACGCTTTGCGTATGGGCGGTCCTGCTGCTTGCCGTACTGCTGCTGCTGTTCAACCGGACCCTGCTCATCAACATCGTTACCAACCCCTTTGCCTCGCTGGTCATCGTGATCCTGCTGGTGGCACTCGCTGCCGGCTGGGCCATCTTGTTTATCAATACCCTGCGGCTCATCCGCCCGGTCCTGCTGGCACCGCCGGCACGGCCCGCCGTCGTAATTTCGCTGGTTTTGGCGATGGTCCTGGGCAGCGGAACGCTCGGTTACGCCGCCTACCTGCTCAATGTGGGCCGCAACGCGATCGGCAGCATCTTCTCCTCCGGCCCCGCGATCGACCCCGTGGACGGCCGCTACAACTTCCTGATGCTGGGCGGGGACGCCGGTGATGACCGTACCGGCAGGCGCACGGACAGCCTTTCGGTCCTGAGCGTCGATGCCAAGACCGGCCAAACCGCCATCATCTCCGTGCCCCGGAACCTCCAGAACGCCCGGTTCAGCGAGGACTCCCCCATGCGGGCCATCTACCCTGACGGCTACGACTGCGGCGATGCATGCCTGATCAACGCCATCAACACCGAAGTGACCAACGAGCACGCAGACCTCTATCCGGGCGTGGCAGATCCCGGCGCCCAGGCAACGCTCGAGGCAGTTTCCGGGACGCTGGGAATCACGGTGCAGGCGTACGTGCTGGTGGATATGGAAGGCTTCTCCAAGCTTATCGACGCCATGGGCGGCATCAGGATCAAGGCCGGGGGTTGGGTGCCCATCAGCGGCGAGACCATTGATGAGGCCAGGGGCATCCACGGCATGCCCCTGGGCTGGATCGCCGCGGGCGACCAGACGCTGGATGGCTACCATGCTCTCTGGTACGGACGGTCACGTGAATTCGTGGACGACTATGCCCGCATCCAGCGCCAGCAGTGCGTACAGCAGGCGATGCTCAAGCAGCTGGACCCCGCCACATTGCTGGCCAAGTTCGAGGAGATCGCCAACGCGGGAACCAAGGTGGTGGACTCCAACATCTCCTCCTCGCAGCTCGGCAGCTTCGTGGACCTGGCCATCAAGGCAAAGGGCCAGGACATCAAGCGGCTTACCATCGGTCCGCCGGACTTTGACGCGTCCTTCTCCACCGTTCCCGACTTCGACGTCATCCACGCCCGGGTGGACCAGCTGCTGGCCTCGGCGTCGGAAGCCCAGTCCGCCGGGTTGCCGGATGACGCGATGGTGGAGCCCAGCGCCGTCGGCGGACAGCTGCAGGCTGCGCCCGGACGATACCCGGCCGCTCCGCTGCTTGCCGGCAGCACCCGGGCGCAGCAGTCTCCCCCGCCGTCGGACTTCACGTCCGTGACCACCACCCCTGACGGTGAGCCGATCACCGAAGCGATGCTCAACGCGCTCAAGAGCCAGGGCAACGAACAGGCCATCCGCGAACTCGTGGCAACCAACGGCCAGTGCGCCCCGTTGTAGCCACCGCCACCAAACCTACCTACGGAACGGACACCGCCTTGTACGAGATTGACAATGTCCTCCGGGACTACGCCTGGGGATCGACGACGGCGATCGCCGCCTTGCTGGGGCGGCCGGAGTCGGGTGGCCCCGAAGCAGAGTTGTGGATCGGTGCGCACCCTGACTCTCCGTCCGTGGCCCGCCTGCCGGAGGACGGATCCGCTGCCGCCCTGGACGCCCTGATCGCGGGCGACCCGGAGCATTTCCTGGGCGCAGACTCCGTGGCACGTTTCGGTCCCCGCCTGCCCTTCCTCGCCAAGATCCTGGCGGCCGCCCAGCCGTTATCCCTGCAGGTCCACCCCAGCCTGGAGCAGGCCCGGGCAGGCTTCGCCCGGGAGAACGCGGAGGGCCTTGCCCCGGATGCGCCGAACAGGAACTACCGGGACGACAACCACAAGCCCGAGATGATCCTTGCCCTGACGCCGTTTGAGGCGCTGTGCGGCTTCCGTCCGGCAGCGCAGGCCCGGGAAATCCTGCAGCACGTCGCCGCCGCGTTTGACGCCGTCGAGGGCGCCGCGCCGGCACTGATCAGCGCCCTGCTGGCGGATCTTGAGGACACCAACGAAGGCGCCGGCCTGCGGAAGGCGTTCGAGCGCCTGATCTCCGGCGGTGAGGCAGTGTCTGAGGATACCGCCCTGGTGGTGGCCGCCTTGCTTTCCGGAGCTCCGCTGGCTCCCTTTGACGCCGAATTGTCCACAGCGATCAGCCTCAATGAGAAGTATCCCGGCGATCCCGGCGTCCTGATCTCGCTGCTGCTTAACCGCATCTCGCTTGAGCCGGGTGAGGCTGTCTACCTGCCCGCCGGAAACGTCCACGCTTACCTGCATGGCCTGGGTGTTGAGGTCATGGCGTCCTCGGACAACGTCCTGCGGGGCGGGCTGACCCCGAAGTTCGTTGACGTCCCCGAGCTGCTGCGGACCATTGATTTCCAGCCGGTGGCGGTGCCGATGCTTGACGCCGAACTGACGGTGATGGACCAGGAGCTCTTCCGCCCACCCTTTGAGGAGTTCCAGCTGCAGCGCATCGAACTCGCGCCCGGTGCGGCGCCGGTCCCGCTGGCCCAGTCCGGCGCGGCAGTGGTGATTGTGGTTGCCGGTGATGTCTACCTGGACTCACCCAAGGGCGACCTGCAGCTTTCCCGGGGCGGCAGCGCTTTCCTGGCTGCCGCCGAGGCCCCCGTCAACGTTCATCCGGTGGCTGGAAGCACCGGGCCGGCGCTGGCATTTGCGGTGACCACAGGCTTGCGGCCGTCTGCCGCACGCGGCTAGAAGCCACCAACAGCAATAGGGCGACGACGGCACCCGGGCAGGTGCCGTCGTCGCCCTTTGTGGTGGCGCAGCTACTTGCCGGGGCGCAGCTTCCGGACCACCGGCCGTACTTGGCCGGCAGCGCTCTTCAGCAGCCGCCGCGCCGTCTGAAGACCGCGGCGCGCCAGGGGCATGGCCTGGGCGTAGGCCGGGTAGAACGGTGAGAGCGGCTTTTCCCAGGTGCCCAGGAGCATGTTTTCGTGCTTCGCGAACTGCTTCTTGAAGTCGGAAATGCCGTCGTTGAGGAGGCCGTTGAAGTCGTAGCGGGAGCACCCGTCTTCCCGCATGGCCTGCAGGGCTGCCCACTTCACACCGTAATTGACGCGCTGCTTTTGCCCTTCGGAGGAGACGCCGCCGTACAGCTCGAAGGCGGTGGACCCACTTTTGGCCAGCCAGACGAAGGCCAGCATCTGCTCGCCGTCGACGGCTGCGATAATCGGTGAGCCGTCTCCCATGTTGCTGAAGATGTCCCGGTAGTACTGGTCCTCATGGAGGCCGAAGCCGGCCCGCTCAGCGGTCTCATGGTAGATCGCGAGCACCTGCTCGAGTTCGGCGTCGTTTTTCACCTTGCGGAACTCCACGTCGCTGCGCACCGCCTTGCGGATGTTCGCCCGGGTGGACTTGGACATTTCCGCCATCAGCTCATCGTCAGTGCGGGTGAGGTCAAGGATGAGCGTCCGCGGAATGAGGACGGTATTGGTGGTTGTCCGGAAGCCGGCCGAGGCCACGGCGCCTGCGAAGTCCGAATCCCCGTCCCAATCCGGTTCGATGCTCAGGGCGACGCCGCGGTGGCGGACGGCTGCATGGTCTGCCAGGTGGCCGAGGACGGCCGGGGCGTTTTCCACTGAACACATCGGGCCCCGGGGAATGTACACCAGGGCGCGGAAGGGGAACGGAAGCCGGCGTACCAGCAACTGGGCGCAGCCCACCGTGTCCTCGCCGTCGTTGATCAGGACCCGGTCCACGGACCAGCCGTGCATCGCCTTGGTTTCGCCCCAGCCCCAGAGCTGCTGCGGGTGTCCCTGGAACCGGTCAACGTATTCGTCCCAGAGGGCGCGGTCAGTACAGGGCACAACAGCAGGAATCATGGCTTCAACCCTATACCAAGGCCTCAAACGGCAGATCCCCGGAGCACGCTGCGGTGCTGCCGGGGATCTGTGCCAAGCGGGAAGGATCAGCTCTTGCGGGCGTAGCCTTCCCACTTGCTGGCCTGGTGCTCGCCGTCCACAAAGCGGATGGTGCCGGACTTGGAGCGCATCACGATGGACTGGGTGAGGACCTTGTCCTTGGAGTACCGGACGCCCTTGAGCAGGTCGCCGTCGGTGATGCCGGTGGCGGCGAAGTAGCAGTTGTCGCTGGAAACGAGGTCGTTTGTGGAGAGGACCCGGTCCAGGTCGTGGCCGGCGTCGAGGGCCTTCTGCTTCTCTTCGTCGCTGGTGGGCCAGAGCCGGCCCTGGATAACGCCACCCAGGGATTTGATGGCACAGGCCGCAACGATGCCTTCGGGGGTGCCGCCGATGCCCATCAGCGCATCCACGCCGGTACCGGAGCGGGCAGCGGCGATAGCGCCGGCAACGTCGCCGTCCATGATGAACTTGGTGCGGGCGCCGGCTTCGCGGATCTCCTCCACCAGCGGG
This sequence comes from Pseudarthrobacter sp. NPDC058329, assembly GCF_042879835.1. Taxonomy (NCBI): domain Bacteria; kingdom Bacillati; phylum Actinomycetota; class Actinomycetes; order Micrococcales; family Micrococcaceae; genus Pseudarthrobacter; species Pseudarthrobacter sp. NPDC058329. The sequence goes on from NZ_JBHVZR010000007.1 coordinate 106,117, forward strand.
CGGTGGCGGTCACGGTCGAGGATCATCACGTTCAGCTGGTTCACCTTGACGCCCTTGGCCTTGGCGATCAGGTGCAGGTTCTGCTTGACGGGGAGGCGAAGGTCCACCATGTCTGCGGCTTCCGGGCCCGTGACGAGCTTCTCCATGTAGAACACGGCGGAGGGGTCGAACATCGAGCCACGCTCGGCAACAGCCAGGACGGCCAGGGCGTTGTTGATGCCCAGGGCGGTGAGCCGCGTCCCGTCGATGGGGTCAACTGCCACATCGCATTCCGGGCCGGTGCCGTCGCCAACCCGTTCGCCGTTGAAGAGCATGGGGGCTTCGTCTTTTTCGCCTTCACCGATGACCACGACGCCATTGAAGTGGACGGTCTGGAGGAAAGAGCGCATGGCGTCAACGGCGGCGCCGTCGGCCGTGTTCTTGTCGCCGAAGCCTACCCAGTGCCCGCCGGCGATTGCTGCTGCTTCGGTAACGCGGACGAGCTCGAGGGCAAGGTTGCGGTCCGGCTCATCGTTGCCCACCGCCAGGGACGGTGAGATCGTGGAGTACTTCTGGGTCATGGACGCTGGTGACACGTGAACCTCTTCTTCGAGTGGCGATCATTGAACCCGCCCAGCCGGTGCAGCAGAGCGATGATTCCTCTGATATTGATCATAGTCGCGGCACCGGGTTCCGGCGGCGGGATGACGCGGCCGCGCAATGTGGGCGGAGGCCGGGGATCCGGGGCCGGGCGCCCTGAGTGTGAGTTGCGCACCGGGATGGGCGACTATAGAGGGGTGAATGAAATGCAGGAAAAAACCAATCCCACCCCCGAACCAGCCGGTCCCGGCAGCAACAGCGGATCCAGCGCATCCGGCGGGCAGGGCACGGTTAAGCCTGTTATTCCGGCGGCAGCAGCCAAGCGGGCCAACGCATCGGTAATCGGCATGATCATTGCCCTGGTGGTGAGCATCGCAGCCTTCCTGCCCATTGTCCTGATGAATCCCTCCCCCAAGACCGACGGCTACCGTCCGGACATCGATGTCAGCGCCGCAGCCCGGAACGCGACGGATGTGGCGGGATTCACACCGGCAGCGGCGGACACCGGCAACTCCTTCCGCGCGAACTACGCCCGGTGGGAAGCCGGCACCAGCAGCGGAGTACCGGCATGGGAGGTCGGCTACATCACACCGAAGGAGTCCTTTATTGGACTGGTCCAGACCCGCACCGCGAACCCCACCTGGCTCCTCCAGCAGACACGGAACGCTCCGGTCACCGGCACCCGGAACGCCGGCGGCCAGGAATGGCAGCTGCGCGATACGGGCAAGGGTGAGAAGTCGATGGTGCTGGAGTACCGCGGGACCACCGTCATCCTCGCCGGCGCCGCCCAACTCGACGAATTCGCCACCCTGGCGGACGCCGTCGTGAAATCCATGGACAGCAACCCTGCCGTCACAGTTTCCCCTGAGGCCAGTACTGCACCGTAAGGTAAGGCGGGTGACTACCTACCTGACGCCTGCCCTCGCCTGGCGCCGGATGCGCGAAGGAAATGAACGCTTCGTTGCCGGCGAATCCTCCCACCCGAACCAGGACTCCTCCCGCAGGTCCTCCCTGGTGGAAAACCAGCACCCCTTCGCCGTAATTTTTGGCTGCTCGGACTCACGGCTTGCAGCAGAAATCATCTTCGACGTCGGCCTCGGTGACGTTTTTGTGGTGCGCACCGCGGGACAGGTCATTGACGACGCCGTCCTCGGCTCGCTGGAGTACAGCGTCGGCGTGCTCGGGGTACCGCTGATCGCCATCCTGGGACATGACAGCTGCGGTGCCGTCAGCGCAACCAAGGCCGCTGTGGACACCGGCGAGATGCCGCCCGGCTTCATCCGGGACCTGGTTGAGCGCATCACGCCGTCGGTGCTGACCTCCATGCGCCAGGACAAGCACGAGGTCAACGACATGGTGGTGGAGCACGTCAAGCAGACCTCCCAGCGGCTGGTGGACAGCTCGCGTGTGATTTCCGACGCAGTTGAAAGCGGGCGCACAGCCGTCATCGGCCTCTCGTACAGTCTGGCCGAGGGCCGCGCCAACGTTGTTTCCGGGATCGGCGAGCTCTAGCGCAGGGGTGAAAACCCGCCCGTAGCATGCTCTTCACGGTTTTCGATGGGATGCCGGATCGCCCTAAGCTAGCCCCATGACTTCCACTGAAGAGTTCCGTATTGAACATGACACGATGGGCGAAGTCCGCGTCCCCGTGAACGCACTGTACCGCGCGCAGACGCAGCGGGCAGTGGAGAACTTCCCCATCTCGGGCAAGACCCTGGAACGTGCCCACATCGAGGCGCTGGCCCGGGTCAAGAAGGCTGCCGCCCAGGCCAACGCTGAACTGGGTGTGCTCGACGGCGAGCTTGCCAAGGCCATCGCAGACGCAGCGGACGAGGTGGCCACCGGCAAGTACGACGGCGACTTCCCCATTGATGTCTTCCAGACCGGCTCCGGCACGTCCTCGAACATGAACACCAACGAGGTCCTGGCGGAACTGGCTACGCGCGCCCTGAAGGCCGCCGGCAGCGACAAGGTTGTCCACCCGAACGACCACGTCAACGCCTCGCAGTCCTCCAACGACGTCTTCCCCACGTCGGTGCACGTTGCTGCCACGTCCGCCCTGATCAACGACCTCATCCCGGCCCTCGGCTACCTCGCCGAGTCCCTGGAGCGCAAGGCCGTGGAGTTCAAGGACGTAGTCAAGTCCGGCCGCACGCACCTCATGGACGCCACCCCGGTGACGCTGGGCCAGGAGTTCGGCGGCTACGCGGCGCAGGTCCGCTACGGCATCGAGCGCATCAACGCCTCGCTCCCCCGCGTCGCCGAAGTTCCCCTGGGCGGCACGGCCGTGGGCACCGGCATCAACACGCCCGCCGGCTTCCCCGAGCGCGTTATCGAACTGTTGGCCACCGACACGGGCCTTCCGCTGACCGAAGCCCGCGACCACTTTGAGGCACAGGCCAACCGCGACGGCCTCATCGAGGCGTCCAGCCAGCTGCGCAACATCGCCATCTCGTTTATGAAGATCAACAACGACCTCCGCTGGATGGGCTCGGGCCCCAACACCGGCCTCGGCGAAATCGCCATCCCGGACCTCCAGCCGGGCTCCTCGATCATGCCCGGCAAGGTCAACCCGGTCATCTGCGAAGCGTCCATCATGGTCTGCGCCCAGGTCATCGGCAATGACACCGCCATCGCCTGGTCCGGAACCAACGGCGCCTTCGAGCTGAACGTGGGCATCCCCGTGATGGCCGCCAACCTGCTCGAGTCCGTCCGCCTGCTGGCCAACACCAGCCGGGTGATGGCGGACAAGATGATCGACGGCATCACCGCCAACGTGGAGCGGGCCCGCTTCCTGGCCGAGGCATCGCCGTCCATCGTGACGCCGCTGAACAAGTACATCGGCTACGAGAACGCCGCCAAGATCGCCAAGACGGCCGTAGCCGAGGGCCTCACGGTCCGCCAGGCAACCGTGAAGCTCGGCTTCGTCGGCGAGGGCGAAGGCAAGGTTACCGAGGCCGATCTCGACAAGGCCCTGGACGTCACCACCATGACGGCTCCGGCGCACAAGGCCTGACCTCCCTTACGCCCACAAAGCACGACGGCGGCCGCCCACCTTCCCAGCGAAGGCGGGCGGCCGCCGTCGTCCTCTGCCGGTAACTCCAGCGCTTTGCAGCGCAAAGTTGCACTTATTTTTCTATAGTGCAAAAGTATACTTTGTGAACGATAGTGCAGAATTCGAGGGCAGCCGCCGCGAGCGCAAACGCGCGGCGACGCGAGCTGCCCTGACGTCAATTGCCCGGAAGCTGACCGCGGAACGCGGGCTGAACGGCTACACCGTGGAAGAGGTCTGCGAACAGGCGGACATATCCCGCCGCACGTTCTTTAACTACTTTCCCACCAAGGAAGACGCCATCCTTGGCCACATTGATGACGAGATCCCGGCCGATGTCATCGAGGATTTTATTGCCGGCGGCCAGGCGTCCCGTTCCGGCGACATCTCCCCCACTCTTTTCCAGGACCTCATCGGGCTTTCGTTGAAACTGTCCGACAGCATGGCCGCTTCCGAAGAGGAAACCCGCCAACTGATCGGCGTCATCAAAAAGGAACCCCAGCTGATGCTGCGGATTATCGGCGCAACGGAAGAGCGCGAGGCCGAATTCGCCCGCGTCCTGGCCAGCCGTGAAGGCGTGGACCCCAGTCATCCTGTAGTCCAGATGGCCGTTGTCCTGCTCGGCAACATCGCCCGCAAAAGCAGCATGGTCTATTTCTCCGACGGCAACACCCGCCCCTACCCGGAGCTCTTCCTGGAAAACGTCACCGCAGCCCGCCGGCTGTTTTCCCAACCCTTTGAGAATCCCGTACCCGCAGAAGGACACCCATGAGTATCGCCACCAAACCACCAGCGGGTCCCCTGCTGCTGACCCAAAAACGCATCTGGATCATCTTCTCGGCGCTCATCGCCGGCATGCTGCTCTCCAGCCTTGACCAGACCATCGTCTCCACCGCCATGCCCACCATCGTGGGCAAGCTGGGCGGCGTGGAACACCAGGCCTGGATCACCACGGCGTACCTGCTGGCCACCACCATCGTGATGCCCATCTACGGCAAGTTCGGTGACGTCCTGGGCCGGCGCAACCTGTTCCTGGTTGCCATCGCACTGTTCACCTTGGCGTCGGTGGGCTGTGCCCTTGCCACCGATTTCTGGGGCTTCGTGATCTTCCGGGCCATCCAGGGCCTCGGCGGCGGCGGACTGATGATCCTGTCCCAGGCCATCATCGCGGACATTGTCCCGGCCAAGGACCGCGGCAAGTACATGGGTCCGCTCGGCGCGATCTTCGGCCTCTCCGCAGTGGCAGGCCCCCTGCTCGGCGGCTTTTTTGTGGACCACATGACGTGGGAATGGGCCTTCTACATCAACATCCCCATCGGCATCGCAGCCTTCGCCATCGCCTGGTTCACCCTGACACTGCCCAATAAAAAGGCCGAAAAGCGGATCGACATCCTGGGTGTTGTGCTGCTGTCCGCCGCCACCACGTGCCTGATCTTCTTCACCGATTTCGGCGGCAAGAAAGACGAAGGCTGGGACTCCCCCCTCACCTGGGCCTTTGGTGCCGGCATGGTCCTTTCCGCAGCCGCGTTCGTGATGGTGGAGCGCCGCGCCGAGGATCCGATCATTCCGCTCAGCCTGTTCCGCAACCGGATCTTCGTCAACGCCACGGCCATCGGCTTTACCCTGGGCCTGGGCATGTTCTCCGCCATCGCTTTCGTTCCCACGTTCCTGCAGATGTCCTCCGGCACCTCGGCGGCCGAGTCCGGCCTGCTGATGCTGCCCATGATGGCCGGCCTGATGGGCACGTCCATCTACTCGGGCATCCGGATCTCCAAAACGGGCCTCTACAGGATGTATCCCATCCTCGGAGCGGCCCTCACCATGGCCGCCATGCTTTGGATGACCACCCTCGCCGCCAGCACCCCCATCTGGGTCATCTGCGTCCAGCTGTTCGTTTTCGGGGCCGGTCTGGGCCTGATCATGCAGGTGGTGGTCCTTGTAGTGCAGAACGCCGTCCCCGCCGAACAGATCGGCACGGCCACCAGCACCAACAATTACTTCCGCGAGGTGGGCGCAGCCATGGGCGTCGCGATCTTCGGTGCGATCTTCACCAACAGGCTCTCGGAGTCCCTGACCAGCGCGTTCACCGGCGCGGGTGCCTCCGCGGACCAGGCAGCCCAGTCCACCAGCACCCTGGATCCGCAGGCACTGAGCCAGCTTCCGGAGCAGCTGCGCGATGCAATCGTCAACGCCTACGCGGAGTCGCTCGCCCCGGTGTTCTGGTACCTCATACCGTTCATTGCGGTGGCGCTGATCCTTGCCGTCACGCTGAAGCAGATCCCGCTCTCGGACACGGCCGGGATGGTGGCCCGCGGCGAAGCCGTCGGTGGAGACGAGGCCGAGCGCCTCGCCGCCGGCCTGCCGGGTTCGGAGGCGGCGGCTGACGCCCTGGGGCAGCGGGACAACGTCAAGGACGACGACGGCGAGCTGGTCTCCCAGCGCAACTGACCTCCGTCGTACGGCCGGCTGCCTTCAGGTTGCCGGCCAGGCCGGCAGGGCGCCCCCAAACCGGGGGTTGGGGGGCCCCCCCCCGGGCGGGTGGGGGAACGGGTTTGTTGGGTACCAGGGGGATAAAAAAAAAAAACCCAGGCGGCCCAAGTAGGGGGTTTTATATAGGT
>NZ_JBHVZR010000007.1:112375-173572 GCF_042879835.1 Pseudarthrobacter sp. NPDC058329
CCACACCCCCCCACCGTTTTTGTTTCTTTTTGTGGGGGGGTTGTTTTTTTTTAAACCCCACCCTCTTGGGGGGGCGGGCCCGGGGGGCCGGGCCCCCCACCGGGGGGGTGGGCCCCGCCCCTCCCGTGTCTGTTGGTCCAAGTGTTGTGGTGCGAACGGTCAGGGTTCGAAGTGTGCTGCGTCCGCCGGAGCCAGGGCCCGGTGGATGCTGGTGAGATGCCCGGGCATCAGCTCCGGAAGTTCATGCATGCCGAACCAGCCGACGGCCAGCGATTCGTCGTCATTGACCCGGGCAGTCCCGGAGACGTAGCGGCAGCGGAACACCACGTTCAGGAACTCGCACACGTCGCCGTTGGGATACGTGACTGGACCCACTGCCCCCACAGACACCACGCGCTCCGGTTCGGCCACTACCGCCGTTTCCTCAAAGATCTCCCGCACCAGGCCGCGTGCCGGCTGCTCCCCCGGCTCCAGCATCCCGCTGACCAGCGCCCACTGATTGTTATCGACACGCCGCGCGAGCAGCACCCTCCCGGAATCGTCGATCACCACGCCGCGGACGCCGGGGACCCAGAGCGGATCGTTGCCTATTTTCTTGCGGAGTTGCAGGACGTAGTCAGGTGCAGGCATGTTGCCAGCCTACCGAACTGATTGCCGGCCCTGCCCGCAAACCAAATGCGCCCCCCGGGCAGGTCCGGATCGGGGCGTACGCTGCGTCAGGCCGGAAGCAGCATCGCAGCCGTTGCTCCAGCGAGCATAAACGGACCAAAGGGAATGGAAGATTTCAGCGTCCCCCGGCGGGCCGCCAACAGCAGGATGGACCAGAGGCCGCCCAGGAGGAAGGCCAGGAAAGTGCCGGCAAACAGGTGCCCCCACCCAAGGTAGCCGAGGTAGATTCCCAGCACCCCGGCGAGTTTCACATCGCCGAAACCCATGCCGGGCGGGTAGGCAAACCGCAGTACGAAGTAAAAAACCCAGAGGATGGCGGCCCCGGCCACTACCCGCAGCGCCGGCTCAGCCAGAAAAGCGGCGGCGGAACCGGCCTTGCCTTGGTCCGCGCCGCCACCTGCTCCGGTAAAGGCTGCAGCCGCGAGGAGCAGGGCGCCGGCCACGGCGTAGGAGGGAAAAACGATACGGTTGGGCAGCAGGTGATGCCGGACGTCGATCACCGTCAGCCGGACGGCCATCACCGCAAAGTAAGCGCAGGCAGCAAGCACCAGCCAGAAGGCCGGCGGGGTGTGCTGCCATAGTTCGCCCAGTCGTTGGATCACCCTCGGATGCTACTGGATTTCCATTCGGGGATGCAGCGCCCGCGCGTAAACTGTGGATATGGCGACGTGGGACTCCCGGCACCGGACGGATCGGGACAGGACTTCAGCCGCCGCGGACCCGGCCCTCTTCCGGAACCTTTGCAGGTCCTCGCCCTGGAAATGGCAGTCCCTGCGCTTCGAGTATTGGGATGAGCCCTTCACCGATGCGCCCGGCCAGGCGGCGCCCCTGGTACGGGCATGGCTGCGCCGCCCGGGTGCACTGCGTCTTGAAACCGCGGACGGACTTGTCCTGCACAGCACCACAGGCATCAATGATTCCCGGGACGGCCTGTATGTCAGCGCCACTCGGAAGTCCTGGCTCCTGCCACCGCACCTGGTGACCCCCGTGTACGACGACCATGGCCTCGTCCGCCGGCGGCCCGAAGCGGCTTACGGCGAGCCCGGGTTCGGCAACGGGCGGTTCTCCGCTTCCCTGGACCCGGTGGAACTGGCCGGCAACGCTCCCGTACCGCTGGAGTTTCCCCATGCCAACGCCGTGGAAGTACTGGCACCCATCGGGGAAGTAAGCCACGAGGGGCGCCGGGCACTTGAGACGGTGGTCTCCCCCAATCCCGGGTATCGGCCCAGCGACCCGCAGACTCCTTTATGCCGCCAGGGCCGGACCAAAGTGCGGGTCGATACCGAAACCGGCGTCTGCGTCGCCTCCGAATGGCTCGGCGAGGGCCCAGTGGGTCCGGGGGCGGCCGGGTCCAGCCAGCCTCCGGCGGATGCGGGTGTGGCCTCCCGGGCGCACGAAGGCGACGGTACCGGCCACTGGATGCGTATCCTCGCCGTGGATGAGTACATGCTCGATGACTTGTTTGTGGCAGCGTCCTTTAACCTCACGGATGTCCGTGAACATATCGAGTGGCCGCTGGGCCTCAAGCTTCCGCCCGAAAGATAGCTCATCCCCGGCCCCGCCCGCACTTAAGGTTTCCTCAACCTGCCCCTTCCAGAATCTGGGGCATGACTATCGTTGCAGTGGAAGAGCCCCACGTCCTACCACGACGCCCAGGCAAGCTCATGCTCATTCCGGTTGCGCTCCTTCTAGCCATCGGCGCATCCATGGGGTACCTCTTTCTGACCACACCGCCAAAGCCCAGTATCCCTCTGGGTGCCTCCAGCTTGTATCCGGGCGGCATGGCCCAAATCAGCGCCATTGCCCCGCTGGAAGACGATGGCTGGCTGCCGCCCCAGAGGCGTGAGGTGCTGGCCCAGGCACCCTCGGAGGGAAATCACCGCGTCCGGGTGATGGTCCAGCTGACGGCGCTGGACAAGGCAGGACTGGGTTTCAACAGCACCGACTTCACGGTGACCGGGATCGGCGCCAGCAAGGTGCGCCCCGTGTGGACCTCAGCCGAATCCGCCCGGGTGGTGCAGGGACAGGCACTGGAGGCCACGCTGGTTTTTGAGCTGCCGGACCAGGCAATCGCCTTGGTGCTGGAAGGCCCCGAGGACACGCGGTTGTCGCTCGGACTGGCTCATCACGGCACGTAACGCTGGCCGGATGGCACCTGGCAAGGCCGCCCGCCCGACTCCGGCTTTTCCAAAGCTCCCCCAACAAAACTGGAAGTCAAGACCCACTCCTACTTGAAAGGCAATTAAACATGGACATCTCTAGAAGACAAGCCCTCGTTATGGGTGGACTCGCCGGCCTGGGCGTTATCGGCGCAGGGCTGGTGACGGCTCCGGTTTCCAGCGTGAGTGCCAAGTCTGCGAGCGCACTGGATGAGCGCCATATGCCCAGGCCCTACCAGAGCACGCTGACCATCCCTCCCCGGCTTTCGCCCTACAAGAGGGTGATTTTGAACGGGGAAACAACGCACTTTTACTCGCTCTCCCAGCAGCTGGGCACGGCCAAGATTCTTCCGAACCACACCACCCCCATCCTGGGTTACAACGGGATCTTCCCCGGCCCCACCATCAGGGTTGAGCGGGGCGTCAAGGCAGTGTTGAGGATGCGCAACCGGCTCCCCGCTACCCACCCGGAGCTCGGGCACACCCTGGCGATGTCCACGCACCTCCACGGTTCCGCTTCCCTGCCGCAGTTCGACGGCTATGCCAACGACCTCTGCCTGCCCGGTTTCGCCAAGGATTACCATTTCCCGAATTTCCAGCCGGCCCGCTCCATCTGGTACCACGATCACGCTGTCCATTTCACCGCGCAGAACGTGTACTCAGGACTGGCAGGCCACTACCACATCACGGATCCGGAAGAGAGGGAACTGCTCCCCCAGGGAATCTACGACGTCCCGCTGACCATCAGCGATGCGCTGTTCACCGCTGACGGAAAGCTGGGCTACGACTCCCGCAGCAACTCCGGCCTCTTCGGCGATGTGGTGCTGGTTAACGGGCAGGCCTGGCCGGTGATGAAGGTCCAAAAGCGCGTGTACCGCTTCAGGATCCTCAACGCTTCAGTTTCCCGGGGGTACCGGTTCCACCTCAGCACCGGGGACCCCGTCACCATGGTTGGTACCGACGGCGGGCTGATGCCTGTGGCGCAAACGGTGGCTGACTGGCGCCACGGTGGAGCTGAAAGATATGAGGTCCTCATCGATTTCCGCCATTACGCGACGGGTCAGAGGGTTGAGCTCCGCAACCTGTCCAACGACAACAACCGCGACTATGACCACACCGACAAAATCATGGCTTTCGACGTGGTGGACACTCCCGTTGATACGAAGGACCCGACGTGGAACCGCATCCCCACCACCCTCGTCCCCAGCGAGGTGATGGACCTCCAGACCGCCGCGGCCGTCAAGACCAGGCACTTCCGGCTCAAGCACCATGACGTCACCAACATTTGGAGTATCGATGACACAACCTGGGAAGACGTCATCGCCAGCAACTTCCGGAAAGTCATGGCCAACCCCGGGCTGGGAGACACGGAAATCTGGGAGTTTGAGAACAACTCCGGCGGGTGGAACCACCCCCTTCATATCCATCTCGTCGACTTCAAGATCCTCAGCCGCAACGGAAGGGCTCCCTTCGCTTACGAGGCGGGACCGAAGGACGTGATGTACCTCGGCGAGGGCGAAACGGTCAGGGCACTGATGAAGTTTGGGCCGCACCGGGGCCGCTACATGGTCCACTGCCACAATCTTGTCCACGAGGACCACTCCATGATGGCGCAGTACAGCGTTGGCCTGGGCACCGACGAGGAAGACCTGAACGATCCGATCCACGCGGCCAAGCCCGACTGGGATGAGCTGGAAGAAGCAGAAGAAGAAGCGGAAGAGGCAGCAGAAGAAGCAGCCGAAGCAGGAGCCTGACGGGCTGTGTACAGGAGGACTGCGTCAGCGGTATTTCTAGGCCTCCTCAGCCTGTTGGTTTTGCGGCTGTGGATCCTGGAGCCCACGGTGGTGGAATCCACCAGCATGGCTCCCACGATCACTGCCGGCAGCGTCATCTGGCTCGACAAGGTCAGCCCTGGCGTTGCCGGCATCCGGAGCGGGGACCTGGTGACGTTCCGCAACCCGGACGACGGCGCCATGATGGTAAAACGCGTCGTCGCCGTGGCAGGCCAGGAGGTTTCCATGCAGGACGGCGTCCTGCAGATCGACGGAACGGCTGTTTCCGAACCGTTCGTTGACCAGAGGACCATCGACGGGATGTACTTCGGCCTGGTGCGCGTGGGTGAAGGTGAACTCTTTGTGCTGGGCGACAACCGTGAGGAATCCATTGATTCCCGGCGCTTCGGTCCCATTCGCACCGATGCCGTGGAAGCACGAATCATGGGTATCCGCTAGGCTTCCGGAATGCCCGACCTTACCGCCATCTGGCCCCTCTTCGACCTCACCTTGACGACGCCACGACTGGTGCTGCGCCCCATCGCTGACCCGGATATCCCGGATGCGGTGGCGGCCGCCGCGGGCGGCATCCACGAAGCCGGCAGGAACCCGTTCAGCACCCCGTGGACGGAAATTTCGGCGGATGAACTGGGGCACAACATGGCCCGCTGGTACTGGCGTTGCCGCGCGGAGTGCACCCCCGAGTCCTGGACCCTGCTCCTTGGCATCTGGCACGAGGGCACGTTCGTCGGATGCCAGGACGTCGGCGCCAAGGACTTCGCCAGGCTCAAGACCGTCAGCACGGGATCATGGCTCACGCAGTCCGTGCAGGGCCGCGGCCTGGGCAAGGAGATGCGCGCCGCCGTCGCTCTCTACGCGTTCGACTGGCTGGGCGCAGAAGTAGCCGAATCCGAAGCGGCCAGCTGGAACGAATCCTCCCTCGGTGTCTCCCGCTCCCTCGGCTACGAACAGAACGGCATCACCCGGAAAGCCTGGGGCGACAAGGTCCAGACAGTCCAGCACGTCCGCCTCACTCCCGGAACGTTCAAGCGCCCCGACTGGACCCTCGAGGTACAAGGCCACGAACGGGCGGCGAAGTTTCTGGACATCAGCTAGGGCCGTGGCCCGGCGAACGGGACCACGGCCCTTGGATCAGGTGGGTTAGCCCTCGAGCAGTTCCGTTACCAGGGCTGCGATTGGGGAACGCTCTGAGCGGGTCAAGGTGATGTGGCCAAACAGCGGGTGACCTTTCAGGGTTTCGACGACGGCGGCGATTCCGTCGTGGCGCCCGACGCGGAGGTTGTCGCGCTGGGCGACGTCGTGGGTCAGGACGATCTTTGAGTTCTGGCCGATGCGGCTCATGACCGTCAGAAGGACGTTTTTCTCCAGCGACTGGGCCTCGTCAACTATGACGAAGGCGTCGTGGAGGGAGCGTCCGCGGATGTGCGTGAGGGGCATCACCTCGAGCATGCCGCGGTCCATGACCTCTTCCACCACCTCCTGGCTGACGAGTGCACCGAGGGTGTCAAATACCGCCTGCGCCCAGGGGTTCATTTTCTCGGACTCCGAGCCGGGGAGGTACCCCAGTTCCTGGCCACCCACAGCGTAGAGGGGCCGGAAAACGATCACTTTGCGGTGCTCGCGGCGCTCCAGCACTGCCTCCAGGCCCGCACACAGAGCCAGCGCTGACTTGCCCGTGCCCGCCCGGCCGCCGATGGAAACGATGCCGACCGCGGGATCCATCAGCATGTCAATGGCGAGCCGCTGTTCCGCAGACCGTCCGTGCAGGCCGAACACGTCACGATCACCCTTGACCAGGCGGACCTGTTTGTCCGCCCCGACCCGGCCCAGGGCGGACCCCCGGGTGGACAGCAGGACCAGGCCGGTGTTGACGGGCATCTCCGCTGCCGCCGGGATGAACACGGGTTCGTGCCCGTACAGGGTGGCAATTTCCTGCTCCCCTGCTTCCACCTCGGCCACACCGGTCCAGCCGGAGTCCTTCACCAGCTCGTTGCGGTACTCGTCAGCGGTGAGTCCCATGGCTGAGGCCTTGACCCGCATGGGCAGGTCCTTGGAAACCACGGTGACATCCCGGCCCTCGTTCGCGAGGTTCTTCGCGACCGCGAGGATGCGGCTGTCGTTGTCGCCGCTGCGGAATCCCAGGGGCAGGACCTCGGCCGAGATGTGGTTCAGTTCCACCATGAGGCTGCCGCCGTCGTCCCCAATGGGAATCGGCTGGCTCAGGCCGCCGTGTTTGACCCGAAGGTCATCGAGGAGCCGGAGCGCCTTCCGGGCAAAGTAGCCGAGTTCAGGGTCGTGCCGCTTGGCCTCGAGTTCGGTGATGACAACAACTGGCACGATCACCTCATGTTCCGCAAAGCGCAGCAGCGCACGCGGGTCGGACAGCAGGACGGAGGTGTCGATCACAAACGTGTGGATGGTGGCTTCCCTTCCGGAGACAGCAAAACCGGCCGCAGCATCTTCTGCTGTGCCGGTCTTTGAGGTGGCTCGCGTGGCGCGAGAGGTAGCTTTCTGTCCCTGGTCGAAAAGGACCGCGGGCAGTTGTTCAGAAGTAGCCACATCGACTCCAGCCCCGGGCGCATGCCCGGATTTGTTAGTGGTGAGGCGGCTCGGCCACGAGGCCGGGTCCGGCCTCCCATACAACCGGTGCGATGTCTCGCTCCATGTACTGGCCTCCCCGATCAGCCGGCGGTTTGCCTGCTGATGGATATAACGTAAATCCCTCCGAAGTAATTTCCGCAACCATTACGCGGCGATTCATGTTGCCGCCGTGTGAACTGTCGGTAAACCCGGAAATGTCAGGAGCCGAAGCGCCGCTGCCGGCCGGCGTAATCGCGGAGGGCACGCAGGAAGTCGACTTTGCGGAAGGCCGGCCAGAGGGCCTCACAGAAGTAGAACTCGCTGTAGGCGCTCTGCCACATCAGGAACCCGGAGAGCCGTTGCTCACCGGACGTGCGGATCACCAGATCGGGGTCCGGCTGGCCCCGCGTGTAGAGGAACCGGGATATGTCATCCACGCAGAGGTCGTCGGCGAGCTTGCCGATGTCCGTGCCTTTCGCGACGGCGTCGTGCAGGAGCTCGCGCACGGCATCAACAATCTCCCGGCGGCCGCCGTACCCCACAGCCACGTTGACATGGAGCTTTTCCCGGACCGGCGTGCGTGCCGTGAGTTTGTTGAGCCGTTCCGCGAGATAGTGCGGCAGCAGCTCGGGAGCGCCCATGGCGTGCACCGATATGTTGGCGTCCTCGTCCAGGCGGTCCAGGGTGTTGGCAATGATGCCCATGAGGAGGTCGAGTTCTTCACTGGACCTGTTCATGTTGTCCGTAGACAGCATGTACAGGGTGACCACCTTGACTCCGAGTTCCTGGCACCAGCCGAGGAACTCATGAATTTTGTCCGCCCCCGCCTGATGGCCCTGGCTCGTGGGCGCATTAAACTGTTTGGCCCATCGCCGGTTGCCGTCCACCATGACGCCGATATGCCGGGGGATGCGGTCGCGCGGAAGATCCTTGAGCAGCCGGCGCTCGTAGAAGCCGTAGAGGAACCCGGGCAACTCCACGCGGTCTCTCACCTGACTTCCTTGCTGGTACGTTCGGCTTTGCACATCCTAGGCTACCGTCCGCCGGGGACACAGACGCTCTTCCGCGCCTGCGACGGGAGCCGGTTCTTCGTTACTCGGCAGTAACTTACCGTGCCGTAAGTTATTCTGGAGCCATGAACAGCGACACCCCGGACGCTCCCCGGACGCCGCAGCCCAAGGACAAACCAGGCGCAAACACAACAGCCATGGACGAGGCAGCGGTGCGTTTGGCCGAACTCCTGATGATCAAACCGAAGTGGCGCGGCTGGATCCACACCGTGACGGCTCCGCTGGCACTCGCGGCGGGAATCGTCCTGGTGGTGCTGGCCCCGACCGCCGACCGGAAGATTACCTCGGCCATCTACGGAGCCACCGGGGTGCTGCTTTTCGGTGTCAGTGCTGTCTACCACCGGGGCAACTGGTCCCCGCGGGTCAAGATGGTCCTCAAGAGGCTGGACCACACAAACATCATGCTGGTCATCGCCGGCAGCTACACCCCACTGGCCTGGACCCTGCTTGAACGGCCCCAAGCCGTCCTGCTGCTGTGGGTCATTTGGGCCGGCGCCATCCTTGGCGTGCTGTTCCGCTTGCTCTGGACAGAGGCGCCTCGCTGGCTCTACGTTCCGATCTACATCGCCCTGGGCTGCGGTTCGCTCATTTACCTGCCGCAGTTCTTCCAGGCCAGCGCCCCGGCAGCCATCCTCATCTGCGTGGGCGGCGCGCTGTACATCACCGGCGCTGTTTTCTACGCCTTGAAAAAGCCCAACTTCAGCTACCACCACTTTGGCTTCCACGAGCTGTTTCACGCCTTGACCGTGGTGGCCTTTGCAGCGCACTTCACAGCCATAGCCCTGGCGGTGCTGAGCTAGGCAACAAACTTGGGCCGGCTTCCTGCCGCTCGGCACCGAGGTGCCCGACCGTGCCGCCGGACAAGGACGGAGGCCGGAGTCCTTAGTGCCGGCGGTTCCCCGGATCGATGTCCGCCCCGCCGTCGGACGGATTCTGCCGGGAGTCCGCTGCCGCTGGACCTGCAGCAGGGCCTGCGGCTCCCAGGCCCGCCTCCGCGGCTTCCTCCGCTTCGACGTCGGCGGCAGCGGCTGCGGCAATGCGTTCCTCCTCCACCTGGGCCCGGTAGCGGACCCGCCGGATCCGGCGCACCATGTCCATGATCAGCAGTGCAGTGGCCACCACAAAAAATGCCGTCATGATGAATCCCAACAGGCCCGGTGTTACCTGGTCCTCGGAGATCCCCTCACGCAGGGAAGGTGTGGGCAGGGGCGAGGGGGTGGTAGCCAGGCTAAGGAGCAGACGATGCACGTTGAATACCTTCTGTGGAACGGTGTCAGCAGGCAGCAGATACGGCGGCCCGAACCCGGGCACCTCTTCTACGCGGCATAGAAATTGCCTGCCGCTTCTATCTTAGCCCCGCAAAGAGGTCCTTCTCCGGCAGCTCCGAGGGCACCCGGGAGCTGATGAGTGAGTAGTCTTCCCAAGGCCACGCCCTGCGCTGCATCTCCGGGGACACAGCAAAGAAGAACCCCAGCGGGTCCACCTGCGTACGGTGTGCCCGCAGCGCATCGTCCCGCACTTCAAAAAAGTCTCCGCAGTCCACCTGGGTGGTGGTGGGATGGGCTGCCGGCGCCGGAGTGTGGCCCTCGGCGTCGGACTCCAGCCATGCGGCGAGCCGTTCAGCATACGGCGACTGAAGGCCGGCTTCCTCAAGGGCGAAGTGCAGGGCACGGAAACGTTCCGGGCTGAAGGCCCGGTCGTAGTACAGCTTGCCGGGCTCCCAGGGTTCGCCCGCCTCCGGATAACGCGCCGGATCACCGGCCGCGTCGAAAGCCTCAACAGCAACCCGGTGGGCCATGATGTGGTCCGGGTGCGGGTAGCCGCCATTTTCGTCGTAGCTGAGGATTACGTGGGGCTTGAAGGAGCGGACCAGCCGCACCAGCGGCGCGGCCGCGTGGTGAAGCGGCAGGGTAGCGAAGGAGCCGACCGGCAGCGGCGGAAGCGGTTCCCCTTCCGGCAGGCCCGAATCCACAAAGCCCAACCACCGCTGCCTGATGCCCAGGATCCGGGCGGCACGTTCCATCTCCAGGCGCCGGGCACCGGCCATGTCCCGCCTGGGATGGGGCTCGTCTTCCACCGCCGGGTTCTGGATGTCCCCCCGCGAGCCGTCCGTGCAGGTAGCCACCATAACGTCCACCCCCGACGCTGCGTACATGGCCATCGTGGCGGCGCCCTTGCTGGACTCGTCGTCAGGGTGGGCGTGGACGGCGAGCAGCCGGAGCGGTGCGTGGGAGTTGCTGGACGCTGTCATTGGAGGACGGCTCCTTATTCTTCTTGCGGCTTGATGGCTGCTGAACGGTTTCGCTGAACGGGCGGGCGCCAAGAGGCCTGTTGTGCCGACGGCCGGGAAAGCTCCCACGGAAGGGGCACTAAACTGGTGTGGTGACTTCCCCGGACCAGCCGGCCCATGCCGAGCCCGCGAACACTAGCCTAGCCAATCGTTATGGCGCTAAAAAGCGCCGGTTCTCCCCCACCGCCAAGCGCGTGGGGGGAGGCATTGCCCTGGCCGCGGGAATCGGTTTTATGGCATGGGTCTCCACGTCGAATTCCCTCAACGACGTGAGCTTCAAGGACGTCGGCTATGTCACCACGGACGCCACGCTGGCCGAGGTGGACTTTCAGGTGACCAGGGAACCCGGAACACCGGTGCAATGTGCCATCAAGGCCTTGGACTCGAAATACGCCGTGGTGGGTTGGAAAGTGGTGGACATTCCTCCCTCAGAGGCGGACGGTACTGCCGATGGCGGGCGGACGGTGTCTCAGCGCGTCCCGGTCAGGACCGAGTCGCTGTCCGTATCCGGAGTGGTGGACAGTTGCTGGATCCCCGGTGACTCCGGCGGGTAGATGTGATCCGCACCATTTCGCCGTTGGGTTAAATCCACAGGTTTGACTACAATGGAGCAATACCTTTACCCCGCTGAGCTGGTTGCTGTTCCACAAGTGGCCACCGTGGCGGGGTCTTTTGCATGTAGGACCATAAGAGGAGAAGTCCGTGTCTACCACCAACAGCGCAGCTGCAGCCTGGCTTACCCAGGAAGCTTTTGACCGCCTGAAGGCAGAGCTGGACCACCTTTCCGGCGCTGGCCGGGCAGAGATCGTCCAGAAGATTGAGGCAGCCCGGCAAGAGGGTGACCTCAAGGAAAACGGCGGCTACCACGCGGCCAAGGAGGAGCAGGGCAAGATCGAGGCCCGCATCCGCCAGCTGACGGCCCTGCTTCGGGACGCCCACGTGGGCGAGTCCCCGGCAGATGACGGAATCGTGGAGCCGGGCATGCTTGTGGTGGCCAGGATCGCCGGTGACGAAGAAACCTTCCTGCTTGGTTCCCGCGAGATCGCGGGCGACTCCGATCTTGACGTATTCAGCGAGAAGTCCCCGCTGGGTGCAGCCATCCTTGGCCACAAGGAAGGCGACTCCCTGAGCTACACCGCGCCCAACGGCAAGGACATCAAGGTCGAGATCCTGTCAGCCAAGCCGTACGCCGCATAGCCGTAAGCCTTACAGAAATGCTGGCCGCCCCGAAAGGGCGGCCAGCATTTTTGTTTAAGGAGAAAAAATTCAGGACCGTGCGCCTGTTACTCCCCCGCGGGGCCTCAGGAGCAGCGCAGCCACCACTCCGCCGGCAGCACCGCCGAGGTGCGCCTGCCAGGAGACATACCCCGCTACGAAGGGGAGGACGCCCAGCAGAATGCTCCCATAGCCCATAAACAGGACAACCGCCAGCAGGATCTGCCGCCAGCTGTGGTTGAAAAAACCGCGCACCAGCAGGAAGGCAAACAGCCCGAAGACCAGGCCGGAGGCCCCCACGGTGATGCCCCCGTCACCGATCAGCCACACCGTCAGCCCGGATCCCAGCCAACTGAAGGCCAGTGCAGTCATAAAAACCCGCAGTCCGGACAGGAAGACCAGGAAGCCGAAAATTATCAGCGGCAGGCTGTTGGACAGCAAGTGGTTCAGGTTGGCATGCAGGAGCGGAAACGTAAGAATGTCCAGCAGCCCGTCGGCACTCCGGGGCCGCAGGCCGAACGTCCTGTTCAGCGAGCGCAGCATCAGCGCGTTGAACAGTTCGATCGCGAACAGCAGGGCCACAAAGCCGCCCAGCACCAGCAACCCGCCCTTCGCTCGGGCGGCAATGGTGCGCCGCTCCCCCAAACCTCCGCTGCCCATCAGTCCGGCCATGGTCTCTCCTAGTGCACCACGATGGGCTGGAAACCTTCGGCGCGAAGGGCGCTAAGGACCTGCTCGCCGTGCTGGTGGCCTTTGGTTTCCAGGTTGACGGTGATGGAAACATCGCCCATGCTGATGGACCCGCCTACCCGGGTGTGGTCCAGGCCGGTGACGTTGGCGTCGTTCTCCGCGATGATGCGGGCGATCGTGGCAAGCGAACCCGGACGGTCGTCCAGCATCATGCGGACGGTCATGTAGCGCCCTGCGGCCGAAAGGCCCCGCTGGATGACTTTAAGCATCAGCATGGGGTCGATGTTGCCGCCGGAGAGGACCACGGCCGTGGTTCCCGGGTTCTCGATCTTGCCGTCCATGAGGGCGGCCACGCCCACAGCGCCGGCCGGCTCCACCACCATTTTTGCCCGCTCCAGGAGGAAAATCAGCGCCCGTGCCAGGGAGTCTTCGCTGACCGTTACGACGTCGTCCACCAGTTCCCGGATGATGCTGAAGGGAAGCTGCCCCGGGCGTCCGACGGCGATGCCATCAGCCATCGTGGATACCTTTTTCAACGGCACGAGTGCATCGGCCGCGAGCGAGGGCGGGTAGGCCGCCGCGTTTTCCGCCTGCACGCCGATGATGCGGATATCCCGGCCCAGCTCCTTGGCCCGGGCCTTGATGGCGACGGCGACACCCGCCAGGAGCCCGCCGCCCCCTACGCCCATAAGGACGGTGTCAACGTTGGGCACCTGTTCCAGGATTTCGAGTCCCAGTGTGCCCTGGCCTGCCACGACGTCCACGTTGTCAAAGGGGTGGACGAAGACGGTTCCGGTTTCATTGCTGTACCGCTGCGCCTCGGCGAGCGCCTCGTCCACGTTGTGCCCGTGCAAAATGACTTCAGCCCCGTGACCGCGCGTGGCGGCCAGTTTGGGCAGGGCCACGCCCAGCGGCATGTAGATCCGGGCCTTGATGCCCAGGCTCTTGGCGGCTACGGCAACACCCTGGGCGTGGTTGCCTGCAGACGCTGCGACCACGCCGCGCTTCTTTTCTTCCGGGGACAAACGCGCCATCCGCACATAGGCGCCGCGGACCTTGAATGATCCCGCCCGCTGGAGGTTTTCGCACTTTAGGTAGACGTCACCTCCAACGAGCGCGCCAAGTGCCCGGGATGATTCCACCGGGGTCCGCGCAATAATCCCGTCGAGCAGCTTCTGCGCCGCCAGGACATCGTCCAGCGTGACGGGAAGGGTTTCAAGGATGTTCACGGACTAATCTCCTCTGGATTTCGGCCCCGGCGCCGCGTCGTTGGAACGGGCGTCAGGTTGTTCTGCGTCGGTGCTGGCTGCGGCGTCCTTTCCGCCCTTGAGGGCGTCCGGCGGGTCAACACGCGTAATGGTGTTGTCCGGGCCGGCGCTTGCGGCCACCGCGCCTGCAGGCGTTGCCAGCACCTGTTCATGTTCCCACGTTCTGGCAGCGATGTAGCGAATGGCCGAATTTGCGACGGCGAGGATGGGCACCGAGAACAGCGCGCCGGGAATCCCGGCAAGGTAGGAGCCGGCCGCTACCGAGAGGATCACGGCCACGGGATGCAAAGCGACGGCTTTGCCCATCACCAGGGGCTGCAGGATGTGGCTTTCCAGCTGCTGGACCAGCAGCACTATGCCCAGCATGATCAAGGCATTGATGGGGCCATTGGCTACGAGTGCAAGCAGTACTGCTATTGCACCAGTCACCAGTGCGCCGACAATGGGGATGAACGAACCAATGAACACAAGGACACTCAGCGGTAGTGCCAGCGGGACACCGATGATCGCCGCACCCACGCCGATGCCCACGGCGTCGACAAACGCGACAAACATCTGGATGCGCGCATAGCTCACCATGGACGCCCAGCCCTTGCGCCCCGCGCCGAACGTCGCCGCGCGTGCCTTCCGGGGCAGCAGCCGAACGAGGAAAGCCCAGATCCGGTCGCCTTCCAGCAGGAAGAAGATGAGGACGAAAAGGGCAAGGACCAGTCCCGCCGCGAAATGCCCCGCGGTGCTGCCGAAGGACAGTGCTCCGCTGAGGATACTGCTGGTGTTGTCCTGCAGCGCCGTGGTGGCTTCCTGCAGGTACTTGTCGATCTGGTCCGCCGTCAGGTGGAGGGGCCCCTCGGACAGCCAGTCCTGAATCTGCCGTATGCCGGTCAGCGCTTCAGTCCAGAGCTCCCCGAATCCGGCAACGAGCTGCCTGCCCACGAGCGCCAGCGATCCCCCGATCAGGCCCAGGAACCCCACCACGGTAATGGCAACGGCTGCCCCGCCGGGGACCCTGCCCCGTTTCAGCCAACTCACCACCGGGCTGAGGAGCCCGGCCAGGAGAGCGGCCACCATTACCGGGATGATGAGGAAGCTGATCCCCCTGAGCAGCCAAACCAGCGCGCCGCCCACAAGGAGGATGAGTCCCAGGCGCCATGCCCAGGACGCGGCGATACGCACGCCGTAGGGAATGTCCTTGTCCAGTTCCCGGTCGGTCAGGACCCGCAGCGGCGCAGTTCCGGTTGCCGGCGCAGCGGGAGGTTGCCGTACTGGCATGTGAGGCTCGGGCGGGACGGGGCCCTCGGCTGGGTTCATAGCCTAATAATTCCCCAGCCATGGCCGTATGGGAAACTGCTAACCGGCGGTGCCGGAGCGGTAGTCGATCCCCCATGACATGGTGAAGGACCCGCCCGGCTGCAACCAGCGCAGCCCGTCGCCGGAGTTGAAGGCATTGGCGGGACCGGTCATGGGTTCAACAGCGACAGCCCGGTTGCGGCCCGGGTATATCGTGCTGACGTAAACGTGGACGTACCGGCAGGATTCGTCCTGCCAGAGGCTTACCTCGCGGCCGTCCGGCGCTGCCAGGGTGTGCCGGGCCTTGCCGTCCTGGAAATGCAGGCCGGTCAAGGCAACGTCCACGCTCAGCGGCGCAATATGCAGCCCTGCCCGGAAGTCGGTGTCCCCCTGGACCGGTGCGCTGCTGCGCGGAATGAGGCGATCATCCGCCAGCAGCTGGGTGTCAGCGGAAACAGTCAGCACCAAATCCTCGACATCTGTGTCCCCGAGCCGGAGATAGGGGTGGGCCCCCAGGACGAACGGCGCCGGCGCCTTGGCATCGTTGGCCAGGGTCTGGCGGACCACCAGGCCGAGGTCCTCTGTAAGGAGGTACTGCACCCGGTGGCGCGCCAGGAACGGGTAGCCGTGCTGCGGAAAAATGGTGGCCTCAAGCGTAACCGAGTGCTCGGACTCGTCGACGAGCGCGTAGGAGGCGTTGCGGAGGAGCCCATGGCTGGCGTTATGGCGGGCCACTTCGGTGATGGCCAACTGCTGCTTCTTGCCGTCCAGGAACCACTGCCCGTCTTCTACCCGGTTGGCCCAAGGGGCCAGGGTGATGCCGCACCCGCCCGGCGGAATCTGGTCGTCGCCGTAGGTTTCCGTCAGCTGGACGCCTGCCCTGCTGAACAAGCGGAGCCCGGCGGCCAGTTCGGTGACCACTGCCAGGGCGTCTCCGCGCCGGAGTTCATACTGCCGGCCGGACGCGTATGCCCGATAGCCTGAAGCGACGCCGGTTTCGAGGGGTGCATCTGTAGTCATGAGCAATACCGTACAGCGCCGGTCCCGCTTCCCGCACGTCCGTCCTGTTCGGTTTTGTTTGGTTATATTCTTTTTTGGGCGAGTTGTGGCACAATGATGATAAGTTGCAGCTATACCAGAAGGACGGGCTTCATGACGGGAATCACCAATACCAGGCTCTCCGACGGCCGGGAGCTGATCTATTTTGACGACGCCCACGCCCCCAAGGCGCGAACTGCCGGGACCACCACCGACCACCGCGGCCTGCCCCCCAGGGGCGAGCCGGGCGAGGTTCGCTACGACGCCCTCACGGAGGAATGGGTGGCGGTGGCAGCCCACCGCCAAAGCCGGACACATCTGCCGCCGGCCGACCAGTGCCCCATCTGCCCCACCACCGACGGCAATCCTTCAGAGATACCGGCTGACGATTACGACGTTGTGGTGTTCGAAAACCGCTTCCCGTCGCTGGGCCCGGCGCTGGGCGCAGTTCCGGCGGAGCCTGCCTGGGGAACAACGGGACCGGCCTACGGCCGCTGCGAGGTGGTGGCGTTCACCCCGGCCCATACCGGATCCTTCAGCGGCTTAACAGAGGCCCGCTCCCGCACAGTGATCGAGGCTTGGGCGCAACGCACCGAAGCCCTGAGCGCGCTCCCGGGTATTAAGCAGGTGTTCCCCTTCGAAAACCGCGGCGCGGACATCGGCGTAACCCTCCATCATCCGCATGGGCAGATCTATGCCTATCCCTACGTCACCCCGCGCGCAGCTGTCCTGGGCGCCGCTGCCCGCAAGTTCTACGACGCAGCGGACGGCCGGGATACCCTGATGGGCTCGCTGCTGCGTTCAGAACGCGAGGACGGCAGGCGGATGGTGATGGAAGGCGAAAACTTCAGCGCCTACGTTCCGTTTGCTGCCCGCTGGCCGCTTGAGATCCATTTGGTTCCCCACCGCCAGGTTGCTGACCTGGCGGCGCTCAGCGGGGAGGAAAAGGATGAACTGGCGCACGTCTACCTTGACCTGCTCAAACGGCTGGACGCGCTCTACCCCACGCCTACGCCGTACATCTCCGCGTGGCATCAGGCCCCGCTGGACGCACTGCTGCGTCCCGCAAGCTACCTCCATCTCCAGTTGACCTCGCCGCGGCGGGCCGCCGACAAGCTGAAGTACCTCGCGGGGTCGGAGGCCGCCATGGGGGCATTTATCAACGACACCACGCCGGAAAGCGTGGCCGAGCGCCTGCGCAACGTCACGGTTCCTGCTTCAACACCCTCCCCCGCTGCCCTCCAGGCAGCCCTGCCCGAAGGAGCCCCCGCTTGAGTGCCGCACCCCAGCCGCAGACCGCACCGGAAGGCGCCGGCAGCGAGGACCTGGCCGCCCGCTTCACCCGGGAGTTCGGCACGGAACCCACTGGAATCTGGCAGGCACCGGGCCGCGTGAACCTGATCGGGGAGCATACGGACTACAACGAGGGTTTTGTCCTCCCCTTCGCCATCGACCGGACCGCACGCGTGGCGGTAGCAGTACGCCCTGACAACTCCGTGCGGCTTTTGTCCACCTACGGCGACCAGGGTGTGGTGACCACCTCGCTGGAATCCCTGCATCCCGGTTCGGCCAAGGGCTGGACCAAGTATCCGCTGGGCGTTATGTGGGCGCTCCGCCAGCGGGGCATCGACGTGCCGGGCGTGGATCTGCTGCTGGACTCGGACGTCCCGCTGGGGGCCGGGCTCTCCTCCTCCCACGCCATCGAGTGCGCCGTCATCTCCGCGCTGAACGAGCTGACGGGCGCGGGCCTGCGGGCGGAGGACATGGTCCTGGCCACACAGCAGGCCGAAAACGACTTCGTGGGTGCACCAACGGGAATCATGGACCAGTCCGCCTCGTTGCGCGGATCGAAAGGCCACGCCGTCTTCCTGGACTGCCGCGACCAGAATGTCAGGCTGGTTCCGTTCGAAACGGAACCGGCGGACCTGGTGATGCTGGTGATCGACACCAAGGTGTCCCACTCCCATGCCGACGGCGGTTATGCATCGCGCCGCGCGTCCTGTGAGCTGGGCGCCGAAGTCCTGGGCGTTAGGGCCTTGCGCGACGTGCAGGTGGACGGGCTGGAGGAGGCCTCCGGACTGCTGGACGAGGTGACCTTCCGCCGCGTGCGCCACGTGGTCACCGAGAACGACCGCGTACTCCAGGCTGTGGACCTCCTGGCGGCCGAAGGGCCGGCAGCCATTGGCGCCCTCCTGGACGCGAGCCACGCATCCATGCGCGATGACTTCGAGATTTCCTGCCCCGAACTGGACCTCGCGGTGGACGCTTCCCGGGCCAACGGAGCCATCGGCGCCCGGATGACCGGCGGCGGTTTTGGCGGCGCCGCCATTGCGCTCACGCCCGCCGGCTCCGAGCAAAAGGTGCGCGACGCCGTCGTCAATGCCTTCGCTGGTGCCGGTTTCACTGCGCCGGACATCTTCACGGTGACCCCGGCGGCCGGCGCCATGCGGATCGCCTAGCTGCCCCCCAAACAGTTGAGGGCCCCACCGTTCGGTGGGGCCCTCAACTGTTTTGTCTACTGCACAGCTTCTTTGTCTACTGCCCAGCGTCCGACGGCGGGGTGCCGCATATGGGGATTAGTCGTCCCCGCGAAGGATGGCCAGCAGGCGGATGATCTCCACGTAGAGCCATACGAGGGTGACCGTGAGGCCGAAGGCAGCAGTCCAGGAGAAACGCTGCGGGGCTCCGCTGCGGACGCCCGCTTCGATGCTGGTGAAGTCCATGATCAGCGAGAAGGCAGCCAGGCCAATGGCGAAGACGCCGATGAGGACGCCAACGATGCCGCTGCGCAGGCCGAACGGCTCCTGCGTTACACCCGTAAGCATCATGACGAGGTTGACCACGGAGAACAGGGCATAGCCCGCGATCGCGATCATAAAGAAGCGCATGGCCTTGGGTGTGGCGCGGACCTTGCCGCTCTTGAAGAGCAGCAGCGTCACTGCGAACACGGAGAGAGTGCCCACCACTGCCTGCAGGCCGACGCCTGGGTACTGGGTGTCCAGGATGCGGGTCAGGCCGCCGAGGAAGAGGCCTTCCAGTCCGGCGTAAGCAAGAATCAGCGCCGGAGAGGGCTGCTTCTTGAAGGTGTTGACCAGAGCCAGCACGAAGCCGCCAAGGGCGCCCACAATCATGAGCAGCGAGGCAAGGCCCAGGCCGACGGTGAGCGTGACAGCAGCGCCCACGATGACGACCCCGAGGCAGGCGGCCGTCTTGATGATGACGTCGTCGAACGTCATCCGGCCGGTGTCTGCGGGGCCGGCTGCGGGCTGGTTGTACATCTGCTGCAGCTGCTCGTCGGTCATGGGCTGCTGGCCGTAGGAGGTCTGGCCGTACGGCTGCTGGCCGTAAGGGACCTGGCCATACGGCTGCTGGCCGTAGGCCTGCTGGCCATAGGGAGCCTGGCCGTAGGGTGCCTGCGGGACAGGCGGTGCCTGGGTGGCTCCACGGAAGCTTTTTCCGTTGAAGATCGGGTTGCCGCCAAGTGCCATTGCGGGATTCCTCCATTAGGGGATGTGTTGTGAACCTTATGGTTTACGCTACCAATTTTCACGTCCCTGCACCGCTAAAAGTTCCCCGTTACCCCGGGTGCAACCCAACCGTGACGTGTCCAAGCCGCAATGCCGGCTGGTGACGGAGTCCAGCGGGGGCGGACAGCCCGTGAAGAAGCACCATGGCTCAACAAAGGTTTCCTCGGGCTTCCACTGCGGTTGGGGCTCCGGACATAGCGCAGTTGTTATCTGATCGCTATCCTGACGCCGCCCAACAGGGCTTATATGCGTTCGTCCGGGCTGTAGCATAAGCCAAGCAGGGTGACGGAACTCACATGCGTGACGGGTGCAGGGCGGTACGGCATCATCCCAGCCCTGCATCCGTTCGCAGCGGCTGCAATGGCGCAGCCGAGACCGCCCCCAAGTGGAGGTTTTCCAATTTGAGAAGTTCATCCCAAGGCCTGCCGGCCGGACCACGCCGCGGGTTGCTGAGAATGTTGGGAGCCATCAGTGCTTCCATCCTGGCAATCCTGCTCGTGGCCGCCCCGGCATCACTGGCCACTTCCCCGTCACCGACACCATCCCCGTCGAATCAAACCTTCCAGAACAACATCAGCGGCTTCCTCCGCGACGATACGCGCGCGCCACTGGCAGACGTCACCATCACCGCCACAAGCGGCGACTTCACCGGCACCGCCACATCGGCCGCAAACGGGTCCTGGAGCATCGGGGTCCCCGAGCAAGGCACCTACACGGTGGAACTGGACGAATCCACCCTGCCGGAGGGCATCACCCTGGCCGAGGGCCAGGAGAATCCCCGCGACGTCACGTTCAGCCAGACGTCCAACCTGTCGGTGATTTTCGCCTTCGGTAAAGGCATCGTGGTCCAGCAGCAGGACTTCGGACAGAACCTGCTCAACCGCCTCGTGGCCGGGCTGAGCTTTGGCCTGCTCCTGGCGCTGGCCTCCGTTGGCCTCTCGCTTATTTTCGGTACAACGGGCCTGACCAACTTCGCCCACGGCGAGATGGTCACCCTCGGCGCGGTACTGGTGTTTGCCTTCAACGCGATGGGCCTCCCGTTCTGGCTGGCGATCATCCTGTCCCTGCTGGGCGGCGGGTTGTTCGGCTACGTCCAGGACAGGGGGCTGTGGCGGCCGCTGCGGCGCCGCGGCACGGGCCTGGTGCCCATGATGATCGTCAGCATCGGCCTTGCCCTTGCCGTCCGCTACGTCATCCAGTTCTTCTTCGGCGGCGCCACCCAGCAGCTGCCGTTCGCGCAAAGCCCGGAAATTCAGCTGGGCCCGGTATCCATATCGCCCAACAACCTTTGGTCCCTGGGTATCAGCGCGGTGGTGATCGCCCTGATCGGCATCGTGCTGCTGAAAACCAGGCTGGGCAAAGCCACCCGTGCGGTAGCGGACAACCCCGCCCTGGCCGCGGCGTCGGGAATCGACGTCGACGGCGTCATCCGGCTTGTCTGGATCACCGGCGGCATGCTGGCCTCCCTCGGCGGCATCCTCTGGGCCTACTACCGTCCGGGCGTAACGTTCGACATGGGCTCCGCGATCCTGCTGCTGATCTTCGCCGGCGTAACCCTCGGCGGCCTCGGCACCGTCTTCGGCGCCCTGATCGGTTCCATCATCGTCGGCATCTTCGTGGAGCTGACCACCGTGTTCGGCCTCGCCGCCGACCTTAAGTACGTGGGAGCCCTGTTCATCATGATCGTTGTCCTCTTGTTCCGGCCACAGGGAATCCTGGGCCGACGCGAGCGCGTGGGTTAGGAGAGAACCATGGACTTTGGATTCATTCTTGCCAGCGCCGCGTCTGAGATTTTCAGCCCCACGACGGCGGCCTACGCCATGGCCGCACTCGGCCTCGCCGTTCACTTCGGCTACTCCGGCCTGCTCAACTTCGGGCAGGCCGGCTTTATGGCCGTGGGCGCCTATGGCTTCGCCATCTCAACCCTCACCTTTGGCGTCCCGTTCTTTGTGGGTCTGCTCGTCGCCGTCGTTGCCTCAGCCATCTTTGCGCTGCTGCTCGGCATCCCCACACTGAGGCTGCGGGCCGACTACCTCGCCATCGTGACCATCGCGGCTGCCGAAATCGTGCGATATATCGTGACTACCAACCAGCTCACCGCGGTGACCGGCTCGGCGAACGGCCTTGCTGCCTTCGAAGGCGGGTTCTACGCCATGAACCCGTTCCCCGAAGGCTCCTACTTCGGCATGAACAACCGCGATTTCTTCATCCGCGTGGTGGCGTGGGCCCTGGTCGCCCTCTGCTGCACGCTCGTCTGGCTGCTGATGCGGAGCCCCTGGGGCCGGGTGCTCAAAGGCATTCGCGAAGACGAGAACGCCGTACGCTCACTGGGCAAAAACGTCTATGCCTACAAGATGCAGGCCCTCATTATCGGTGGCGTGCTGGGCGCCCTCGCCGGCATGGTCTTTACCCTCCCCCGCGGATCGGTGCAGCCGGCAAACTACGGAACGGAACTCACGTTCTTCCTCTACACCTGCCTCCTGCTCGGCGGCATGGCCACCGTCCTCGGCCCGGTCATCGGCGCCATGATCTTCTGGGTGGTCCTTTCCCTCACCCAGGGAATCCTGTATGGCCTGATCGAATCGGGTGCCGTTACGTGGCTCAACACGGTTCAGGCCGGGCAGCTGCGCTACATCCTGGTTGGCGTCGCCCTCATGTTGTTGATGATCTTCAGGCCGCAGGGCGTCTTCGGAAACAAGAAGGAGCTGGCGTTCGCATGAGCAAGCACAGCGAAGAACCCACCACCGCACATGCCGGGGAACCGGATTACATGACTGACGCGCGTCCCATTGCTGCGGGAGAGACCGGTCCCGGCTGCAAGAAACGCGACCCTATTGTCGTCGCCGAGAACGTCACCCGCAGCTTCGGCGGCATCAATGCGGTGGACGTCGACTACCTGGAAATCCCCCGGCACAAGATCACGGCGCTGATCGGACCGAACGGAGCCGGCAAAACCACGTTGTTCAACCTGTTGACCGGTTTTGATACGCCTAACAGCGGCAAGTGGCAGTTCGAAGGCCAGAGCCTGGCCGGGGTGTCCCCCTACAAGGTGGCACGGATGGGAATGGTGCGCACGTTCCAGCTCACCAAGGTTATGGGCAAGCTCACCGTCATGGAAAACATGCGCCTCGGCGCCTCCAACCAGCCTGGAGAGAGCCTCGCCAAGGCACTCTTCAAGGGCATTTGGGGCGGCAGGGAGAAGCAGATTACTGCCGAGGCCGATGTCCTGCTCGAAAAGTTCAAGCTTGACGCCAAAAAGGACGACTACGCCGCTTCCCTTTCCGGCGGGCAGCGCAAGCTCCTGGAGATGGCCCGGTCCCTCATGGTCCGGCCCAAGCTGGTGATGCTGGATGAACCCATGGCAGGCGTCAACCCCGCGTTGACGCAGTCCCTGCTCGACCACATCAAGAACCTTAAGGCGGAAGGGATGACGGTCCTTTTCGTCGAACACGACATGCACATGGTCCGGCACATCGCCGACTGGGTGGTGGTGATGGCCGAGGGGAAGGTCGTGGCGGAAGGTCCGCCAGGGGAAGTCATGAAGAACCCCGCAGTCATCGACGCCTACCTGGGCGCCCATCATGACGTGGACCTTGGAGACTCTGAGGGCATCAAGGAACTTGCAGCAGAACTCGTGGCTGACGAGGAATCCATCGTCGGAACAGAGAATGCGGGCATCATCGCCGTCGACGTCGTGGCTGCCGGGGGCGACCAACCCGCACGCGGCGAGGACGGCCAGCCACAGCGCGACCAACCGCACGGCCGGCACGGAAGCACGGAGACCGGCAGCACAGAGAAGGACGGCCAATGAGCAGCACCAGCGCGGCACCCGCCGCACAGCCAGTCAGCGACAGCGAATCGGTGGTTAAGGTCACCGACCTGGTGGCCGGTTACCTTCCCGGCGTCAACATCCTCAACGGCTGCAGCATCGAGGCCCGCAAGGGAGAACTGATCGGCATCATCGGTCCTAACGGAGCCGGCAAGTCCACCCTGCTGAAAGCGATGTTCGGTCTCGTGAAGGTCCACTCAGGAACAGTGGTGGTGCGTGGTCAGGACATCACGGGCCTGAAAGCGAACAAGCTGGTAAGCCGGGGCGTTGGCTTCGTCCCGCAGACCAACAACGTCTTCGCCACCCTGACCATCGAGGAAAACCTTCAGATGGGGATGTTCCAGCGCCCCAAGGACTTCGCCGAAAGGTTCGACTTCGTCACCGGCCTGTTTCCTGAGCTCGGCAAGCGCCGTGCCCAGCGGGCAGGCTCCCTCTCCGGCGGCGAACGCCAGATGGTGGCAATGGGCCGGGCGCTGATGATGGACCCGGCGGTGCTGTTGCTCGACGAGCCGTCCGCCGGCCTCTCCCCCGTCAAGCAGGACGAAACCTTCCTGCGTGTCCATGAGATCAACCGGGCAGGCGTCTCCGTAATCATGGTGGAACAGAACGCCAGGCGGTGCCTGCAGATCTGCGACCGCGGCTACGTCCTGGACCAGGGACGGGATGCCTACACCGGCACCGGCCGTGAACTGATGAAGGACCCCAAAGTCATCCAGCTGTACCTGGGGACGCTGGCCGATACCGTCGAGTAAAGGCAAACATCCACGCAAAGAGCCCCTGTCCGGACGGACAGGGGCTCTTTGTGCTTTGCGGGCGGTGCTACAGCTTGCCGAACTCCGACTGGAGGGGCTTGAGCGTATTGTCGTTGGTGTACTCGTAGATGCCGATGTAGGCCTCAGTGGGGTCACCGGCGTCGGAGAAGGTTACGGGGCCGGACTGGCCGTCGTAGTCGATGTCCTTGCCCTCGCGGAGCAGGGTAACGCAGGCGGCGAAGGTGGTGCACTTCTCACCGGCTTCCGATACTCCCTTGAGCTGCTTGGCGATTTCCGGGCCGCTGGTGCTGCCGGCAGCTTCAGATGCCAGGGCGATCAGGTTGACAGCATCGTAAGACTCGCCGCCATAGGTGAAGTCCTTCAGTGCCGGGTCCACCTCGAGAAGCTTCTTGGTGAATCCCTCGTTGGCGAAAGTCCCCGGGAAGGTGCCGTGGGCTCCCAGCATGGTGCCGGGCTGGAAGTCCTTGCTGTAATCCGAGGTGTTGCCGTCTACGAGGAACATCTGCGTGGGCTGCACACCCTTGCCGGTCATCAGTGGCACGATGCTCTTGGCCTGGTCAAAGGTGATCAGGGCGATGGCATCGGGCTTGGCTGCGATGATCTTGTCCACCTGGCTGCTGAACTGGGTGTCACCCTCGTTGAAGAGCTCCTCAGCCACCACCTTGCCACCGGCTGCTTCGAACGCCGCCTTGACGTTGGTCGCCAGCCCGGTGCCGTAGGCATCGTTCAGGACGATCATGCCCACGGTCTGGGCACCACAGGTGGCCATGTAGTTACCCAGGACCTTGCCCTGGAGAACGTCGGAGGGCGCTGTACGCCAGTACAGTCCCTTGTCGTCCCACGTGGTGAAGTCCGGCGAGGTGTTGGCGGGTGAGAACTGCAGCACTCCAGCGCCGGTGATCTGGTTGATGACCGTCTTGGAAACGCCGGAGGAAGCCGCGCCGATGATGGCGTTGACCCCCTGGCCAAGCAGGGCCGACGTGGACTGCGTTGCGATGTCCGTCTTGGTGTCGCCAGAGTCCCGGTGGACTACCTCAATGGGCTTGCCGAGGACGCCGCCGGCATCATTGACTTCCTTGACACCGAGATTCACACCGGCGATTTCGGGCGGGCCAAGGTAAGCCAGCGAACCGGTGGTGGGCAGGAGGGAGCCGAGCTTCAACGGAGTCTCGGTGGTCCCTGTGGACGGCGGAACCGCGCCGCCCGCGCCAGTAGCCGGTGCGCTGCTGCTGGTGGAGCCGGGCGCCGGGCAAGCGATTCCTGCCGCTGATCCGGTAGCGGTTTCGGACGCCGTGGGTGTGGACGAACCGCCGCAAGCCGTTGCCATAAAGGCGACGCCGATGCCAAGCGCTGTCAGCTTGGCAACGCGGGTTCCCGCCTGGGGGAATAAAGTCATTTACGAGCTCCTCGATCTAAAGGTGCGAACGGCCTTTGACACGAAAAACCAGGTATTCCTGATTTAGCTTTCAAGCTAATGCATATGCACAGTGAAGATAAGTGACTGAGGTCACATCTGTATAACAGTCGTTGCATATGCGGAATCAAAACGCCGGAAGCCGCCCGCAACGCGGACGGCTTCCTCATTCGGCAGCTCACTGCGGCCGGTTCAGTTACGTACCCCAGGTGGGACTCGAACCCACAACACGCGGATTTTAAGTCCGCTGCCTCTGCCAATTGGGCTACTGGGGCAACTGCTCAATGGTATCCCGTCAGAGGCGCGAGAACGGTTCGGCGTACCGGAACGTGCCATGGACCCCGCCAGGCCACAGGGCGAGCGGCAGGAGCTGGAAAAAGTCACCCCATGCGTCCTCGGGCGGGAGCACGCCTAATGACGCTGCAGGCACAAAACCGAAGCGGGTGTAATAGTCAGGGCTGCCAAGCAGGGCGATACCGATCTCCCCCGCATCGTTTGCCCTGGCAATGCTCTCCTTCATCAATGCAGAACCGATGCCGTGCCGCTGGAGCCGCGGGGTGACACCGATCGGACCGAGGCCCAGCAACTCCTGGCGGCCCACCCATCCGCGTGTGCTGATCACATGCCCCACCACTTCGCCGTCCAGGACGGCCACCACACTGAAACCGGGGAGGTACTCCTTGGCCTCGAAGAGCTCCCGGAGCACGTTTACTTCCACTGGCTCCCCGTCCGCCGGAAGCCCGGTGGCCGGTGAGATGGCGAACGCATCGGCGGTCAGGGCCAGGATCGCGTCCCGGTCCTCCGGAGTCTCATCGCGCAGCAGGAGTTCGGGCCGGGGCGTCTGTCCGCGACCCTGCGCAGGCGCGTATTGCCCGGCCAGTTCCGCCAATACCTCAAGGGCGCGGGGTGCATCCGCCACCGGGACCAGCAGGTGGTCATGGTGGAACCCGGCCAGGACATTGCAGCTGATCCTGGCGTCCGTAAGGGCTCTGCTGACAGCGGCGGTGAGTCCCACGGCTTCCAGTGCGGAGTGGATCTGCAAGGTGATCCAAGCGCCAACGAAGTCGTAGGACAACCCTTCCTTGTCAGCCTGGGACCGGGGCAGGACCACCGTAAGGCCTTCAGCCTCCCGTACCGCTGCTTCGATGCCGGACGTCAGTGGCCGCCCGTGCGGCCACAGGACGTAGACGTACTCCCCCGCGCGCCGGACGGGGCGCATCCCTGCCAGCAGGGCCTGAAGGTTCTTCTCACCAGTCATGCTGCCCAGTCTAGAAGGCGCCGCGAACGGCTGCGCCAACTTGGAACGCAAACGGCGGCCATCCCCATCAAAGGGGACAGCCGCCGTCGTGCGGTGAAGCAGGCCGGTCTATTTGACGCGGGCCGGGACTGCTTCCGCCTTGGTGGTCGCAGTGGAACCGGACCCTCCGGCCACAGGGGCAGGAGCGGGTGCGGCGGCCGGCTTTGGAGCCGGAGTAGCTGCTGCCACGAAGGCACCGCGCGGGTTGTCCAGGTCCATAAGCTGCGTGGTGTCGCGGCCCGCGAAGAAGCTGAGGATCCAGTTGAAAATCACGCGGAACTTACGCTCGAACGTGGGCATGGCCATGCCGTGGTAGCCACGGTGCGCGAGCCAGGCGAGTCCGCCCTTGAGGCCAATGCTGCCCACCAAGTTGATGTTCGCAACGCCCTTCCACTCGCCGAAGCCTGCAACAGCGCCCAGGTTCTTGTGCTTGTAGTCCTTGAGCGGCTTGTCCCAGCGGGACGCCCACAGGTTCTTCGCGAGGCGCTTGGCCTGGCGGAGCGCATGCTGGGCGTTGGGAACGCAGGTGCCGTCCGGAAGGCCCTTGCCGGTAAGGTCCGGCACGGCGGCGACGTCGCCGGCTGCCCAGGCGTTGTCGATGATGCCTTCATCGCCCGCAACCCGAAGGTCAGGCAGGACGCGGACGCGGCCGCGCGGCTCAAGCGGGAAGTCGGTGGAGCGCACCATGGGATTGGCCTGCACGCCCGCGGTCCACACCAGGGTGTCCGTTTCGAACTCCTGGGCGGGGGTCTTGTCCGGAAGGTTGATGAGCTTGAGGCTTCCCTCGGCATTGTCCAGGGACGTGTTGAGGAGTACCTCGATGCCGCGGCTGCGGAGGTGCTCCACAACCCATTCCGCCTGCTTGGCGGTAACTTCCGGCATGATCCGGCCCATGGCCTCAACCAGGACGAAGCGGACTTCCTCCTGCTTGATGCGCGGGTTGTTCCGGACGGCGGCCCGCGCGAGGTCCTCCATCTCGGTGATGCACTCAATGCCGGCAAATCCGCCACCCACCACTACGAAGGTGAGGGCCTTGGCCCTGGCAGCGGGGTCGGTCATGGTGGAGGCAACCTCAAGGCGCTCCAGGACCTTGTTGCGGAGGGCAACAGCTTCCTCGATGGTCTTCAGGCCAATGCCCTTGTCCGCGAGGCCCTTGATGGGGAACGTCCGGGTGATGGCACCTGCGGCCATCACAACATCGAAGTACGGAACCTCGAAGTGCTCGCCACCGTCGGCGGGAGCCACCACGGCCGTGCGGTTGGCGTGGTCGATCGAGGTTACGCTGCCCTGGATCAGTTCAGTCTGCTTGAGGTGCTGACGGTGGGAGACCACAGCGTGGCGTGCCTCGATGTTGCCGCCGGCCACCTCGGGCAGGAACGGCTGGTAGGTCATGTAGGGCAGTGGATCCACGAGGGTGACGATGCCACCGGCATTCGCGATCTTCTTCTGCAGTTTGAGTGCTACGTACAGGCCGACGTACCCGCCGCCGACGACGAGTACCCTGGGACGGTCCTGGAGCTCTGGGGTGGTTGCCATACTTCAAGGATACCGTAGTTTGTGAAAATCTTCACTAACTGCCCGAAAGCTACGGAGCCCCCGCTTGGCGCCCGGAATCCACACTGTCCATCGCACCCGTTTCCTGGTCCTCCCCCACATCCGCCGGGCTCTTCGCCGCACGCCGGATCTGGAAGACCGCTGCCGCGATGATCGCCGCGAACAACAGGCTGAAGCCGATCACGACGGCGGCGCCGAGGGCACTGTCCCGCTGCGAGGGCGGTTCGGCCGCAGGCACGGTGGCTTCCGGCAGGGTGGGCGCCGCGTTGGGAACGTCCGTGGTGGGGAGCGGGGCGGGGGTGGCAAAGTTGCCACGACGGTGGACGCGGATCCACTCCGCGATGGAACCAAGCGGGTTTGCGGCTGCTTCCGGCACGTCGGCCTTCAGGGCCGCCTCGGCGTTGAGCACACCGAAGCCGTAGAGGGGATCCTTGCCGGGGATTCCGGCGTCCTTTGCCGTGGAGACAATCCTGTTAATGACCTGTTCGGCGCTCATGGCCGGCCACTTGGAACGGATCAGCGCGGCAACGCCGGCAACAATCGGTGTGGAGCCGGAAGTCCCCGCCCATTCCGCGTAGCTGCCGCCGGGGACGCCGCCCAGCAGGTTCTCGGCGGGCGCCGCGACGCCGATGCTGATGCCCTGGGAGGACGCGTCAACACTGGCCGCGCCCTTGCGGTCCAGGCCGGCGACGGTGAGGACGCCCGGAATGGTGGCCGGAGCCCCCACCTGGATGTTGCCGCCGACCCGGTTGCCCGCGGCCGCCACGATGACCACGTCCTTTTGCTCGGCGTAGAGGAAGGCGGCGTCCCAGCTTTGTGGCCACTGCGGGGTGGTGCTGCCCAGGGAGATGTTGATGACCCTGGCGCCGTTGTCCACCGCCCAGCGGACGGCCTCGGGGATCTGGTCCTGGTCGCTCTTCCCGGAGGGGTTGGTTGAGCCCAGCCAGGTGGAGACCGCGAGGATCTGCGCCTCCGGGGCAACACCTACGATTCCGTCAGGAGGAAGGGCTGAGGGATTGGGCGACGGCGAGGGCGAGGCCGTTGCGTCTGCGGGCTGGTGGCCCCGGCCTGCGAGCATGGTGGCAACCAGCGTGCCGTGTTCCGTCTTGGAGCCCACGCCCTTCTGGCCGTTGGGCTGTCCGGAGCCGGAGGCATCGTATCCGCCGGCGACGGCACCCTTGAGATCCGGGTGCTGGGCGTCAACACCGCTGTCGATCACGGCTACCTTGACTCCGGCGCCCTTGGAAACCTCCCAGGCCTTGGTGATGCCTGACTCGGCCAGCCAATACTGCTTGTCGCGCCATTCGTCCGCCTGCGCCGCCGGGGCAGCGAAGAGGCCGGTGGCCAGGCAGCCGCCGGCAAGGACCAGCGCGAGCAGGGCTGCGCCGGCCCGTCCAAGCGGTGGTCTCGTCCGGGTGGTGTGTGTTTCCATGGGCCGTCAGCCGATGCTCAGGGCTATGCCGTCGAGGATGTCGTGTTCACTGGCAGTGGCTGTTGCGATGCGCCCGCCGGTGAGGTCCGCCAGCCGTTCGAGGATCCGGCCCCACACCAGTCCCCCTGCCCCGATGACATCCACCCGGCCGGGGTGCATGTATGGCAGGGCGGCGCGGTCCGACCTCTTCATGGTGAGGAGGCCGGCGGAGGCCGCCCGGACGTCATCAAGGGGCAGTTCCGTGCCGTGGATCGCGTCGGGTGAATATTCGGTAAGGCCCAAAGCGTGCGCGGTGATGGTGGTGATGGAACCGGCAACGCCAACGATGGCGGTGGCGCGTTCCAGGGGGACGTACTGTCCGGCGCGGGCGATGGCGGAGTCCACGTCCGCTTCCGCGGCGGCTATCTGTTCGGCGGTGGGCGGGTCCTGGCGCAGATGCCGTTCGGTGAGGCGCACGCACCCGATGTCCACGGACTTGGCTGCGGTCACGCCGGCTGCCGTGCCGAGGACGAACTCGGTGCTTCCGCCGCCCAGGTCCACCACCAGTACCTCCTGGCCGTCAAGGATGGGCAGGACGCTGCTCGCTCCGGCAAAGGACAGCGCCGCTTCCTCGTCGCCGGAGATCACTTCGGGCTCCACGCCCAGGAGGTCCCGGATGCCGTCCACAAAGACGTCCCGGTTCCGTGCATCCCGGCTGGCGGAGGTGGCAACAAAACGGACGCTGACGGCACCGTATTCCTTGATCAGGCGGGCGTAATCGGCGGTGGCCGCGAACGTGCGCTCCAGGGCCTCCGGCGCCAACTCGCCGGTGGCATCCACACCCTGGCCCAACCGGACAACACGCATTTCCCGGACCACGTCGTTGAGGCTGGCGGTGCCGTTGCTGCGGTCAATGTCCGCAATCAGGAGGCGGATGGAGTTGGTGCCGCAGTCGATGGCGGCGACGCGCGTCATTTTCCGGCCTCTGCGCTTCCGGAGGTCTTCCGGACGGGTGCGGGGCGGCCCACGATGTCCGGCAGCCCCTGCGGCCCGTGGCGGCTGAGGTCCCTGGACGGGGCTTCCCCGCTGGTATCCCAGGCGCCTTCGCAGTAACACCCGTCCGCGGTCCACCACTCGCTGATCGCTGAGATGGCCTGGTCCCCCAGCGGGTTGACTCCCGGGCCTGCTGCGAGTGAATGCCCCACCAGGACGTGGAGGCACTTGACGCGGATGGGCATACCGCCGGCGGAAATGCCGTCGATCTCGGGGACGGCGCCGATGCCGGAGCGTTCACCGATGGCCGCACGCGCTGCCAGGTAGGCCTCGTGGGCTGAGCGGTAGGCGGCGGCCAGTTCAGTGTCGCCTTCCAGCTGCTCATTCATCTCGTTCATCACACCTGCGGCTTCCAGCCTGGAAACTGCAGAGGTAATGACCGGATGCGTCAGGTAGAAGGTGGTGGGGAACGGGGTACCGTTGCCCAGGCGGGGAGCGGTGGCGGCCACCAGCGGGTTGCCGCAGACGCAGCGGGCGGGGATTTCGACGACGTCCCGGACCGGCCGTCCCAGCTGGCGGCTCAGTACTTCCAGGTCTCGTGGTGATGGCTGGCGGGATTCGTCCCGGGCGGCTGCCGTGTTAATTTCCACTGTCGCGGGCCGTCCTTCCTTTGGCGGTTCAGTCTGTGGCCGCGCGCGTGATGGACTCCCACAGGGAATCCACCCACGGCAGATCGGCGGGGTCTTGTGCTGCTGCACCGGTTTGGCTGCTGGTTTCTCCGGCCGGCAAATCGCTGCCGAAGACCCAGTAGCCGGTTTCGCCCGGCATAACCATGTTAATGCGGTCGCGGGCCTGCTGTTTCACATAGTTGGGGTCCTGCCAGCGGGAGACCTGCTGCCGCAGGCCGTCACCTTCGGCCTCACGGGCAGCGATGTCCGCATTCAGGGCTTCAATTTCGGCCCTTTTGTCGAAGAAGATCTTCACCGTGGGCGCCAGCATGATGGTGATGGCAATCATGACCACTGCCAGCGCGAGCATCCGCCCGGAAAACGCCTTGGCGGGAACAGGTTGCTGGTCTTCCGCGGTTTCGGTGCCGGCTGCGGACGGGTTCCCGGCGGAACTTCTTCCTTTTACTCCGCCGGCAGGGGCGGTGGCACCGGAGGCTCCGGATCCCTTCCTCGAGCCAGCTGTGTGGCCACCTGCTGCAGTGCCTGCCTTAGGAGTCGAAGCCTTAGGGACGGGTCCCTCCGGACCGGCCTTTGCCTTGTCGGAACCGAAGTCCGCCCGGATGACCTCCGCGTCGCCTGCCGTTTCCTGGCGTGACTGCGTTCCCGTACGGGAAGAGGCGACCTTCGGAACTTTGGGACGGCGGGTAGCCATGACACTCCTGAAACGCGCAGCCTGCCTGGGCCGCCACTTTTTGGGCTGAAACTAATATTTCCGAAACAACAACGGTGGCTATGGTATTTCAACCATAGCCACCGGTTATAGGATTACGCGGCTACTAGCCCTTGAAACGCGGGAACGCGCCGCGGCCTGCGTAGCGTGCGGCGTCGTCGAGTTCCTCTTCGATGCGCAGCAGCTGGTTGTACTTGGCGACGCGCTCGGAGCGGGCCGGTGCGCCGGTCTTGATCTGGCCGGCGTTGGTGGCCACCGAGATGTCGGCGATGGTGGTGTCCTCGGTCTCGCCGGAACGGTGCGAGGTGATGGTGGTGTACCCGGCGCGCTGGGCCAGGCTGACGGCGTCGAGCGTCTCGGTGAGGGAGCCGATCTGGTTGACCTTGACCAGCAGGGAGTTTGCGGTCTTGGTGTCGATGCCGCGCTGCAGGATGGCGGGGTTGGTGACGAAGAGGTCATCACCCACCAGCTGGACCTTGTCGCCGATGGCGTCGGTGAGGGTCTTCCAGCCGTCCCAGTCGTTTTCGTCCAGCGGGTCTTCGATGGAGACCAGCGGGTAGTCGGCGACGAGCTCGGTGTAGTAGGCGCTCATCTCGGCGGAGGTCAGGGCCTTGCCTTCGAACTGGTACGCCCCGTCGGTGAAGAACTCGGAGGAGGCCACGTCCAGGGCAAGGGCGATGTCCTTGCCCGGGGTGTAGCCGGCGTTCTTGATGGCTTCCTGGATCAGGTCAAGTGCTGCACGGTTGGACGGCAGGTTCGGCGCGAAGCCGCCTTCGTCGCCGAGGCCGGTGGCGAGGCCCTTTTCCTTCAGGACGGACTTGAGGGCGTGGTAAACCTCAACACCCCAGCGCAGGCCCTCGGAAAAGGTCTCCGCGCCCAGCGGGACAACCATGAATTCCTGGATGTCGACGTCGGAATCGGCGTGCGAGCCGCCGTTGAGGATGTTCATCAGCGGGACCGGCAGGACGTGGGCGTTGGGGCCGCCCAGGTACTTGTACAGGGGCAGGTCAGCGGAGGCGGCGGCTGCGTTGGCAACGGCCAGGGAGACGCCCAGGATGGCGTTGGCGCCCAGTTTGCCCTTGTTCGGCGTGCCGTCCAGGTCCAGCATGGCCTGGTCGATGCTGCGCTGGTCGGTGGCGTCGAAGCCGGTCAGGGCCGGAGCGATCTGGTCGATGATGGCGTCAACAGCCTTCTGGACGCCCTTGCCGAGGTAACGGCCCTTGTCGCCGTCACGCAGCTCAACGGCTTCGTGCTCACCGGTGGAAGCGCCGGAGGGAACTGCTGCGCGGCCAATCTGGCCGTCGGAGAGCAGTACTTCAACTTCTACTGTCGGGTTGCCGCGGGAATCGAGGATTTCGCGGGCGTGGATGGCATCGATAAGCGCCATGAATTTGCTCCTTATGGGCGATTAACGGGGGAAATACAGCTGAAAACTCGACGTACTCGTCACGGACCAGCGTAGTCGAGAGTGGTCCGGGTTACGGAAACCTATCCAGCCCCCGGACGTCATGATGGTGCGGTTATCTCTGTTGGTGCTGCCGCGGGACGCGCTGCTGGTAGTTCCGGACCGCGCCGCGCAGGGCACGCTCGGCGTCGAGCCCGCGGGCATGGGCGGAACTGACGACGGCGAGCAGCAGCTCCCCGAGTTCTTCTTCCGTTGCGAAGGCAGGAACGTCCGGCAGTTGGGCCGGGGCCCCGCGTGTGGGAAACGCTGCGCCCGCCCTCGCCTCGCGGTCCACGGACTTCTGCGCCCGTGCCAGCGCCGGGAGCGCCAGCGGGATCCCTTCGAACGGATCCCGCCGCTCCGGCCGTTCCGCCCGCTTGACCGCGTCCCACTTCTGCACGATCTCAGCAACAGTGGCCGGAAAACTGTCCTGCAGGGAGCCGTCCGGGCGGAACACGTGCGGGTTCCGGCGGACCATTTTGGCACTCAGGCCGCGCGCGACGTCGTCGAACGCAAAGGCTCCGCGCTCCTCCGCGAGGCGTGCGTGCAGCACCACCTGGAGCAGGACGTCACCCAGCTCGCCCCGGAGCTCGGCGTCGTCGATCTCTTGGCCCGTTCCGGCCTCAATGGTTTCCGCCACCTCGTAGGCCTCCTCCAGGAGGTACTCCACCAGGGACTCATGGGTCAGCGCGCCCATCCACGGGCAGTGCTCACGCAGTGACTTGATCATCCCCAGCAGCTCCCCCACCTCGCAAGCTCGCCCGGGGACCCCTGCTGCTGTGGGCCCAAACCGCAGCTCCCCCACCGGGGAGCCAACGGCGTCCGGCTCGTTAGCCAAGGTTCGCGTACGCGTCGTTGATGTACTCGACGAGCGCTTCCTTCTCCTCAAGGGGCAGGAAGGAAGCCTCGGCGGCGTTCAGCGTCAGCTCCAGCAAATCGTCGAGATCGTAGTCGAAGGTTTCCACCAGGAGGTCGAACTCGTCGGTCAGGGTGACGCCGCTCATCAGCCGGTTGTCGGTGTTGATGGTGACGTTGAAGCCGAGCTGGTAGAGCATGTCCAGCGGGTG
Source organism: Pseudarthrobacter sp. NPDC058329 (assembly GCF_042879835.1). Taxonomy (NCBI): domain Bacteria; kingdom Bacillati; phylum Actinomycetota; class Actinomycetes; order Micrococcales; family Micrococcaceae; genus Pseudarthrobacter; species Pseudarthrobacter sp. NPDC058329. Next base: position 147,142 of record NZ_JBHVZR010000007.1, read on the forward strand.
GCTCTCGATGCCCTCGCCGAACCCGGCGATGGCACCCGTCTGGAGGTTCGAGGACGGGCAGATCTCCAAGGCGATGCCGCGGTCGCGGACCCAGCTGGAGAGATCGCCCAGTGTCACCAGGCCAATCGTGTCCTCGGTCTCGTCATCGTCGTCGAACTCCACCAGGATGTCCTCGGCGATCCTCACGCCGTGGCCCAGCCGCAGCGCCCGGCCGTCCACCAGGGCCGACTGGATGCTCTCCAGCCCCGCGGCCTCACCGGCGTGCACAGTGGCCGGGAAGTTGTGCTGGGCAAGGTAGGTGAAAGCGTCTTTGAAGCGGGAGGGCAGGAAACCGTCTTCGGCGCCGGCGATGTCGAACCCGACTGCGCCCTTGTTGCGGTGGCGGACGGCGAGTTCGGCGATCTCCTGGCCGCGGTCGGCGTGGCGCATGGCGGTGATGAGCTGGCCCACCTGGATCTCGCGGCCGGTCTCCCCCACGGCTTCGACGCCGGCCTCGAGGCCTTCCTGCACCGCCTCCACGGCTTCGTCCAGGCTGAGGCCCTTCTGCAGGTGCTGCTCGGGCGCCCAGCGTACTTCGCCGTACACCACGCCGTCGTCAGCGAGGTCCTCGACGAATTCCTTGGCCACGCGGGACAGGCCGTCGGCGGTCTGCATCACGGCAACGGTGTGGTCGAACGTCTCCAGGTAGCGGACCAGGGAGCCGGAGTCCGCGGATTCGCGGAACCACTGACCGAGCGCAACGGGGTCGGTGGACGGAAGGGTGTGGCCAACTGCCTCGGCCAGTTCGATGATGGTGGCCGGACGGAGACCTCCGTCCAGGTGGTCATGAAGTGAAACCTTGGGCAGGCTCTTCAGGTCAAAATCGATGGCAGGGGCAGCGTCAACAATAGGCTCAGTCACCTACCCCACCTTAGGGTGGGCAGCAGTCCAATGCCAGCGGCTAGGTGGCAGCAGGTCCGCTCTCTCCGGCAACGGGTGCCATGACTGTCCTGCCGGTTTCGGCGTCGAGTGCCCCGTTGGGACCGCCGTCGAGCCACTCATCCACTTCTTCGGCGTCATTCCGGGCCAGATGCTTGTGCCACAACCGGAGCAGGTGGTCGATGAGGATGCCCAGCACAATGGCGAACACCACGGCAATACCGGCGCTGAGCAGGGGGTTGTGGTGCAGCCAGGGGAAGGAACTGGCCAGCAGGCCGATGCCGATGGAATACCCCACCCACGTGATGCAGGCGAAGGCGTCCAGCAGGAAGAAGCGGCGGTGGGAGAAGCCTGTGCTTCCGGCCACGTAATTGACGGCCACCCTGCCCCAGGGGATGTAGCGGGCGGTGAAAACCAGCACGGCGCCGCGCTTGTCCAATTCGTAGCGTGCCCAGCCGAAGGCCTTCTGGACCTTGGGCCGGCGCATCCACTTCCACCGGTTCAGGCCGATCCGGCGCCCCAGCATAAAGGCCATATTGTCCCCGGCGATAGCGCCAATCAGCGCGGTGAGGCCGAGGATCCAGAGATTGGGTTCCCCGCTGTGGCGGGAGAACGCGGCAAGTGCCACGATGAGGGTTTCGCTGGGAACCACCATGGCGAAGCCATCAACAAAGAAAAACAACAGCAGGACCGGGTAGATCCACCACTGGCCAGCTGCATGGAGCACGGCCTCATTAATAAACTCCACGCGGTGTTGCTCCTATGCAAAATGGCACCGGCCAAAAGTGACGCAGCCAAAGCGGAAATCGTTCCTAAGTGTCCCACGGCCCCGGCGCAATTCGCTACGCCCGGTCCTGCCCGAACAACGGTTGAACTATGCTTCCGGTTCCTTCATCCGTTCCACCATGGGAGCCCTGCGCCGGACCCGGTTGATCACGATATCCACCACGATCCCGAGCGCCACCGCGCAGATGATGGCGATGACGGCGCCCAGCAGGTGGTTGTCTTCAAACCATTGGCCGAAGAACAGCCCGATCCCCACCGAATAGCTCGCCCACAGGCTGGCCGACAGGACGGTCAGCCCCACAAAGCGGAGGTGCGGATAATGCGTGACCCCGGCGGTAAGGTTGACCGCAACCCGGCCGATCGGCACGAACCGCGCCACGAGGATGAGCGAGGCCGGGCGCCTGCGCAGCTCCCGGCCTGCCCACCGGAAGGCACTTTGCATGCGGGGTCCGCGCATCCAGGCCCAGCGCCGGGTGCCCACCCGGCGCCCGATCAGGTAGGCGATGTTGTCCCCGGAGAAGGCGCCCAGCGCGGCCACCATCATCAGGAGCCAGGGGTTGGGTACGTCCGCTGTGGCGGCCACCGCCGAGAGCCCCACGACCACGGATTCGCTCGGGATGGGCGGGAAGAAGCCGTCAATGATGCAGCACGCCAAAACGAGGAACAGCACCCACGGCTGTCCGGCTGCCGCGAGGATGAAGTCATTGATGGCCTGCATGGGTCCCTATGCTATGCGGTCGATGATCAGGCGCTGTGCCGGCCGCGATCCCTCGGGGGCGATGACTACTGCTTTCTCCAGCGCTTCCTTGGCGCGGGCGAACCTTTCCGGGGTGTCCGTGAGCAGGGTCATCAAGGGCTCGCCCGCCCGGACCACGGCGCCGGGCTTGGCGTGCATTCGGACTCCCGCGCCGGCCTGCACCACGTCCTCCTTGCGGGCCCGGCCCGCGCCGAGCCGCCACGCGGCCACGCCGACCGCGAGGGCATCGAGTTCCACCAGCACTCCGTCCGCCGGGGCATAGACCACCTCGGATTCGCGGGCCACCGGCAGGGTGGCCCGGGGGTCGCCGCCCTGCGCCTCAATCATCCGGTTCCAGACGTCCATGGCGCGGCCGTCCTTCAGGGCAGCTGCTGGATCGGCGTCGTGCACTCCTGCAGCGGCGAGCATCTCCTCGGCAAGCCGGACTGTCAGCTCCACAACGTCGTCGGGGCCGCCGCCGGCAAGTACCTCCACCGATTCCTCCACCTCGATGGCGTTGCCCGCGGTCAATCCCAGGGGCGTGCTCATGTTGGTCAGAAGTGCCACGGTGTTGACTCCGGCATCTTTGCCAAGAGCCACCATGGTCTCCGCCAGTTCGCGGGCTGTGGCCTCATCCTTCATAAAGGCGCCGCTGCCCACCTTCACGTCCAGGACCAGCGAGCCGGTGCCCTCGGCGATCTTTTTGCTCATGATGGACGAGGCGATGAGTGGAATGGCTTCCACGGTGCCGGTGACGTCACGGAGGGCGTAAAGCTTCTTGTCAGCGGGAGCCAGGCCCGCGCCGGCAGCGCAGATGACGGCGCCCACCTCCTGAAGCTGGGCCAGCATCTCCTCATTGCTCAGGGAAGCGCGCCAGCCTGGAATTGCTTCAAGCTTGTCCAGCGTGCCGCCGGTGTGGCCGAGCCCCCGGCCGGAGAGCTGCGGAACGGCGACGCCGAAGACCGCAACCAGCGGCGCCAGCGGCAGCGTGATCTTGTCCCCCACACCTCCGGTGGAGTGTTTGTCCGAGGTGTACTTCAGGCCGCCGTCGGGCCGGCGCAGGCTGGAGAAGTCCATCCTCTCGCCTGACGCGATCATCGCCGCCGTCCACCGGGCGATCTCGGTACGGTTCATGCCGTTGAGGAGGATGGCCATGTTCAGGGCGGCCATCTGCTCATCCGCGATGGCACCGCGGGTATAGGCGTCAATGGTCCAGTCGATCTGTTCAGGGCTGAGCGTGCCCTTGTCCCGCTTGATGCGGATGATGTCCACTGCGTCGAACGCTTCGGCCTTGCGGGTATCTGTCACCGGGTCTCCTCCAGGTGTTGGGGACCGAAGGCGTCAGGCAGCACCTGGTCCATGGTCTTGATGCCTTGGGTGGTCATAAGCTCCATGCCGGGGGCACGGAATTCGTACAGCAGTTGGCGGCAGCGCCCGCACGGCATCAGGACATTGCCCCCGCCGTCCACACAGTAGAAGGCACGGAGCAGGCCGCCGCCCGTCATGTGCAGGCTGCCCACCAGAGCGCATTCGGCGCAAAGCGTCAGGCCGTAGCTGGCGTTCTCCACGTTGCAGCCGCTGACGATCCTGCCGTCCTCCGTGAGGGCTGCCGCCCCCACCGGGAACTTCGAGTAGGGCGTGTACGCCTTGCGCATGGCGTCGACGGCGGCAGCCTCCAGCGCGGGCCAGTTCACATCCCTTCGGGCCGCCACGCCGTCAGCCCTTGACATAGGGGATGCCGCTGGCTGCCGGCCCTCGGGACTTGCCCACCAGTCCGGCCACGGCGAGGACCGTCACCAGGTAGGGCAGCATGGCCATGAACTGGCTGGGCACCGGGGTGCCGATGATCGTCACGATGCTCTGCAGGTTGTCTGCGAAACCGAACAGGAGCGCCGCAAAGAACGCGCCAATGGGATTCCACCGTCCAAAGATCAGGGCAGCCAGCGCAATGAAGCCGCGGCCGCCGGAGATCTCCTTGGTGAAGCTGTCGATTGCCACGAGGGTGAAAAAGGATCCGCCGATCCCGGCTACTGCCCCGCCCAGGGTGACGTTCCAGAACCGGGTGGCGTTCACGTTGATGCCCAGGGTGTCGGCTGCCTGCGGGTGCTCGCCGACAGCGCGGACCCGCAGCCCCCACCGGGTCTTGAACAGGCCTACCCAGACCACCAGGACCGCGATGTACATCAGGTACCCCACCAGGGACTGGCGGAAGAGGATGGGCCCAATGATGGGGATGCTGGACAGGACGGGAATCTCGATGACGTCCAGCCCCGGAGGCGAATTGAACTGGGCCTTGTTGGCCTGCATCACGGTGCTGAACAGGAAGCCCGTCACGCCCGAGACCAGGACGTTGAGCACCACGCCCACGATGATCTGGTTCACGAGGTACTTGATGCTGAACAGCGCCAGCACCATGGAAACGACGGCTCCGGCCACGGCGGCGGCCGCCAGCCCGATGAAGGGGTTCTGCGTCATGCTGGCAACGATGGCGGCGGTAAACGCGCCGCCAAGGAGCTGGCCCTCGATGGCGATGTTGACCACTCCCACCCGCTCACACAGGACGCCGGAAAGTGAGCCGAACACCAGCGGGACGGCGAGGGTGACGGACCCGGCGATGAGCCCGGCCAGCGAGATGCTCGGAGTACGGGCACCGCCCACAACCCAGATCAGGAAGGCGGCCACGAACAGCACAATAAAGGTGACGGTCAGCCAGCCTGGGGCGGGCCGGTCCTTCGTTTTGAGGTACACCGCGTAGGCTGCGAGTCCCAGCAGGAGGACGGACAACACGATGCCCCCGGCGAACGCATCCACCGCCACGGCGGGCAGCTGGAAAAAGTCCTCGCCCGTGGAGATGCCGAAACTCGCGGTCTGGTTGGGCGCCATCAAACCGAAGAAGACCAGGGCGGCCAAACCGAAGACCATCAGCAGGACCGGCGTCCGCCAGGTCACCGGCTTCGCGGAGACTGCAGCAGAGCCGGATTCCTTCGATGTGTCGCCCGGCTGCGGTTTTCCGGGGCGGGGCGACGATACTTTTGTGCTCATGCTGCACCTCCGGTTGTGGCGGCCTGGCGGGACTTGGCCGCACGGGCCGGCTTCTTGCGGCGGGGGTTCAGGCCGAAGACGGCCCGGACCAGCGGCGGGGCCGCAATAAAGAGGACGATCAGGGACTGGACCACCAGGACGATGTCGATGGGGGTTCCGGTCTGGATCTGCATCTGGACGGCGCCGGCGCGGAAGGCGCCGAACAGCAGGCCGGCAGCAAAGGTGCCCCAGGGAGACGAACGCCCCAGCAGTGCGACGGTGATCGCGTCGAAACCGTAGGTGGCGGCCACGCCGTCGGTGAGGACCTTTTCCGTCCCTGCCACCTGGGCGACACCGGACATACCGGCCAGGCCGCCGGCGATGGCCATCACCAGGATCGTGGAGCGGGAAACGTTGATGCCGGCGGTCTGGGCGGCCTTGGGGTTGGCGCCCACGGCCCGGAACTCGAAGCCCACGGTGGACCGGTTAAGGAGCCACCACACCAGGACGGTAGCCGCGATGGCCAGGAGGAAGCCCAGGTGGAGCCGGTACTGGGTGCCGAAAATCTGCGGGTAGACGGCGGTGGGGTCCAGGATGGGCGAGATGGGGTTCGACTCCCCCGGCCGCTGGAACGCCGGTGTGTTCAGCAGGTACCGCAGGAAGTACAGCGCGATGTAGTTGAACATGATGGTGAGGATGACTTCATGGGCGCCCGTGCGGGCTTTGAGCAGCCCCACCAGTCCGCCCCAGACGGCACCGCCGATGATGCCGGCCACAAGGACCAGCAGCAGGTGCAGCCCCACCGGCAGGTGCAGCGCGAAACCCACCCAGGCGGCCAGGATGCCGGCCACGATGATCTGTCCCTGGGCACCGATGTTGAAGAGCCCTGCCCGGAAGGCAAGCGCTACGCCGAGGCCGGCTGTGATCAGCGGCGTGGCAATGGTGAGCGTTTCCATAAACGGCGCGAACTGGGCGGCGACGCTGTTGCCCCGGGGGTTGAAGACCGAGCCCTGGAACAGGGCAATGTAGGAGCGGGTGGCGGCGTTCCACACTGCTGCCAGGAAGTCGGTGGGACGTGCGAAGAGGTAGGTGGAGGTAGTGGCCACCTGCTTGTCGGTGCTGGCGATCAGGAGGCCGCCGATGATGAGCGCCAGCAGGACTGCCAGGAGCGAGACCATGCCGCTTCCGGTAAAGATTTTGCGGAGCAGCGTGTCCGGGCCGCCCGGGAGCCGCCCGCTTTGGGCAGTGGCCGGAACGGCTGACGGCTCCATCGCGCCGCCGGCAGTATCAACGGATACGACGGCGGTTGTCTCCTCAGCAGCGGGAGTGGGCTGGTGCGCTTTGCCGCTGCCCTCTCCGGCCGCGTGCTTGGGGGGATGCTTGTCAGACATTGTCGCCTCCTTCGGCGTCGGACGTGGAGGCCGCGGCGGCAGGCGCCTGACCCGTGGCGTGCGCGTGTTCCTCCGGCGGGATGCCAGCCATCATGAGGCCCAGGACGTCGCGGCTGGTGCCGGCCGGAACCACGCCTACCAGCTTGCCTTTGTAGAGCACTGCAATGCGGTCTGCCAGTTCCATGACCTCGTCGAGTTCGGTGGAGATGATCATCACCGGTGTGCCCTGGTCCCGCTCGGCCACGATCCTGCGGTGCAGGAACTCGATGGACCCGACGTCCACGCCGCGGGTGGGCTGGGAGGCGATGAACAGGCGCAACGGGCGGGAGAGCTCACGCGCCATCACTACTTTTTGCTGGTTGCCGCCGGAGAGGGTGCCTGCGGCGGCTGCGGCGGAGGGCGTCCGTACGTCGAATTCGCCGATGCGGGCTTCGGCGTTTTCCAGGATCTTCGCGGGGCTCATGCTGATGCCCTTCGCGAAGGGCGGTTTGTCATAGAGGTCCAGGACGAGGTTTTCGGCAACGGAGAACGTGCCTACCAAACCGTCCACCTTGCGGTCTTCCGGAACAAATCCGACGCCGGCGTTCAGGACTTCCTTCACGGACCGGCCCAGCAGCTCGATGCCGTCCAGCTTGATGGAGCCGGAGACCCGTTCCTGGAGGCCAAGGATGGCTTCGGTGAGTTCGGTCTGGCCGTTGCCCTGGACTCCCGCCACGGCGAGGATTTCACCGCGGGCAATGTCGAAGCTGAGTTCGTCCACCACGTGCTGGCCGTTGGAAGCGATGACCGTGAGGTCCCGGACTTCGAAGGTTTTCTCCTGCGGCTGGGCAGGTGTTTTGTCCAGGGTGAGGCTCACGGCGCGTCCCACCATCATCGAGGCGAGTTCGGCTGTGGGGGCAGCGGGGTCGGCGGTGCCCACCACTTTGCCGCGCCTGATCACGGTGATGGTGTCCGAGACTTCCTTCACTTCCCGCAGCTTGTGCGAGATGAAGACGATGGACGTGCCGCCGGCTTTAAGCTGGCGCATGATATCCAGCAGTTCGTCGGTCTCCTGGGGTGTCAGCACCGCAGTGGGTTCGTCGAGGATCAGGACTTTGGCGTTGCGGACCAGGGCCTTGATGATTTCGACGCGCTGCTGCACACCCACCGGCAGGTCCTCCACCAGCGCGTCCGGATCCACGTCGAAACCGTACTGATCCGAGATTTCCTTGATCCGGCGGCGCGTTTCCTCCAGGTTGAGGAAACCGGCCGCCTTGGTGGGTTCCGCGCCGAGCGCCACGTTCTCGGCCACGGTGAAGACGGGGACCAGCATGAAGTGCTGGTGCACCATACCGATCCCGGCCGCCATCGCATCGCCGGGTCCGCGGAAGGCCACCGCTTCGTCATCGATGAGGATTTCGCCGTCGGACGGCTCGTACAAGCCGTACAGCACATTCATCAGGGTGGATTTTCCGGCTCCGTTCTCGCCGAGCAGACAGTGTATTTGTCCGGGCTCAACCACCACATCGATGTGGTCGTTGGCGAGCAGGGTACCGAAGCGTTTGGTGATCCCTCTGAGTTCAAGTTTCAAAACTCTGACCAATCTCGAAGCGTCCAGTGATCGACCGGACGGGATATGTGGCTGCAGCACAAGCCTAGTGGGTGCAGTCCTGGGATGAACGGGGTTGGCCCGAAAGAGGAAGGCCACAGCAAAAAGCGCCACCGCCCGGCCAGTCATTGACCAACCGGGGGTGGCGCCTGGAGCGGGGATCAGGCCTTGGGGCTTGCCTCGGACTCAACCTTCAGCTTGCCGTCAACAATGTCTTTCTTGATCTGCTCAAGTTCGGTTTTCAGCTCGGCGGGAACCTGGGAATCAAGGTCGTGGAACGGTGCCAGCTGGACTCCGTCATTGGCCAGGGTGCCCACGTACGGCGTGTTGTTGAAGTTGCCGTCCTTGTCGTCCTTCACCACGGTTTCCACGGCCTCGCCCATCTGCTTCATAACAGAGGACAGCATGATGTCCTTGTAGTCCGGGGCGGTGAGGTAGCCGTCGGAGTCAACCCAGATCAGCTTGACATCCTTGCCCGCGGCCTTGGCGTCATTCAGTGCTGAACCGGCGCCCTTGCCCACCGGTCCGGCGACGGGCATCACGATGTCCGCGCCCTGGTCCAGGAAGTTCTGGGTGACCTGCTTTCCCACGTCCTGCTTTTCAAAGTCGCCCGTGAACGTTCCGTCCTGGGCTTCCTTGTTCCAGCCAAGGAGCTTGACGTCCGCGCCCTTCTGCTCGTTGTAGTACTTCACGCCATCGGCGTAGCCGTCCATAAAGATGGTGACGGTGGGGATGTTCATACCGCCGAACGTGGCCACCGTGCCCGTCTTGGTGGTGCCCGCGGCGAGGTAGCCGGCGAGGAAGGCCGCCTGGGCTGTGTCGTAGATGATCGGCTTCACGTTCGGGATGGCCGGCTCATAGCTGTAGTCGACAATCGCGAAGTGGCTGTCCGGGTTGGCCGTTGCCTGCGTCTTGGTCGCGTCTCCCAGCAGGAAGCCAACAGTAAGCGTGAGGTCGCAGCCTGCGGTGACCATGGCGCGCAGGTTGGGCTCGAAGTCGTTGTTGGTCTTAGACTCCACCTGGTTGACCTTGATGCCCAGGTCAGCTTCAGCCTTCTTCAGGCCCTCGTAGGAGGACTGGTTGAAGGACTGGTCGTCGAATCCACCGGAGTCGGAGACGATGCAGCCGGTGTAGTCGCTGGCCCCGGGGGACGCTGTGCTTCCGGCTTCGGGGGCTGCGCCGCAGGCGGTCAACAGAAGGGCCGAGGCGCTGACGGTAGCCAGGCCTGCCATTGAACCGCGCTTGAATTGTGCACGCAGTGATGTCTTCAATTTTCCTCCAGGATGAAGAGAGTGGCGCTACGGCTCGAATTCAATGAGTGTCCGTTTCTGCACTGAAATTCTGTTTTCACTGAGGTCCGCAGCACTGCGCCGGAGCGCACTGATGCCACCTACTTTAGTGGCCTGCACCACGTCCCAATAGCACAGCGGCGCCGGTTCCCGGAGATTGTTTACAAGTTGTTACCAACCAGTAAGGGTGCCGCGGGACCCGCGGCACCCCTACTGTCCAGCTGTTACAGCCCGGACTGGAGGCGGACCAGCATCTTGCCGGTGTTGGCCCCGTCGAGCAGGTCCATAAACGCCTGCGGAGCGTTCTCGAGCCCGTCAACGATGGTTTCGTCGTACTGCACGGTGCCGTCAGCCAGCCAGCCGGCCATCGTCGCGGCAAACTCGGCGGCGTGCTGCTGCTGACCGCCTACCAGGAAGCCCCTGAGGGTGAGTTGCTTACCGATGGCCAGCATGAGGTTGCGCGGAGCCGGAGTCGGTTCCGTCGAGTTGTACTGGGCGATGGCTCCGCACATTGCCACCCGGCCCCCGACGTTGAGGGCGGCCAAGGCTGCCTCGAGGTGCTCGCCGCCCACGTTGTCGAAATAGACATCGATGCCGGCCGGGCCGGCCGCCTTTTCCAACTGTTCGCGTACCGGGCCGTCGTGGTAATCGAAGGCCGCGTCGAAGCCGAGCTCAAGGAGCCGTGCCACCTTCGCCGGCGAGCCGGCCGAGCCGATGACGCGCGAGGCGCCCATCGCCTTGGCAATCTGGCCCACCAGCGAACCCACGGCACCGGCCGCGCCGGAGACGAACACGGCGTCACCGGTTTTGAACTCAGCCACCTTCAGCAGTCCGGCGTAAGCGGTCAGCCCAGTCATGCCGAGGGCACCAAGGAATGCAGAGGCCGGCGCCAGGTCAGTCCGCGCCGGCTTGGCAGCTCCGCCGTCCACCACGGCGTACTCACGCCAGCCGAGGCCGTGCACTACAACGTCCCCTTCCCGATGTTCCGGGGACCGCGACGCGATCACCTCGCCCACCGCACCGCCGTCGAGCGCTTTGTCCAGGGCGAACGGCGCAGAGTACGACTTGGCGTCGTTCATGCGACCACGCATGTAGGGGTCAACTGAGATGTAGAGGTTCCGGACCAGGATTTGGCCGTCCCGCAGCCCGGGCAGGGGCGACTCGGCCAGCCGGAAGTTCTCGTCTGCAGGGCGGCCTACGGGGCGGGAGGCAAGCTGGATTTCACGGGTGGTGGCAGGAAGGGTTCCGAGGCTCATGCGGCGAACTCCATGATCCTGATGTCCACGGTGATGTTTCCCCGCGTAGCGTTGGAGTACGGGCAAATCTGGTGCGCCTTGGCAACCAGTGCCTCTGCGGTGGCCAAATCCAGTGCGGGCAGCGCGATTTCCAGTTCCGCGGCGAGCCCGAAGCCAGCGTCGTCCAGCTGGCCGAGGTGGACTTTGGCAGCCACTGCCGAATCGGTCAGGTCGGCCCGTTCCTTGCGGCCCACCAGGCGGAGTGCGGAGTGGAAGCAGGCTGCATATCCGGCGGCAAAGAGCTGCTCGGGATTGGTTCCCTGCCCGTTTCCGCCCAGCTCCACGGGGCTGGACAGTGTGAGGTCCAGCTTGCCGTCGTTGGTGCGCGCATTGCCGTCGCGTCCTTCGCCCGAGGCAAGCGCCTCGGCGGTGTAAAGAGCTTTCACGGTAGATCCGTCCTGTTCTGTTGAAAACTTCGTGGGGGCTGATGCTGTCAGTGGCTGTTGTGCAGGGCGGCCGTGAGCCGGCCCAGGGTGCTGTGGAGCTGATCGAGCTCCTCGGGCGTAAGCCCCGCAGCCTCTGCCAGACGTTTGGGAATGGCGCCGGCTTTTCCGCTGAGTTCCCGTCCGGCGGCCGTCAGGTGGATGGCGACCCGGCGCTCGTCCTCGGCGGACCTGCGGCGCTCCACCAGGCCCAGTGACTCCAGGCGTTTCAGCAGGGGCGAGAGCGTGCCGGAATCCAGGCCCAGTTCCTCGCCCAGTTCCTTCACCCCGCGCGGCTCGTCCTCCCAAAGCACCAGCATCACCAGGTACTGGGGATAGGTGAGGCCGAGCTCATCAAGGACCGGCCGGTAGACGGCGGTCGCGGCGCGCGAGGCCGAGTAGAGCGCAAAGCACACCTGTCGGTTCAGCCGTGGAGCATCAGTCATGGAAATACTCTAGCGGGCAATTCAATTGTGCACAACTTAAATGCGCTGCCCGCCGCGGTTAGAGGTGAGGTTAGTGAAGCACGACGGCGTCGCGCACCTTCGGCCTAGAGGTCGCGGATAGTGCGCAGCGCCGCAGCGGTGAGGACCCTGATGCCAAGGCCCAGGGCGCGTTCATCGAGGATGTAGTCGCCGCGGTGGAGGTCATATTCCTCGCCGCCGGGAGTCTTAGTGCCGAGCCGCATCATGGCGCCGGGGAGTTCGGCGAGGAACCAGGCGAAGTCCTCCCCGCCCATGGACTGTGGGGTGAGCACCACGGCGCTTTCGCCGATTTCGGCGCGGGCGGACGCTTCGATAATGGCCGTTTCGTGCTCGGAGTTCACTACCGGAGGCACTCCCCTGGTGTGTTCAAGGCGCACGTCAACGCCATAGGGGGCAGCCACCTGGTGGACCACCTCATCCAGCAGCTCCCCGGCGGCGTGCCACGCTTCACGGTCCAGGCAGCGCATGGTTCCGGCCATGTAGCCGGTTCCGGGAATCGCGTTCGGTGCCGAGCCGGCGGACATCTGGCCCCACACCACCGAAACCCCGCTCCGTACGTCTACGCGGCGGGACAGGACGGCGGGAACGTTGACGGCGATCTGCGCCAGGGCGAACACGAGGTCCTCGGTCAGGTGCGGGCGGGACGTGTGGCCGCCTCGGCCGGAAAGTTCGATCCGGATAGTGTCCGAGGCCGAGGTGATGGCGCCGATGCGGGTACCGATCTTGCCCACCTCGATGCGTGGATCGCAATGCAGTGCCAGGATCCGGGGCACTCCCTCCAGGACGCCCTGCTCGATGCACGAGTGGGCACCGCCGGGCATGGTTTCCTCGGCAGGCTGGAAGATGATGCGGACAGTGGCGCCCAGCGGCTCCTCCTGGTGCATCCGGTGCAGAATCAAGGCGATGCCGAGCATGGTGGTGGTGTGGACGTCGTGGCCGCACGCATGGGTCACGCCATGGTTCTTTGAGGCGAAGGGCAGACCCGTTTCCTCGATGATGGGCAAGGCATCAATATCGCCGCGCAGCGCCGTCGCGATGGGCCCTTCGCCCACGTCGACGGTGAGTCCGGTGCCCTCCAGCCGGCGCGGCTTCAAGCCCGCGGCTTCGAGCCTGTCAGCCAGCTTGTCCGTGGTGCGGAATTCCTTGAAGGACAGTTCCGGGTGCGCATGCAGGTCCCGGCGGAAATCGATCAGTTCCGGCAGGAGCGGCTCAAGCCAGGGAGCCACCAGGGCGGTGGGCTCGGCTTCGGTAGTGTAATTGCGCACTGGTTCACTCTAGCGAGGGTCGCTGGAATACGGGCCATCGCGGTCCCCGCGTTACATCCGCGGGCCGCCCCGCCTCAGAGAACGTCGGTATCCCCGCTGGCTTTGAGGGCATCAACGGCGGCCTTGACCCGCTGTGAGTTGGCCATGGTGGTCACCAGCAGTGCGTCCGGGGTATCGACGATAACAACGTCCTGGATGCCGATCAGCGCGATCACCCGCTTGGTGTCGGTGACCACTACTCCGCTGGAGTTCTCGGTGAAGACGCGCGCACCCTCACCGAGCACCGTAACGTCGTCCACTTCCTTGGCACTGTTCAGCCTGCCCACGGAAGCGAAGTCGCCGACGTCGTCCCACCTGAAGGAGCCAGGCACGACTGCGACGTCCCCGGCTTCGGCGGCCGGTTCGGCAACGGCGTAGTCAATGGCAATTTTGGGCAGCGTGGGCCAGACCCGCGCCGTGACCTCGTCGCGGGCCGGGGTGTCCCAGGCGCGGGCGATTTCCTGCAGGCCCTGGAACAGCTCGGGCTGGTTGGCCTCAAGGTGCTTGAGCAACAACGCAACCGGAGCGACAAACATGCCCGCGTTCCAGACGTAATTGCCGCTGTCCACGTACTGCTGGGCCACTTCTTCGTTCGGTTTCTCAACGAACTCCACCACATCCTGCGCACTGGGCGCGCCCTCGATGCGCAGGTCCTGCCCTGAACGGATGTACCCGAAGCCGGTGGACGGGTGGGTGGGCTTGATGCCAATGGTCACAATTTTGCCCGCAGCGGCGGTATGGACCGCTTCACGGACCGCCTGCTGGAAGAGGTTGTCCGGGCTGATCACCTGGTCGGCTGCGAAGGAACCCATGATGGTGTCCGGATCCCGCTCGTGCAGGATGGCCGCGGCCAGGCCGATGGCCGCGCCGGAATCCTTGGGCTCGGACTCCAGGACGAGGTCCGCTTCCTGAACTTCCGGAAGCTGCCGGCACACCGCATCACGGTGCGCCTGCCCGGTCACCACCAGCACCCGGCTGCCCGCAAGAGGGTGCAGCCGGTCATAGGTGGCGCGCAGCAGCGTGCTGCCCGAACCGGTGAGATCGTGCAGGAATTTGGGAGCGGCGGCTCGTGACAGGGGCCAGAGGCGGGTCCCCACTCCGCCTGCCGGAATCACCGCGATGAAGCGGTCAAGGGGTGAAGCCGGGCTTGTCACTTTGTCTGTACTCATCAAGGCCTACTTTAGCCGACCCGTTGCCAGCGGCCCCTTCCCACTCCCCCCTGCTGCAACATAAAACGGCACGAACTGCAGGAAATTGTGGCGTTTGTCTCATTAATCCGCAGATTCCTTGCCGTTGCTGGGCACCAAGGAGTTCCTAAATTGAATAAGCTGTTAGCGGAGCCTAGATTTAGGCTCCGAGCTACGAGTGCTCTCGCAGCAGGCGTTCCCCCCGCGTGGATCTCATGCCAGCGCCGCTGTGTTGCAGGGAGGTTTATCAGTGCCGACAAAACCAGCTGGCACCTTGTACCGCGGCCGTGAAGGCATGTGGTCCTGGGTAGGACACCGAATTACCGGTGTAGTGATCTTTTTCTTCTTGTTGGTCCATGTCCTGGACACCTCCTTGGTACGGGTGTCTCCGGAGGCCTACACCGCGGTGATCGGTGCTTACAAGAACCCCCTGATGGCCCTGGGTGAAACCGGCCTTGTTGCCGCCATCGTTTTCCACGCTTTCAACGGCCTGCGCATCATCGCGGTGGACTTCTGGAAGAAGGGCGCCAAGTACCAGCGCCAGATGCTCTGGGCAGTCCTGGGCCTCTGGGTGGTCACTATGGTCGCCTTCTCCATCCGCCACCTGTCCCTCGCGCTCGGAGGTCACTAAGCCATGTCTGCAACGATCGAGAGCCCGCGCAGCGGGCGCATCGCACCCCAGTACCGCCGCACCGGCGGAAGCCGGGGCAACTTCGAGATGATCGCCTGGCTGTTCATGCGGCTCTCCGGCGTGGTGCTGGTAGTCCTCATCTTCGGCCACCTGTTTGTGAACCTCCTGGTAGGCGAAGGCATCCACGCCATCGACTTCGGTTTTGTGGCCGGCAAGTGGGCCGACCCGTTCTGGCAATTCTGGGACCTCACCATGCTGTGGCTGGCCATGCTGCACGGCACCAACGGCGTCCGCACCATCATCAACGACTACGCCGAAAAGGATTCAACCCGCCGCTGGCTGAAGACGGTCCTCTACTCGGCCACCGTCGTCATCATCGTGCTGGGCACCCTGGTGATCTTCACCTTCGACCCGTGCCCCGTGGTTGACGGCGTTCCCCTGCCTGGCGGATTCTGCCCTGCCTAGCACCGGCAACGTCCCGGGCCCGCGGGTACAACCGCGGGCCTTGTTTTGCGGCGCGGGCATCGCCCGCCCGTTGTTTTATTGCGAATTTTGAGAGAAAGAGCGTCTGGTATGCAGGTCCATAAGTACGACGTCGTCATCGTCGGTGCCGGTGGCGCTGGCATGCGCGCCGCGATCGAATCCGGTCAACGCGCCCGCACAGCAGTACTGACCAAGCTCTACCCCACCCGCTCGCACACTGGTGCGGCGCAGGGTGGCATGTGTGCAGCCCTTGCCAACGTCGAGGAAGACAACTGGGAGTGGCACACGTTCGATACCGTCAAGGGCGGCGACTACCTGGTGGACCAGGACGCAGCAGAGGTCATGGCCAAAGAGGCCATCGACGCCGTGCTGGACCTGGAAAAGATGGGCCTGCCCTTCAACCGCACGCCCGAAGGACGCATTGACCAGCGCCGGTTCGGCGGCCACACCCGCGACCACGGCAAGGCTCCCGTCCGCCGTGCATGCTACGCCGCGGACCGGACCGGCCACATGATCCTGCAGACGCTGTACCAGAACTGCGTCAAGCACAACGTTGAGTTCTACAACGAGTACTACGTCCTGGACCTGCTGACGGTCGAAGAGGACGCAGTCCGCGAAGACGGCACGCCATACAAGCAGAAGCGCGTTGCCGGCGTGGTCTCCTACGACCTCGCATCCGGTGAGCTGCACGTGTTCCAGGCCAAGTCCGTGGTGTTCGCCTCCGGCGGCGCCGGCAAGGTCTTCAAAACCACCTCCAACGCCCACACCCTGACCGGTGACGGCATGGGCATCGCGTTCCGCCGCGGCATCCCCCTGGAAGACATGGAGTTCTTCCAGTTCCACCCGACCGGCCTCGCCGGCCTGGGCATCCTGCTGTCCGAAGCCGCCCGCGGTGAAGGTGCCATCCTCCGCAACTCGGAGGGTGAGCGCTTCATGGAGCGTTACGCCCCCACCATCAAGGACCTGGCGCCCCGTGACATCGTGGCCCGTTCCATGGCCAACGAGGTCCGCGAAGGCCGCGGCTGCGGCCCCAACAAGGACTACGTCCTCCTGGACCTCACGCACCTGGAACCGGCGCACATTGATGCCAAGCTTCCGGACATCACCGAGTTTGCCCGCACCTACCTTGGTGTTGAGCCCTACACGGAGCCGGTTCCTGTTTTCCCGACCGCCCACTACGCCATGGGCGGCATCCCCACCAACATCACCACCGAGGTCCTGCAGGACAACGACACCGTGGTCCCCGGCCTGTACGCGGCCGGCGAGGTGGCATGCGTCTCCGTCCACGGCTCCAACCGCCTGGGCACCAACTCGCTGTTGGACATCAACGTGTTCGGCAAGCGCGCCGGTATCGCGGCGGCTGAGTACGCCAAAACGGCCGAGTTCGTGGAGCTGCCGGCGAACCCGCTGGAGTACACCACCGAACTGCTGGACATTGCCCGCAACGGCACCGGCGACGAAAAGGTGGCCCAGATCCGCAAGGAACTGCAGGACACCATGGACGCCAACATGCAGGTGTTCCGCACCGCCGAGACCCTGGACCAGGTGCTGCGGGATATCGCTTCCTTCGAGGAGCGGTACAAGCGCATCAACGTCCAGGACAAGGGCAAGCGCTTCAACCTTGACCTGCTCGAGGCTGTTGAACTGGGCTTCCTGCTGGAGCTGGCCAAGGTCATGACGGTGGCAGCCCTGCACCGCGAGGAATCCCGTGGCGGGCACTTCCGCGAGGACTTCCCGGACCGCAACGACGAGAAATTTATGAAGCACTCCATGGCGTACAAGGACGACCACGCCCCGGCGGACGGATCGGCAGAAGCAATTGCCGGAATCCGCCTGGCCACGAAGCCGGTTGTCTTTACCCGCTACGAGCCGATGGTGAGGAAGTACTAAGATGACCGCTGAAATCGCTGAGCCAGCCTCAAAGATTGAACTGCCTGCCGGCGTCGGCGGTGGCGGCGAAATCCCCACGTTCGATGTGCACATGCGCGTCCGCCGGTACAACCCGGAGGTTTCCGAGGAAGCCACCTGGGATGATTTCCACCTCACCATGTACGGCACGGACCGCGTCCTTGATGCCCTGCACAAGGTCAAGTGGGAAACGGACGGCAGCCTGTCCTTCCGCCGCTCCTGCGCCCACGGCGTGTGCGGCTCGGACGCCATGCGCATCAACGGCCGGAACCGCCTTGCGTGCAAAACACTGCTGAAGGACCTGGACACGTCCAAGCCCATCACGGTGGAACCCATCAAGGGCCTGCCGGTGGAGAAGGACCTCATTGTGGACATGGAGCCGTTCTTCCAGTCCTACCGCGAGGTTATGCCGTTCCTGATCAACAAGGGCCACGAACCCACCAAGGAACGCCTGCAGTCCGCCGAGGACCGTGAGCGCTTTGATGACACCACCAAGTGCATCCTGTGCGCTGCCTGCACGTCCTCCTGCCCGGTGTTCTGGACCGACGGCCAGTACTTCGGCCCGGCGGCGATCGTCAACGCGCACCGCTTCATCTTCGATTCCCGTGATGACGCAGGCGACATGCGCCTGGAGATCCTCAACGACAAGGAAGGTGTGTGGCGCTGCCGCACCACCTTCAACTGCTCGGAAGCATGCCCCCGCGGCATCCAGGTGACCCAGGCCATCCAAGAGGTCAAGCAGGCCATTCTTTCCCGCAAGATCTGACCAAGGATCCACCGGACGACGGCGCCGTTCCCCACCCGTGGGGGATTGGCGCCGTCGTTGTTTATCAGTGAGGCACCTCCGGATGAGCTATCAGTTCTGGTTCCCAAAACACCAGTTTGGGAACCAAAACTGATAGGGCATCCGCATTGAAGAAAGGGGACGACATGTCCCGCTCTGAAAAAGTTTCCTTCGCAGGTTCCACCGGCGAGATTCTCTCCGGCATCATCGACGTTCCCGAGGGCCCGGTGAAAGGTTGGGGTGTCTTCTCCCACGGGTTCACGCTGGGCAAGGACGCGCCCTCTGCGTCGCGGATGTGCAAGGCGCTGGCGGACAGCGGGGTGGGCATGCTGCGGTTCGACAACCTGGGCCTGGGCGGTTCCGCCGGCGAGTGGTCCGCGGGTTCCTTCAGCCATAAGGTGGCGGACACGGTGAAGGCGGCGGAATATATGCGGAGCGAGGGGAAGCAGATCTCCCTGCTGGTGGGCCATTCGTTCGGCGGCGCCGCAGTGCTTGCCGCAGCGCGCGAAATTCCTGAGCTCGACGCCGTCGCTACCGTTGGGGCGCCCTTCTCACCCAAGCACGTGGCACACGTCTTCGACGCCGCCCTGGACAAGATCCTGAGCGAAGGCAGCGCGGAGGTGGACCTGGGCGGGAAGCGGGTGGAGATCCGCAAGCACTTTGTCGAGGACCTGGAGAACGCCGACCTGACGGACTGCATCAAGCGGCTGCACAAGCCGCTGATGGTCCTGCACTCCCCCACGGACAACACGGTGGGCATCGAAAATGCCAGCACCATCTTCCAGACGGCCCGCCACCCTCGGAACTTCGTGTCCCTGGAAGGCAGCGACCACCTCCTGACCGGCAAGGGCCAGGCGGCACGCGCCGGCCGGATTATCGCTGCCTGGGCCGACCAATACCTCGACGCCGGCCAGTAGCCGGTGCGGCACCACCTGTGTGGACAGGGGCCTTGCCGGGCTGGACGGGAACCTTCCCCGGCTGGACCTGCCGGGCTCCCCACATGCCCTTCTCATGGCCCGGTGGCTGGTGCTTGAGGTCCGCTTCCCGGACGGCCGCCCACCCGGCGGAGACAAGGTAGACCTGGCTCACCAGGTTGAACCAGATCAGCAAGCCGATGATGATGGCGAACGGCGCCAGGATGGGATTGCGTCCCGCGCCGGCCAGCAGTTCGGTGCTGAACACCTGCAGGACGGTAGTTCCCACGGCGGCCAGGACAGTGCCTTCGAGCAGCGCCCGGCGTGATAGCTTCAAGCTTCCGGCCAGCCGGAACATAATGATGGCCGTCACCCAGCTCAACACCAGGGGAACGCCGATCTTGATGGACGTGGTCAGCGGCCCGGCCACTACATCGTCGAGCCGCAGGAAGTCCGTAACCCACCCGGCCGCGGTGCCAAAAACCAGCGAAGCTCCGGCGCTGATGACGAGGGCCACTCCAAGCAGAAGGAGTGTGCCGGCGTCGCGCAGCTTTAAAAGGACGGGGTTGACCAGCAACGGGGGAAGCACCATAACGCCCCGCAGCCCGTCGCGCAGCCCGGCAATCCACCCCAGCGACGTGATCACCGTGACCACGGCCGCAACCAGCGCAGTCAGGCCCAGACCATCCGGGTTAAGCAGGTCCTGCGGATCGACGAGCCCTTCACCGCCGTTCAGCTTCAGGAGCCCGGGAGCACTTTGGGCGACGCTGCCGATGATGGTATCCAGGAGTGCTGGCTGTCCGCGCAGCACCAGTCCGGCGAGGGAGAAGCCGGTGGTGAGCAGGCCGGTGATGGAAAAGAACATGTTGAAGCCGATGCCGGCGCTCATCAACGGGCCGTGCTGGAGGGTGTAGTGCCGGAACGCGCGCATCGGGCGCAGGGCGTTGAGGCGGGCCAGGAGCCACTGGAACATGGCCATAATGGTGGCGAACGCGCCACCGCCGGCCCGGCGCGCCTTGCCGAGCACCATCCGCTTCTGGATGACGGCGAGCTTTAGCCGGGCTTGTTCAGTGGGAAGTGGCTGTTGTTCCGCTTCCTTCGGTTGCCGTGCCGGCGGCGTCCGCGAATCGGCGGCCGGCGTCGTTGTCAGTTTCGGTCCCAAAGTCCAGTTCTTCCCGTAGCTGCCAGATGCCGTCAGCATCGTGCTCGTAGAGTCCCATGCTAACCACGGGGAAGGTGGCCCTATAGCTCTTCAGCACCGTTTCGGCTTCATCGAGGCTTTCCGGGGCGACATCATGGGCGATGGTGACGTGCGGGTGGTAGGCAAAGGGCAGATCCCGCTCAAGGGGGCCCTGCTGGAGTTTCCCATGCAGGTCGACGCAGTCCTCGAAGCCGTCCTCCACGTTGATGAAGACCACCGGCGAAACCGGCCGGAACGTGCCGGTTCCGGCGATGGTTACTTTGAAGGGCCTTTGCTTCCGGGCTACCTGCCGGACATGTTCCCTGGTAGCTTCCCAGTCCTGGGTCGGTGTGGTGGTGACCAGGGTGATGTGGGCCGGCACCACGTCCGCGAGCGGGTCGCCGAACGAAGCACGCCAGCGCTGCAGCTCTTCCGCCACGTCGGGCGGAAAGCCCAGGATGACGCCCACACTGACGTCTTCCGTACGGGACGAGGTGGCGGCGGCCCTCCCGCCGGCGGCTTCCGCTGGGTCGCCTTGGGGGTTACCGGACATTCCCGCCACCTGGGTGGAGCGGGAGCCTTCCCTTGCGGTGACTTTGCTGGATGGCATGGCGCTAGCGGACTCCTGCAAGGGAGAGGGACGGCAGGAAGCCCATGCGCTCGTAAACCCGGCCCAGGGTTACTGAAGCGATCTCGCGGGCCCGCTCGGCGCCGTGTGCCAGCAGCCGGTCCAGTTCCGCCGGATCTGACATCAGCTCGTTGGTACGGTCACGGAGCGGCGTCACGAACTCCACCACCACCTCGGCGAGGTCCACCTTCAGATGGCCGTACATCTTGCCCTGGTACTCCGCTTCAAGGTCAGCCACCGACTTGCCCGTCAGGGACGAGTAGATGGTCAGCAGGTTCGAGACGCCGGGCTTTTCTTCGGGGTCGAACCGGATGTCAGTCCCGGCGTCGGTCACTGCGGACTTGATCCGTTTGGCCGCGGTCTTCGGGTCTTCCAGCAGCTGGATGGCGCCGTTGGGTGACTCACCCGTCTTGGACATCTTGGCGCTGGGGTTTTGGAGATCGTAGATCTTGGCGCGTTCCTTGACGATGGTGGCCTCCGGAACAGTGAACGTGGCACCGAACCTTGTGTTGAAGCGCTGGGCCAGGTTCCGGGTGAGTTCCAGGTGCTGGCGCTGGTCCTCCCCCACCGGTACCAGGTCCGTCTGGTACAGCAGGATGTCCGCGGCCATGAGGGTGGGGTAGGCGAACAGCCCCAGGGTGGCGGCGTCGGCGCCGGACTTCTGCGTCTTGTCCTTGAACTGGGTCATGCGGGAGGCTTCACCGAAACCGGTGATGCAGTTCAAGGCCCAGGCCAGCTGCGCGTGTTCGGGCACGTGGGACTGGACGAAGAAGATGCTCTTGTCCGGGTCGATGCCTGCGGCAATGTACTGGGCGGCCACGATGCGGGTTCGCCTTGCCAGTTCAGAGGGGTCGAAGTCCACGGTGATGGCATGCAGGTCCGGGATGAAGAAAACGGCGTCATACTCCGCCTGCATGTCCACCCAGTTGCGGACCGCGCCGATGTAGTTGCCGAGGTGCAGGGAATCGGCAGTGGGCTTGGCGCCGGAAAGGATGCGCTTTTTGGTCACCGGGGAAGTCTGGCTAGTCATTGGGGAAACCTTCGGGGCTCAGAGCTGGTAATCCACTACCAGCGGGGCATGGTCGGAGAAGCGGGTGTCCCACGAGGCCGCCCGGTCCACCACCGCGGAGATGGCGGCGGAAGCCAGGCCGGGGGTGGCCAGGTGGTAGTCGATGCGCCAGCCGGTATCGTTGTCGAACGCCTTTCCGCGCTGGGACCACCACGTGTAGGGACCGTCGACCTCGCCGGCCAGGTTCCGGTGGACGTCCTGCCAGCCGATCTCCTCACCGAAGAAGCGGTCAAAGTAGGCGCGTTCCTCCGGCAGGTGGCCTGCCTTCTTGACGTTGGCCTTCGAGTTCCGGATGTCCCGGGGCGTATGGGCAACGTTGAGGTCGCCCACCACCAGGGCGTGGTCGCTGTGCTTGGTCAGTTCCGGGAGGCGGGTGCTCATGACGTCGAGGAACCGGAATTTGTCGTCCTGCTTGGGCGTGCCCACCTCGCCTGAGTGCACATAGGCGCTCGCCACGGTGAGCTGGACGGGGTGTCCGGCCGCATCGGCGAACCGGAAGTCAGCCTCCACCCAGCGGCCGGCGGTGGCGAAGTAGTCGTCACCGATGCCGTTCCGTGTATCCAGGGGTTCTTCGCGGGAAGCGATGGCGACGCCGGCGCGGCCTTTGGCTTCAGCCTCGGCGTGCAGGATGTGCCAGCCGTCACCCAGCAGCTGCCGGACAATCGCGTCCGGGGCCCGGACTTCCTGCAAACAGAGGATGTCCACTTCGCGCGGCTCAAGCCACGCCGCCATGCCGTTTTTGTAAGCCGCCCGAAGGCCGTTGACGTTAACGGATGCGATGCGAAGGTGGTCCTTCTTCAATGCCGAGATCACCCGCTCCACTCTAGTCGATGATGGTTCCGGTGACCGGCTCTCCGCTGCCGCCGGAGGACTTGATCATGTCCCTTGCATTCGTGGCTGTGATCTCGATGGTTTCCAGTGCCCGGTTAATGGTGTCCTGGTTGGCGGCCGCACCCTTGGCACGCTCCTCTTCCACCACGCGGATCTGCACCTGGACGATTTTGAAGGAGTGGTCCAGCTTGAGGTCCCGGACCTCTTCGGCCTGGCCGCGCTCGGCAACAACACGGGTCCCGCCCTGGTCGGCCCCGGCGTAGGGGCCGCGGCCCGCGGCCGTAGTGAAGGCATTCTGGGCCTCGGTCAGCTTGGCTCCGGCTTTCTTGGCGGCCTTCTGGATGCTGAAGACCACAAAGCACGCGAGGGCGAGCCAGAAGGCGGCGATGACGGCAACAACCCAGCCCACGACGTCGTTCTGGTTGGCCGCGAAGATGACGGCCACCACGAATGCGGTGACGAGGATCATCAGTCCGGGCCCGCTGATCCGGAACATGGAGAATCCGCCCTTGGCGGGTTTGGAGGATGAAGTGGAGTTGCCCAGAGATTGCATGCCCCCATTGTCTCAAATACCGGAGTATGCTCCCGCCGTCTTCCACCCCCGGCGAACAACCCCCTCCCCGGCCCAATTGACTCGCAGTTAGCGCACCCAAAACGCGTTTTGAGCACGTTATGTGCCAGCCACTTGGGGTGGCCGGGCTACTTGAGGAAGAGCTGCCGCAACCGCACGGTGGTGAGCAGCATTCCGACGGCGGTCATCACCAGGTAGTAGCCCACGTGGATGGGAGTGGCCGCCGTGAACGTGCCCACGCTGATCTGGCGCAGCAGCTCAACCCCGTGCCACAGCGGCATGGCCTGGATGAGCCACTGGACCGCCTGCGGGTACACGCTCAGGGGATAGAACGTGGCGCTGAACAGGAACATGGGCAGCATGATGAAGTTGATCCAGTCCATCTGCTGGAACGTCTTCAGGAAGCTGGTGATCCCCATCCCGATGCTGGCAAACCCGAAAGCGATGAGGACGGAGGCCGGGATCATCAGCAGCGCCCAGGGCGTGGTGATCAGGCCCATCATGCCCATCACGGCTGTGAACCCCATGGCGTAGAGGAGTCCGCGCAGCAGGGCAAGGAAGATCTCCCCCAGTGCCACGTCCAGCGGCCCCAGCGACGTGTACAGCATGCCCTGGTACAGCTTCGCGAAGTTCATCTTGAAGAACACGTTCCACGTTGAGTCGTAGACTGCGCCGTTCATCGCGGAGACTGCCAGCAGTGCCGGGGCAATGTAGGCGGCGTAGCTGATCTCCCCGCCGCCCGGGCCCTGAACCGAACCCACAATGGCCCCGAGCCCCACTCCCATGGAGATCAGGAACAGGACCGGTTCGAAGAAGCCCGATAGCATCACCAGCCAGTTGGTGCTCTTTGTCGCCAGGAGGCCACGCGCAATCACCGCCCTGGCATTCCGGGAATACAGCGGGCCGAACGTCCGGTTGCGGGCTTCCTCCGCAGCACTCGCCACGGGCAGCCCGGCGCTCATCGGCCCATCCTTAGGGCGAACTGCCGCCGGGTCAGGATCCAGCCCAGCACTGCCAGGCCCACCAGCACCGCTGCATGAAGGATGGTCAGCAGCGGCAGCTCCTGGTACCCGTAGCTGAAGACGCGGCCCAGTTCGGTGCCGTGCCAGATCGGTGAGATCCAGCCGATCCACCGCACTGCCAGCGGGAGGCTGTCCAGCGGAAAGAACGTGCCGGAGAAAAGGAACAGCGGCATCACGATGAAGCGCATCACCAGCGCGAACTGGCCCTTGTCATCGGTGATGGACGCGGCGTAAGCCATCAGCGGCAAACCAAAGGAGAGGCCCGCCAAGGTGGCTACCAGGATGGTGACCCAGCCCCAGCCGCCGGGCGCAGCACCAAAAAGGGCCACTGCCGCGAAGTAGACGGCGGACTGCAGCAGGAACCGCAGGGTCACCGCCATGATGTGGCCGGCCGCGATCTGCCGGGGCGTCAGCGGCGAGGCGTGCGGCCCGTAGTAGGTCCGGCGCCATTTAAACCCGTCCATCACGGGGAAAGTGAATTCGTTGGCGGCTGTCATGACTGCCGCGGAGACCACCAGTGCCGGCGCCACGAACGTCACGTAGTCCACTCCCCCAAAGGCTCCCGCACCCTGCGAGTCAACCAGGGTGGCCAGGCCCACGCCCATGGCAAACAGGTAGGCCACCGGGTGGCCCACGCTGTACATAACGATGGACCAGCTGTACCCCTTCATCACCCGGAGCACCTGCTCGGCATAGTAGAAGGCGCCCCAGCGCCTCGCCTTCGCCGCCGCTACCGCAGGGCTGTGCGCCCGGGCGCGCGCGGACGGGGCGTCAGGGGCATCAGCTTTCAACCCCGCCCCCCGTCCTCACTCAACGAGGCTCCGGCCGGTCAGCCGAAGGAAGACATCCTCCAGTGATGACCTGCGCACCAGCGATGTCAGCGGCCGCAGGCCGCGGGACGCTACCTGCTCAAGGGCGCTCTCGCCGTCGTGCGCGTAAATCAGCACGCGGTCCGGCAGGACCTCCAGCCGCTCCCCGATGCCGTCCAGCTCCGCGGAGATGGTGGTGTTCCGTTCGGAGCCGAAACGCAGCTCAACCACTTCCCGGGTGGAGTGCTCGCGGATCAGCTGCGCCGGGGACCCCTCGGCCATGATCCGGCCCTTGTCCACCACAATGAGCCGGTCGCAGAGCTGCTCGGCCTCGTCCATGTAGTGCGTGGTCAGGATCAGTGTGACGCCCTGTTCCTTGAGCCGGAACAGCCGGTCCCAGAGGATATGCCGGGCCTGCGGGTCCAGCCCGGTGGTGGGCTCGTCCAGCAGCAGGATCCGCGGTTCGTTGATCAGCGAACGGGCGATGGTCAGCCGCCGTTTCATGCCTCCGGACAGCGCGTCCACCTTGGACCTGGCCTTGTCCGTCAGCTGAGCGAACTCCAGCAGCTCATCGGCCTTCGGCCTCAGGTAGCTCATGGGCAGGCCGAAATAGCGGCCATACACCAGGAGGTTGTCCCGGACCCGGAGCTCCTCGTCCAGGTTGTCCTGCTGCGGCACTACTCCCAGGTGGGCGCGTACCTCCGGCCCGTGGGAATCGGGGTCGAGGCCCATGATGTGGAGGTTGCCGGACGTCCGCCGGGTGACTCCGCCGATCATCTTCATGGTGGTGGATTTGCCGGCGCCGTTGGGCCCGAGCAGGCCGAATGACTCCCCCGCCGGGACGGTGAAGGAGATGCCGTCCACTGCCGCCACGTCGCCGTAGGTTTTGCGCAGGTTTTCTGCGGTGATGACGATGCGGCTGGCTTCGGGGTCGGGCTCTGCGTCGGGCTGGACAGCTCCGGCTGCGGCGCCGGAGGACACGGTGGCTTTGTTGTGCACCCTCCGCAGACTAGTAGAGCTGCCGGGAAGGTGGAAGAGGGCTTTCAGTTCTCTTTGGCGTCCCGCTGGTTAAAGCCCGACGGCGGTCCGCCCCTCGTGCACAAGGGGGGGACCGCCGGCGGGGGGGTGGTAAGGGGGACTAACTGGGGATTCCCGGGCCGCGTTTATTTGACGCCAGGC
>NZ_JBHVZR010000007.1:173582-202392 GCF_042879835.1 Pseudarthrobacter sp. NPDC058329
TTGGTGGCCCACCTCCCCCAGAATTTTTGCGTGCCGGTTTTGGCTCTAGTGGCTTTACTTTTTTTTTGCGTGCGCTTGGATTAACCCCCCCCCGGGGCCCCCCCGCGGTCACAAGTGGGGCGCACCGCCGTCGGGCGTGAGGAAAGGGGGACTACCTGGTGATGCCCGGGCCGCTTTTCTTTGCCGCCTGGCGCTCGGCGGCTTCCACCACGTTGGTCATCAGCAGCGCCACGGTCATGGGACCCACACCCCCGGGGTTCGGCGAAATCCAGCCCGCTACCTCGGCAGCGGCGGGCTCGATGTCGCCGTGGACGCGGCTCTTGCCCGTCTCGGGGTCGGTCTCGCGGGTGACGCCGACGTCGAGCACTGCCGCGCCCGGCTTCACGTCAGCAGCCTTGACGATGTGCTTCGCACCCGCCGCGCCTACGATGACGTCTGCTTGCCGCAGCAGCTCCGAAAGGTTCTCTGTGCCGGTGTGCGTCAGGGTCACCGTGGCGTTCACGGCGCGCCGGGTGAGCAGCAGCCCGATGGAACGGCCAATTGTCACACCGCGGCCCACCACCACAACGTGCTTGCCCTTGAGGCTGTAGCCGTTGCGTTCCAGGAGCTCGATGACGCCGCGGGGCGTGCACGGCAGCGGGGAGGTGATCTCGCCGTTGACGTTCAGCACCAGCCGGCCCAGGTTGGTCGGGTGCAGCCCGTCGGCGTCCTTCGCGGGATCGATGCGCTCGAGGATGGCATCGGTGTCCAGGTGCTTGGGCAGCGGCAGCTGCACGATGTAGCCGTGGCAGGAGGGGTCCGCATTGAGTTCGTCAATGAGGTCCTCCACCTGGGCCTGGGTGGCATCCGCCGGCAGTTCCCGCTGGATCGAGTTCATCCCGATTTCTTCGGACTGCTTGTGCTTCATGGACACATACAGTTGCGAGGCAGGATCCGCGCCCACAAGCACGGTGGCGATCCCGGGAGTAACGCCGGTTGCCTTCAGGGCCGCGACGCGCTCCGTCAGCTCGGACTTGATGGCGGCGGCGGCTGCTTTGCCGTCCAGGATCCGTGCGGTCTTCGTGTCAGTCATGGGTCACCACTGCTCGTGAGTCGGGTACAGCGGGAAGTCGGCGGCGAGCTTGTCCACGCGGGACTGCAGGGCCTCGACATCGGCACTGTTGCCGGCCTTCAGCGCGGTGGCAATGATCTCCGCCACCTCGGTGAACTCGGTGGCGCCGAAGCCGCGGGTAGCCAGGGCCGGGGTGCCGATGCGCAGGCCGGAGGTGACCATGGGCGGGCGGGGGTCGAACGGAACGGCGTTCCGGTTGACAGTGATGCCCACGGAGTGCAGGAGGTCCTCGGCCTGCTGGCCGTCCAGCTGGGAGTTGCGCAGGTCCACGAGGACCAGGTGCACGTCGGTGCCGCCGGTAAGGACGGAAACACCGGCCTCGGCGACGTCGGCCTGGTTGAGGCGGTCAGCGATGATCCTGGCGCCTTCGAGGACGCGCTCCTGGCGCTCCTTGAATTCCTCGGTGCCGGCGATCTTGAAGGCCACAGCCTTGGCTGCGATGACGTGCATCAGCGGGCCGCCCTGCTGGCCGGGGAAGACGTTGGAGTTCAGCTTCTTGGCCCACTCCTGCTTGGCCAGGATGACACCGGAGCGCGGACCGGCGAGGGTCTTGTGCACGGTGGAGGTGACGACGTCGGAGTAGGGCACCGGGCTCGGGTGCAGTCCGGCGGCAACCAGGCCGGCGAAGTGCGCCATGTCGGTCCAGAGCAGCGCGCCCACCTCGTCGGCGATGGAACGGAAGGCGGCGAAGTCCAGGTGGCGCGGGTAGGCCGACCAGCCGGCGATGATGACCTGGGGCTTCTCGGCGATGGCCTGCTCGCGGAGCTTGTCCATGTCCACGCGGAAGTTGTCTTCCTCCACTTGGTACGCGGCCACGTTGTAGAGCTTGCCGGAGAAGTTCAGCTTCATGCCGTGGGTCAGGTGGCCGCCGTGGGCGAGGGACAGGCCGAGGATTTTGTCGCCGGGGGTGATCATGGCGGAAAGGGCGGCAGCGTTGGCCTGGGCGCCGGAGTGCGGCTGGACGTTGGCGTACTCGGCGCCGAAGAGTGCCTTGACCCTGTCGATGGCCAACTGCTCGGCGACGTCGACGTATTCGCAGCCACCGTAGTAGCGGCGGCCCGGGTAGCCCTCGGCGTACTTGTTGGTGAGGACGGAGCCCTGGGCTTCCATCACGGCGCGGGGGGCGAAGTTCTCGGAGGCAATCATTTCCAGGGTGCCGCGCTGGCGGCCGAGCTCCTGGTCAAGTACTGCGGCGATTTCGGGGTCGAGCTCAGCCAGCGGCTGGTTGCTGACGGCGGTGGTTGAGGTGGCTGTAGTAGTCACGAAGAACTCCTGGCTAGGGATACGGGCACTGCTTAGGTCAGGCTACCGGCTGGCGCACTTTCATACCGCCTTGATGACAGCGTAAAAGCGCGGGCATGGCGCTGCAGTACTGACGGGGTGCAGCCCCAATGTCCGGCAAGACATGACCCTCGGCCCAGGCGTACGATCCGTGGTCTTCGTAATTGCCGCTCCCTGGTGGTTAGCCACCCAACGCCAGTTGCGACTCCTTCAGCGTACCAAATCCGCAGCGCCCTGCGCGGGTAGGCTTGTACGCGTGAAAGAAGAGCAGCTGAACCAAGCGTATGTAGTAACACTGTCCTGCCCGGACCGCCCGGGAATCGTCCACGCGGTGGCGGGAGCCCTGCTGGTGGCGGGGTGCAATATTACGGATTCGCAGCAGTACGGCAGCCCCGCCACGGGCAACTTTTTTATGCGGGTAGAGGTGACGACGCCGGCTGCCGCGTCAGAGCTTCGGGTTGCGTTGGAACCTGTGGTTGAGGCGTTCGGCATGCAGTGGAGCCTCAACGCGGTTGGGCAGAAGGTGCGGACTTTGGTGATGGCCAGCACGTCCGCCCACTGCCTCAACGACCTGCTGTTCCAGCAGCGCTCCGGGACGCTGCCCATCGAGATTCCGGCCATCGTGTCCAACCACCAGGACCTGGCCGGGCTGGCGGAGTTCTACGGCATCCCGTTCCACCACATTCCGGTTACCAAGGACACCAAGTCCCAGGCGGAGGACAAGCTGCGCGCGATCATGGCCGAACACGACGTTGAACTGACGGTCCTGGCCAGGTACATGCAAATTCTTTCGGACGAGCTCTGCACCGATCTGACCGGCAAGGCCATCAACATCCACCACTCCTTCCTGCCGTCCTTCAAGGGCGCCAAGCCGTACCACCAGGCGCACGCCCGCGGCGTCAAGCTGATCGGTGCCACGGCGCATTACGTGACAGCAGCCCTGGATGAGGGTCCGATCATCGAGCAGGAGGTCATCCGCGTGGACCACGCCCGCACGCCGGAGCAGTTCGTCCAGATGGGCCGGGACGTTGAAGGCCGCACCCTGGTTCAGGCCGTGCAGTGGCACGCAGAGCACCGGGTGCTGCTGGACGGCAACCGGACCGTCGTCTTCAACTGACGGCCGCTTTTAACTAAGGGTGTAATCAGCCTCAGGGAGGCGCGATGGAACCGGGGGCGGAGGACGGCGAGCGCCGCCTGGCCGACTTCTACAATTGGCGGGCCGCGTCCGGTACCGACCATCCGCCGTCGCGCAACCGCGTGAAGCAGCGCCAGCGCTTCATCGCCCTGCTGAAGGCAGAAAGGCGCCATTCCGTCCTCGAAGTCGGGACGGGGACGGGCCTGGACGGGTTGAAATTCGTTCAAGCGGGCATCCATTACACGGGAGTGGATCTCGCTGAGGGGCAGGTCCGGCTGGCCCGGGCCAGGGGCCTGGAGGTATCGGTGGCGAGCGCCCGGCGCCTGCCCTTCCCGGACGGCGCGTTTCCGGCGGTGTGGTCGATGAGCACGCTGCTGCACGTACCCGCCCGGGACATCGACGCCGTCCTCGGAGAGCTGGTGCGGGTCACTGCCCCAGGTGGGCTCATCGCCGTCGGCCTCTGGTCCGGTGACGATGAAGAGGGACTGAATCCGGAGGACGACGTCGAGCCCCGCTTTTTCAGCCGGCGCAGCGACGCGACGGTCAGGGAAGTCTTTGGGCGCCACGGCGCTGTCGAGGACTTTGTCACGTGGCCGGAAGGAACAGGCCCCGAGTCCGGCCCCGGCGCCGGGTACTGGACGCAGCACTACCAGTTCCTGGTCCTGCGCACCCCCTGATGTCCTAGGCTTGGGGCCATGGCTCCCCTGTACCCCTTCGCCGGAAACACCCCCACCGTCCACGGTTCCGCTTTTGTAGCGCCCACGGCGTCCATCATCGGCAACGCCACCTTGGCCGAGGACTCCAGCGCGTTCTACGGAGTCTCCGTCCGCGCCGACACTGCCGCAATTTCCGTCGGTGCGGGCAGCAACCTGCAGGACAACGTGGTGCTGCACGCGGACCCCGGCTTCCCCTGCACCGTGGGGCAACGGGTCAGCGTGGGGCACGCCGCCGTCGTGCATGGCTGCACAGTGGAGGACGACTGCCTGATCGGCATGGGCGCAACCGTCCTCAACGGCGCGGTAATCGGCGCCGGCTCCCTGGTGGCAGCCGGTGCCGTCGTCCTGGAGGGAACCGTCGTTCCGCCCCGCTCGCTGGTTGCCGGCGTGCCCGGCAAGGTCCGCCGCGAACTCACCGACGAGGAGTACGACGGCGTCCGGGCCAACGCGGCGCGCTACGTGGAGTTGGCCAGGGCGCACCGGGACCTGCACGCCTAATCCCCGTCCAGGCTCAGTCCAGGCTGATCGGCCCCATCTCGTCCAGCAGTTCGCCCGGCCCCGGGTTGCCGGCAGCGGAGGACCCGCCGAGGTGGTTCAGCACCCCCCACACAGCGTTCAGGCCTGTGGTCACGGCGCCTTCCGCCCAGCCGGCGGTGAAGGAGACGTCATCGCCAGCCAGGAAGATACCCCGCTGCGATTCAGGCAGGGTGTCCTGTTTGAAATGCGTGAACAGCCGCTGCTGGTAGCGGTAGTGCCCGGGCAAGTTGGCTTTGAAGGCACCCATAAAATTGGGATCGGCCTCCCAGGAGACCGTAATGGGCTGGCCCACGATGTGGCCCGCGATGTCCACCCCCGGGTAGATCTGCTCCAGCGAATGCAGCATCAATTCCACGCGCTCGTCGGCGTCCAGCGCCAGCCACTTCAGCGCGTCGTCGTTCCACGTGTAGGACAGCAGGATGACGGCGGGCTGCTCCGGCCCGTTGTCCAGGAGGTACGTTGCGCGGTTGAGCCGGTCCGTGAGCGTCATCGAGAGGACCTCGTTGCCGGTGTTCGGATCGATGTCCTTCCAGAACGGCCGGTCCACCATCACAAACGTTTTGGAGGACTGCATGTAGTGCGAGCGCTCGATGGCCGTCCATAGTTCGGCCGGGAACAGCGCCTCCTCAGTGTGGATCCGGGTGGACAGCAGCCAGGACTGGCAGGTGGTGACCACAGCAGGGTAGCTGGCTTCGCGCCCCCAGCGCTCACGGATCCGCAGCTTCCCGTCGGCGTCCCGGCTGATCCTTCCCACGGCCCCGCGCGGCGAGCCGGAGTGCAGCGAGGCCAGGGAGGTCCCTTCGGGCCAGTGGGCCATGCCCGACGGCGCGTGGTGCCACAGTGCCTCGGGGAGCCGCTGCGCTCCCCCGCGGATGAGCCGGTGCTGGTCGTCAGCGTCCGTGTACACAACCCGGAGGATTTCCAGGATGGAGTTGGGAAAGTCGGTGTCCCACCCGCCGGTGCCGAAGCCCACCTGGCCGAACGCTTCCCGGTGCGCAAACCCTGCCTTCTTGAAGGACTCGCTGGCGGCGATGAAACCGTAGAAGGTCTGCTCGTCCATCAGCGGCAGCAGCTCGTTCCAGAGCTCCTTAATGCGTGCCGTGTCCCTGGATCGGATGGCCTGCTGCATTTCGACAAACTGGGCGCCGTCATTCACGGCCGCCTTCCAGGCGTCCGCCACTTCGCGGAAGAACGGCGGAAGGTCGCCGGGCTTCTCCGCATAGTGCTTCTGGCCTGCCAGCTCAATGACCGTGCTGGACGTGACCGGGGACAGCGGGTTGGGGAACTCCTCCGTTTCCAGGCCGAGCAGGTCCACATAGTGGTAGAACGCCTTGCCGGATTCCGGGAAGCGCATGCCGCCAAGGTCCGCCACAACACCGGGTGCAGCGGGGAACGAAGCAGTGCGCAGGCGTCCGCCGATCCGGTCGGCTTCGTACACAACCGGCCGCAACCCCATCTTCATCAGCTCGTACGCCGTGACCAGCCCCGAAAGTCCCGCCCCGATGACGGCGACTTCAGTGCCCCGCAGTTCGGTCGGCACGGAACCCAGTCCGTCCGGGTGGGCGAGGTAGTGGTCGTAGCTGAACGGGAAGTCCGGGTTCAGCATGGTGATGGGACCTGCGGCGGCAGCGGGGGCCGACGCTGCAGTGGGAGTGGCTGATGTGCTGGACGGATCTGAGGCCGGCAGTTCGGTGGCGATAGTCATGGATGTTCTGCCTTCGTCGGTTCGGTAGCGGTAGTTTGCTGGGATGACAGTGGTGGTCCGGACAGCTCGCGGTATTCCTCGTTACTGAGTGCCGCCACCCGCGAGTTCCGGCGTCCGTAGCCAAAGTACGCTGCTATGCCCACCAGCATCCAGAGGGCGAAGACCACCCAGGTGTCTGCGCCGAGGTTCGCCATCAGGTAGGCGCACATCGCAGCACCAAGGATGGGAGTGAGCGGAAAGAGGGGCACACGGAAGGTCCGCTCCAGCTCCGGGCGGGTGCGGCGGAGGTAGATGACGGCGACATTCACAAGGGCGAACGCAAACAGGGTGCCGATGCTGGTGGCATCCGCGAGCGCCCCCAGCGGCACCAGCCCGGCGGTCAGCGCGACGGCGGTTCCCACCAGGAGCGTTCCGGCTATGGGGGTGCCGGTACGGCTGGAAACCCGGCCGAAGATTTTGGGGATGAGCCCGTCACGGGACATGGACAGCAGGATACGGGTCTGCCCGTAGAGCACCGTCAGGACGATGCTGGCGATGGCCAGCACCGCGCCCACTGCGAAGACGAGTGCGATCCATGGCTGGCCGGTGGTCTCTTCGAGGATCTTCACGAGGGCCGCCTCGGTACCGTCGAACCAGCCCCACGGCCGGGCGCCGATGGCGGCAACGGCCACCAGGACGTAGATGGTGGTGACAATCACCATTGACAACATGATGGCCCTGGGCAGGTGGCGCTTGGGGTTCCGCGCTTCCTCGCCTGCTGTGGAGGCGGCGTCGAACCCAATGTAGGAGAAGAACACCCGGGAGGCCGCGGCGGAGACACCGGCGGCGCCCATGGGCAACAGCGGCTCAAAGTTGCCGGCGTTGAACGCGGTGAAGGCCACGGCGCAGAAGAACAGCAGGATGCCCACCTTCACCACCACGATGGAGGTATTGATCCAGGCACTCTCCTTGGCGCCGCGCACCAGGAGGATGGTTGCCAGCACTACGATGACCATGGCCGGGATGTTCACCATCCCGCCGTCGCCCGGCGGCTGGGACACTGCATCAGGCAGGACGGACCCGAAGACGGCAAGCGTTTCATTCACGTACTGGCCGGCGCCGACGGCGACGGCGGCCACGGAAACGGCGTACTCCAGCACCAGGCACCAGCCGCAGATCCACGCCATGCCTTCGCCCATGGTGGCGTAGGTGTACGAATAGCTGGACCCGGCAACGGGCACTAGTCCCGCCATTTCCGCGTACGAAACCGCGGACAGCAGCGCGGCGAGGCCGGCGATCGCGAACGAAATCCAGATGGCGGGCCCGGCCAGCGGAACCGATTCGCCCAGAATCACCAGGATGCCGGTGCCCAGGGTTGCCCCCACGGAGATCATGGTCAGCTGCAGGACCCCGAAGCTGCGGACCAGGCGCGGACCGCCATTGTTGCTTTCTGCCTCGCTGATCATCTGCGCGATGGGTTTGCGCCGCAGCAGCTGGGCGCCCAGGGCCGGACGGGGCGCTGTTCCGGCGGTGCTGTCCGGGGCCGGGCCGGAGAGTGTAGGCACAGTCATCGTTGACGTCCGTTCTGTCGTTGGCTGGTTGAGCTGGTTTTCCTTCACCCACAGTAGGCGTGTGAGCCGCATCTCAGGGAGTGCAAAGTGACCTATAGTGTTCACCCATGAGACGTAATGCACCAGCCGCCGCTGGTAGTCCGGACCAGCTGGACGCCGTGACGCTCGGACAGTTCCTCGATGCCTTGCCTACCGAGGTGACAGTTGTGCACGACGCCGGAAACGGCCAGGTGCCTCTGCGGTGGGTGGAGCCGAGCGAATTGGAGGACCCCACCCCCTACCTGCTGGACGGCGAGTTTGTCCTCACCGCCGGCATGCCCTTCCGGGACGGCGGACACGACGGCGCCGGCACGCGCGGGGGCCAAAACGCCGCACGGGTGGAGGCGTATGTCCGCCGGCTGGTGGACGCAGGAGTTGCCGCGCTGGGCTTCGGCCTGCAGCCCTATTACGACGCCGTCCCGGACCATGTGCTGACAGCCTGCCGGAAGCAGGGACTCACCTTGGTGGAGGTGCCTGCCAGCGTGCCGTTTGCCGCTTTGGGTCTGGAATTCTCCAAGCTGCTGGAGTCCGGGAACGCCCAGGTTTTCCGGCAATTGGCGGAGACGAACAGGCATCTCATGCGGGCTGTCCTTTCGGCCCGGCCGGAGCACGAACTGCTGGCCGCGCTGGCCCAGCGCGTCCCGGTGTGGGCGGTCCTGTTCGGGGCCGACGGACGCGTGCGTGCCCGGGCGGGTGCCGCCGTCGACCCTTCCCGACTCCAGCCCCTCCTCAACAAGCTCCTGAGCGGAACCGGTCCCCGCGTGGAAACCGAAACGCTTGCGGCCCCCAGCTCGGCACTGGCCTTCGGCCACCCACTCCGGAGCACTAAGGACGCCACCCTGGGCGGGCTGGTGCTCGGTGCCGACAAAGCCCTTACCCCCGCCCAGAACAGTGTGGTTTCTTCTGTCGTTGGCCTTCTGGAACTGCTGGTCCGCCAACGCACCAGCGGGTCCCTGGCCCCCAGCCAACTGGCCACCGCCCTCCTGCTCCATCCCGAAACGCTCGCCGGCGGCAACACCCGGCAGCTGAACGGCCTGAAGGATCTGTTGGCGCAAAGTGTCGCGGGAACACGGTCCGGGCAGGTCCGTGTGGTCCAGGGCGTTCGGGCGGCAGTTGCACCCGCTGCCGACGACGGGCCGGTCCGGGAACTGCTGCAGTGGCGCCGGCTGTTCGACAGCAAAATGGTGGAGCTGACCGACTACGGCTTCGCGGCGGTGACCCGGCTGAAGGTGGATGACCAGCTGGTGGCCGAAGTGGAGCACCTCGGCTGGCGGCTGGTGGTGGGCGAGCCCACCGAGCTGTCCGGCCTGCCGGAGGCCTACCGGCGCGCCTCTTCGCTCCGGTCCCGGGTATCCGCGACGGGCAAAAGCGCCCGCGTCGAGGAGGTGACCTGGTCCGTGACCGGGCTGCTGGGCAGGGAGGCCGGCAGCATGCTGGCGGCCAGGATCCTGGCGCCGGTCCTTGAGCTGGAGCCCGAACGCCGTGACGCCCAGCTCCGGGTTCTCCGGTCCTGGCTGGCGGCCAACGGAAGCTGGGACGCCACGGCCAAGGAGTTGGGCATCCATCGGAACAGTGTTCGGCGGCAGGTCACTGCCGTCGCGGAACTGTTGGCCCTGGACCTTGGCCTGGCCCAGTCACGGGCAGAGCTGTGGATTGCTCTGCAGTACGTGGATGGGCCTGCAACGGAAAACTCTCAGGCGCCCCAGGAACGGTAGAGATCCGGCCGCCGTTCGGCGAGGTACGGGACCTCGCCCCGGGCCTTCTCTGCGGAGCCGTCGTCCAACTCCGCAAAAAGGAGCTGTGTTTCCCCGCCGGCCGCGGCCAGCAACCTTCCGTCCGGCCCGGCAATCACGCTGCCGCCAAGGAACCTGCAGTCCTCTTCGACACCGGAGTGGTTGGCGTAGGCAATGGCCAGCTGGCTTTCCAGTGCGCGCGCACGCAGCAGCACCTGCGGAACGTCGTCAAACCCGTGCGCCAAGGCGGTGGGTACCAGGAGCAGTTCGGCTCCGGCCACGGCCGCGGCCCGCACGGCTTCAGGGAATTCGACGTCGTAGCAGATCACTATTGACGTGGGCACCCCATTGAAATTCACGACGGCGGGAGGCTGGGACGCTGGGCTGAAGGCCGCGCGTTCGTCAGGACCAAAGAGGTGCACCTTCGAGTAACCGAGCAGGCTGTTGCCTTCGGCATCGAGAAGGGTGGCGCTGATGTGCCACTCCCCCTGCCCGGTGATTTGGGGAAGGCTGTATACGAGGCCGATCTGATGGAGCCGCGCGATGTCGGCAAGCTTCCCGTGCAGCTCGGGCAGGCGGGCGGGATCCAGTTCCGCCCGGACCCTGCGGGGTGCGTAACCCACGGGAAAGAGTTCGGGTGTCACCAGGACGGCGGCGCCGGCGGCGGCAGCGGCTGCTGCGGCTGCATCGATGGCGGCACAGTTGGCGTCCATGTCCATCACCACAGCGTTGGCCTGCAGGAGTGCCAGCAACACAGCGTCCACCTTCCGTCGTCGGACCGGCCCCCACGAGAAGGCCCAGGAACAAGACTAGCCACGGCGTGTCCGGGTGGGCGGGGGCCATTTGCACCGCTTCGCCGCTCGCCGAGGGCGGATCATCCCAAGTCCTCCGTCGATGCTTCCCCGGCCCCGTTGCGTTAACTTCTTGACTACAAGACTTCCCATGAGGCACTCTTTCAAGCATGCCCGCAACTTCGCGCTCAACGAGGAGCAAACCCAAAAATCCCGGCTCGCAATCCGCCCTGCGGCAATTGAACCAGCAACGGATCATCGAGACGCTGATGGGTGGGCCTTCCACGCAGGCTGAACTGGCCCGGCAGACCGGGCTCTCCACGGCGACGGTCTCCAATATCGTCAGGATCATGCTCGATTCAGGCCTGGCATCCACAGAGCCCATCACCAGCTCCGGCCGGCGGGCGCTGAACGTCAGGCTTAACAGCAACGGCGCGGTGGCTGTAGGAATTGACTTCGGCCGAAGGCACCTGCGGGTCGTCTTGGCCTCGCTGAGCTATCACATCATCGCCGAGGAATCTGTCACCTTGCCGCTTGGCCACCAGGCCGAGGAAGGCATCCAGGCGGCGGTGCTCCTGCTCGACAAACTCCTGGACGAAAACGGCATCGCGCGGACTGCAGTGGTGGGGGCCGGCGTCGGAATTCCCGGACCAATAGACCGGCGAACCGGGACCGTGGCGCAGGGGGCAATCCTTCCGGAATGGGTGGGGATCAACATCCTCCAGCACCTGGAGGAGCGGCTGAAAATCCCCGTCTTTGTTGATAACGATGCCAACTTGGGCGCCTGGTCGGAGGTGACGTGGGGGCAGCACACGGGCGTCAGCAACCTGCTGTTCTTGAAGATTGGGTCAGGTATCGGTGCCGGCCTCATCCTGAACGGGGCGCCCTATTACGGCAACGTGGGGATCACCGGCGAAATCGGCCATGCCACCATCCATGAACAGGGGCTCGTGTGCCGCTGCGGCAACCGCGGCTGCCTCGAGACCATCGCTTCCACCACCACCATGATCGAGCTCCTGAGCCGCGGCGAGGACCGGCCGCTGACCCCTGCGGACATCGTGCGCAAGGCCCTGGCCAGGGACTCGGCCACCCTTCGGGTACTCGACGACGCGGGGCTCGCCGTCGGCCGCGCGCTCGGCAATGTCGCGAATCTGATCAACCCCGAAGTGATAGTGGTGGGCGGGCCGCTCGCCGGCCTCGGGAACCTCCTCCTGGATCCCATCAAGCGGGGCCTGGTCAGGCATGCGGTGCCCGTGATCGGCGAGACCACAGCGTTGGCCATGTCCTCCCTGGGCGACCGGGCGGAGGCCCTGGGAGCGGCGGCGCTGGTGTTCCAACACGCAGGCATCCGGAAGACCTAGACCGTTTCGTTATCCGGGATATGCGTTAAAGACTTGACGACAACCGACGTGATCCAGTTTACTTTTGCTTCAGACGGCCCTGCGCTTTGCCGGCCGGACAAAGAAGTCATTGCATTGGAGGGTTAGGGCATATGACGTCCCAGACCACGCAAAAAGACCCGATCATCCTCGAGATGCGGTCCATCACCAAGGAATTCCCCGGCGTTAAAGCGTTGGCCGATGTGAACCTCAGGGTGAAGGCCGGCGAGATCCACGCCATCTGCGGCGAGAACGGCGCAGGCAAGTCCACCCTGATGAAGGTCCTCTCGGGCGTTTACCCCTACGGCAGCTACGACGGCGACATCGTCTACCAGAACCAGGTCCAGCAGTTCCGAGACATCCGGGCCAGCGAACATGCGGGCATCGTGATCATCCACCAGGAACTCGCTCTGATCCCGGAGCTCTCCATAATGGAGAACATCTTCCTCGGCAACGAGCCCACCAAGCGCGGCGTGATCAACTGGGCAGAAGCCCGGCTGCGTTCCCTGGACCTGTTGGCCCGCGTGGGCCTGCGCGAGGACCCGGACACCCCCATCAAGGAAATCGGCGTCGGCAAGCAGCAGCTTGTGGAAATTGCCAAAGCCCTGAACAAGTCCGTGAAGATCCTCATCCTGGACGAGCCCACGGCGGCGCTGAATGAGTCCGATTCCCAGCACCTGCTGGACCTGATGCTTGGCCTGAAGGCGAAGGGCATCACGTCCATCATCATTTCGCACAAGCTCAACGAGATCGAACAGATCGCCGATTCCATCACCATCATCCGTGACGGCAAATCCATCGAGACCCTGGACGTCAAAGCCGACGGCGTGGACGAGGACCGCATCATCAAAGGCATGGTGGGCCGCACCCTCGAATCCCGTTTCCCGGACCACACGCCGAAAATCGGCGAGGTGTTCTTCGAGGTCAAGGACTGGACCGTGGCCCACCCGAACGTCCAGGACCGGCTGGTGTGCAAAAACTCGAACTTCTTCGTCCGCCGCGGTGAAATCGTGGGCTTCGCCGGCCTGATGGGTGCAGGACGCACCGAGCTGGCCCGGTCCGTGTTTGGCCGGTCCTACGGCAAGTTCATCAACGGCCAGGTCTACAAGGACGGCAAGCCGGTGACCCTCAAGTCCGTCCGGCAGGCCATCGACGCCGGGCTGGGCTACGTCACCGAGGACCGCAAGTCGCTGGGACTGAACCTGCTGGACGACATCAAAACCACCACGGTGGCCGCCAACCTGCGCAAGATCAGCCACAACTCAGTGGTGGACCCGAACCAGGAATTCACCGTTGCGGAGCAGTACCGCAAGTCGCTGCGGACCAAGACCCCGTCGGTGGAGGAAGGTGTGGCCAAGCTTTCCGGCGGCAACCAGCAGAAAGTGGTCCTGGCCAAATGGATGTTCACCGACCCGGACCTTTTGATCCTGGATGAACCGACCCGCGGCATTGACGTCGGGGCCAAGTACGAGATCTACGGCATCATCCAGCAACTGGCCAACCAGGGGAAGGGTGTGATCGTCATTTCCTCGGAGCTGCCCGAGCTCCTGGGCCTCTCCGACCGGATCTACACGATTTTCGAAGGCGCCATCACCGGTGTCCTGGACAAAGACGAGGCCAGCCAGGAAAGCCTGATGAAACTGATGACCTCCGCCCGCAAAGCCGCCTGACCCCTGGATCACCCAGAACCTTCCGGACACAAGGACTGACACAATGAACGCCCTCAAGAAGCTCTTTGGCGGAAACACCCGCCAATTCGGCATGATCTTCGCCCTGGTGGCCCTGATCGTCTTCTTCCAAATCGCCACCGACGGCCGCACCCTCACCCCCGGCAACGTCATCAACCTCTTCAACGGCAACTCCTACATCCTGATCCTGGCGATCGGCATGGTGCTGGTAATCATCGCAGGACACATCGACCTCTCCGTCGGTTCCGTCGCCGCCTTTGTAGGTGTCACCGTGGCCCTGGCCATGCGTGACTGGGGAATCCCCTGGTGGGCCGGTGTCCTGCTGGGCCTGGCCCTCGGCGCGGTGATCGGCGCGTGGCAGGGCTGGTGGACCGCCTACGTTGGCATACCGGCGTTCATCGTCACCCTGGCCGGCATGCTCCTGTTCCGCGGCTTCAACCAATTCGTCGGCAAGTCCAACACCATCCCGGTGCCCGCAGATTTCCAGTTCCTCGGATCGGGCTACCTCCCCGAGGTTGGCCCCGACACCGGGTTCAACAACCTCACGCTGTTGCTGGGCATCGCCGCCGCGGCATTCGTCGTGTGGGGCGAGCTTCGCTCCCGCGCCCGCGCCAAGGCACTCGGGGCTGAGGTTCCGGAAATGTGGGTCACCGCGCTGAAGCTGGTCCTGGTCTGCGGCGCCATTCTCTACGCCACCTACCTGTTCGCCACGGGCCGCCCGGGAACCTCCTTCCCCATCCCCGGCCTGATCCTCGCGGTCCTGGTGCTGCTCTACGGCTTTGTCGCCTCCCGCACCATCCTTGGCCGCCACGTCTACGCCGTCGGTGGCAACCGCCACGCGGCCGAACTATCCGGTGTCCAGTCCAAGAAGGTCAACTTCCTGGTCATGATGAACATGTCCATCCTGGCCGGCCTGGCCGGCATGATCTTCGTGGGCCGCTCCACCGCATCAGGCCCGTTCGACGGCGTGGGCTGGGAACTGGACGCCATCGCGGCTGTCTTCATCGGCGGCGCTGCCGTTACCGGCGGCGTGGGCACCGTCGTCGGCTCCATCATCGGTGGCCTGGTGATGGCTGTGCTGAACAACGGCCTGCAGCTCCTCGGCGTCGGTGCCGACCTCACCCAGATCATCAAGGGCCTGGTGCTCCTGATCGCCGTGGCCTTCGACGTCTACAACAAGAGCCAGGGCAAGAAATCCATTATCGGCCTGCTCACCAGGAACATGGGCCGTCCTTCCGGCGGCCCCAGCAACCCGAACCAGCCCGACGAAACCACCTCCACCAAGGAAGCGATCGCCAGGGAAGCCTGAGCTTTGCAGCCTGAATAGCGTTACACCACCACAAAGAGAGAGAACCAACTATGCGAATGATTGGTAAAGCAGGAAAGGCCGCAGCGGTTGCTGCCATCGCAGCACTGGCGCTGACGGGCTGTGGCCGCTCCGAGCCCAGCACGGGCGGCGGAACCGCGGGCGCAGGAGGGTTCGAACAGAACTCCTCCATCGGCGTCGCACTCCCCCAGAAGACCAGTGAAAACTGGGTCCTGGCGGAGAAGCTGTTCAACGACGGCCTCAACGGGGCGGGGTTCAAAGCTGACGTGCAGTTCGCCAACGGCGGCGTGTCCGAGCAGCAGAACCAGATCAGCGCCATGGTCACCAAGGGTGCCAAGGTCATCATCGTCGGCGCCATCGACGGCTCGCAGCTGGGCACCCAGCTCAAGCAGGCCAAGGACGCCGGCGCCACCATCATCGCCTATGACCGGCTGCTGCTGAACACCGAGAACGTGGACTACTACGTGGCCTACGACAACTTCAAGGTGGGCGTGCTCCAGGGCCAGGCACTGCTCGAAGGCATGCAGGCCAAGAAGGCAAGCGGCCCGTACAACGTTGAACTGTTCGCAGGCTCCCCGGACGATGCCAACGCCAAGGTCTTCTTCGACGGCGCCATGAGCGTCCTGAAGCCGAAGATTGACGACGGCACCCTCAAGGTAGTGTCCGGACAGACCAGCTTTGAACAGGCCGTAACCCAAGGCTGGAAGGCTGAAAACGCCCAGCGACGCGCTGACACCCTGCTCACCGGCAGCTACACCACCGAGTCCCTGGACGGCGTCCTTTCCCCGAACGACACCCTGGCCCGTGCAGTCCTGACCTCCGTCAGGGCAGCGGGCAAGCCGCTCCCGGTTGTCACCGGACAGGACTCGGAGGTTGAGTCGGTCAAGTCCATCATGGCCAACGAGCAGTACTCCACCATCAATAAGGACACCCGCAAGCTCGTTGAGCACGCCATCACCATGGTGAAGGATCTCCAGGCCGGCAAGGAACTGGAAATCAACGACAAGGACTCCTACAACAACGGCGTCAAGACCGTCCCGGCCTACCTGCTGGAGCCGGTTATCGTCACCGCTGCCAACGTGAAGACGGCCTACGTGGACGATCCGGTTCTCGGACCGATCACCAAGTAAGCAATCTGATCAGTGAAAACCCGGCCCCCGCGTTGCGGGGCCGGGTTTTTCTGCGCATGCGGTCCGGCGCTTCCTTGGTGTGCTGTCCGGGACAAAGCTGTCAAGAGGTCTTCACAGTCCAAACACAGCTTCGGCCGGGATCCGGCACAGGATGGCGCACGAGAGTGGTTCCGAAGCCCGCCTCCCCGGCTGGCACCGGAACCATAGGAGTAACGTGAGCGTCCTTGCCCGCAGTGTAGGCAACGCCTTCAGAAACAAGGTCCGCACGGCAGCCGTTGTTGCCGTGCTGGCTGTTGCGATCGGCCTGGCCCTGGCCATGCTGGTGGCCAACCAGGCTGTCGCCGCCAAAGTCCAGGAGCTCAACGCCTCCGTCGGCACCGTCCTGACCGTCAACCCCGCCGGCGGGCAGGGCTTCGAAGGCGGAGGCGAACCCCTCACGGCCGAGCAGGCCGCAACTGCCGCCGCCGTGCCCAACGTCAGTGCCGTCGTCGGGACCCAGTCCCTCCGCCTCCGCAACGCCACCGAGGCCGCCGCCCAAGCCACCTCCGGAACCGGCGCAGGCCCCGGTGGCGGGCAGGGCGGTCCCGCCGGACAGGCCACGGCAACCCTGTCCACCAGCCTGACCGCCGCCGTCGACGCCGGGACGCTTGGGGGCCGCAACCAGGCGGCCACCGGCACTACCGGAGCCACCGCCACCCAGCCCGTCCGGTCATTGCCGATCACCGCTACCGGTATCGGCGCCGAAGTGGACACCACCGGCAAGGCGCTGACCATCACCGAGGGCACGGGCCTGGGCGACTACACCGCGGAGTCCGCCAGCGCCCTGCTCGGAACCACGCTGGCTGAGAATAACAGCCTCACGGTGGGCTCCACCTTCACCATCAACGACCAGACGTACACAGTGGCTGGCCTGTTCGACGCCGGAACCACCTTCGGCAACAACGCCGCCTACCTCACGCTCCCCACAGCCCAGACCCTCGCCGGGCTACCGGGCGAACTCGCCAGCATGATCGTCACCGTGGACTCACTGGAGAACGTCGAATCCACCAAGACCGCTCTGCAGTCCGCACTCGGCACCGACAAGGCGGACGTCACCCAGGGGCAGAACCTCGAAACGGCCGTCACCTCACTGGGCAGCGTCAAGAACATCTCCTTCATCGCCTTTATCGCAGCCCTCGGCACGGCGGGCCTGATCATCCTC
Organism: Pseudarthrobacter sp. NPDC058329; assembly: GCF_042879835.1. Taxonomy (NCBI): domain Bacteria; kingdom Bacillati; phylum Actinomycetota; class Actinomycetes; order Micrococcales; family Micrococcaceae; genus Pseudarthrobacter; species Pseudarthrobacter sp. NPDC058329. The sequence goes on from NZ_JBHVZR010000007.1 coordinate 190,906, forward strand.
CTGATCATGGTGATGCTGGTCCGCGAACGCCGTCGCGAAATCGGTGTCCTCAAGGCCATCGGCGCCCCCAACCGGACCATTGGCCTGCAGTTCGTCCTCGAAGCCCTGGTCCTGGCAGCCCTGGGCAGCGCAGCAGGCGCCGCCATCGCCTCGTTCGCCAGCGGCGGGATCGCCTCTGCACTGATCAGCACCAACAGCACCAGTACGACGGCGGCACCCACCACGGGCCGCGGGGCGGCGATGGCCGGGGCTGCCGGCGGCGCCGGAATGCCTGGCGGTGCCGGCTTCCCTGGCGGCGGCCAGGGCGGACCCTTCGGCGGAGCGTCCCAACTGCTCACCTCTGTCACGGCCAGCGCCTCTCCCGGCGTCATTGCCGCCGGCGTCGGTGCCGTGTTCGGCGTCGCCATCATCGGCGCACTCGTCCCGGCGCTGCTCACAGCACGCATCCGCCCCATCGAAGTCCTGCGAGGAGAATAACCATGATTGAAGTCAAGAACCTGGTCCGCACGTTCAACTCCGGCGACCGCACCATCAAACCTGTCAATGACGTCAGCTTCGAACTGGAGCAGGGCACCCTCGCCTCCATCGTGGGCAAAAGCGGCAGCGGCAAAAGCACCCTGTTGTCCCTCCTCGGTGCCCTGGACAAACCCACCAGCGGGGACGTCATCGTCAACGGCGTCAGCCTGGCGAGCATGCCGGACGGGAAGCTAACGGAATACCGGCGCCGCGACATCGGCTTTGTCTTCCAGCAGTTCAACCTGATTCCCAACCTGTCCGCGGTGGACAACGTGATGCTCCCGATGGAGTTCGCCGGGCTGCGCAAGGGTGCCAGGCTGCAGCGGGCACAGGCACTACTTGAGCAGGTGCAACTGGTTCCGGAGAAGCATGACCGGCGCATCAACCGGCTCTCGGGCGGCGAGCAGCAGCGGGTGGCCATTGCCCGGGCCCTGGCCAACGAGCCCAAGCTGATCCTCGCCGACGAGCCCACGGGCAACCTGGACGAGCAGACCGGCGACCACATCATCGAACTCCTCAGCTCGCTTTGCCGGGACCACAACACCACCATCCTCGTGGTCACGCACGACCGTGCCCTGGCCAACAAAACGGACCGCCGCTTCCGCCTCCAGCAGGGCAAGCTGACGGAGGAGCCGGTGCACGCAAGGTCTGTGGTGGCCGCCTCGGTCTAGGCGCAGAATCGGGCGGCGGGGAGGGAGGCGGGGAGGGAGGCGGGGAGAGGCGAGTGGCGCAGGCGGAACAGCGAAGGGCTGGGAACGGCAGCTCCGCATGCCCCGCCCCCTCCCCAACGCTCTCTCACCTCCTGCGCGGCATTTCCCGACGCTCTCTCACCTCCTGCGCGTTCTACCCAAACGCTCTCTCACCTCCTGCGCGGCATTTCCCGACGCTCTCTCACCTCCTGCGCGGCATTTCCCGACGCTCTCTCACCTCCTGCGCGTTCTACCCAAACGCTCTCTCACCTCCTGCGCGTTCTACCCAAACGCTCCTGCACCACAGTGAGAGGATAAGCACCATGAGTGCGCTTATTGCCAAGCCTTGGTTGTCCAGCCAGTCCGATCAGGATCCCAACTCCGCCACGGGCGCTCCCCTTCGATGGGGCGTCATCGCCACCGGCGGAATTGCCCGCTCGGTGTCGGAGGACCTGGCTCTGCTGGCTGACGCAGAGCTGTATGCGGTCAGCTCCCGGGGACAGGACACAGCCGACAACTTCGCCGCAGCTTACGGGTTCGGTCGGGCGTACGGGGACGACGGCGGGGCTCACGGCTACGAGCGGTTGCTCGCCGATGACGCTGTGGACGTGGTGTACGTGGCGACCCCGCACGCGCAGCACCATGAAATTGTGCTGGCCGCGCTCAACGCCGGCAAACACGTCCTGTGTGAGAAGGCGTTCACCGTCAACGCCAGGGAGGCCGCCGAGCTTATTGACGTTGCACGGTCCCGGAAACTTTTCCTGATGGAGGCAGTCTGGAGCCGGTTCCTGCCAGGCATGCAGCGGGCCTTCGAGATCGCAGCCTCCGGTGAGCTCGGGGAACTTCAATGGGTGACTGCAGACCTGGGCTTCCCTGCCCCCTACTCGCCCACCTCAAGGCTCTGGGCCAGGCAGGACGGCGGCGGCGCACTGCTCGACATTTCGGTTTACCCGCTGCTCTGGGCGCTGGGGACCCTCGGTTTTCCGCAGACAATCAGTGCCTCCGGACATATCAATGACGATGGCGTTGACGCCCAGAATGCCCTGACGCTTGGCTACAACCACGGTGCGCAGGTGCAGCTGACGTCGTCGCTGTTGGCACATGGCCCGCGGACAGCCACTGTAGCCGGCAGCAAGGGCTTCCTGCAGAGCATTGGCTCCATCAACAACCCGCGGGAACTGGTGATTGCAACCGGGCGGGACGAACGCCGGGTTGAATCCTTCGACGTGGTGGGCCGCGGATATACCTACGAACTGCGTGAGGTGACACGGTGCATCCAGCAGGGCCTTCCCGAAAGCCCGGTGATGCCACTGGAGGACACACTGAACACGATGCGACTTTTCGATGGCGTGCGGGCGCAGCTGGGGGTCAGCTACCCGAACGATGAACGGCACGCCATCAAAGTGACACAGCCGTAAAGAATGCCAGTAGCACGTCACTGCTATGACATCGCTTCCAGTCGTTGTCACGTACCAACAGATGAATAACCAGATTTTGTCGATTTGTTTTAGGTTTTCCTAGACTTTCTGCGACTTTTGGTTTTAGGCTGTTGGCATCCGTCGAATGCATCGGTACTGGGGGTGGTACGCATGGGTATGGCTCGTTCTTCATGGCGTGCGCTGCGTCCTGTGCTCCTTGCCGGCGCGGCGACCCTGACCTGGCTGACGTTTTCGTCGCCGGCGGCTTCAGCGGATGCGCTTTCTGATACTTCGTCCCTGGTGGGTGGGGTGACCGGCACGGTTTCCTCGGTCACGGATAAACTCTCCGGCCCTGCACCTGTTGTCCCTCTACCTGCTGTCTCTGTGCCGTTTCCTGCTGTTTCCGGCGCTGCGGCCGGCCCTGCTGCTGCGCCTTTTCCGGCTGCTGCGGTGCCTTCTCCAGGGTTGCTTCAGCCCGTGGTGGGCCAGGTTTCGGGGCTCGCAGAGACCATTGTCGCGGCGGTACCGGTGGTGAACCGGGTGGTTCCCGCCGGTGCCGTGTCTGCTGTTGCGGTCCCGGTTGCCGGAGCCGCTGACGGAGCCACCGCGGCGGTGGTGGACGTTGTGGTTGTTCCCGTGGCTGGTGCTGTGCCGGTTCTTGAGCCCGTGCTGCGGCCCGTCGCTGACCTGGCCACTGGCACTGCCCCGCTGCCGGTGACGGTTCCTGACCTGTCCGTCGTGCCGGTTGCCCCCGATCCTTCCGACGCCGATTCTTTCGGGGCCGGTCTGGTTGACGGCGACGATCGTTCGGAGGCCGGTACGGCTGTGGCCGAGGCTCCTGGTGCTGTTTTTGTAAGCCCGGCGGTTGCGGGCGTGCCTGTTGCCGGCGCTGTGCAGGGCCAGGGTTCCGCCGCCTCCCTTGCGGGTTCGGGTGCCCTGGCGGGGACAGGGTCTCCGCTGTGGGCGTCGCTCGCGGGATCTGGTGTGGAGGCCGGGCAGCCTGAGGCGGCTGACCCTTCGCCGGTGCCTGTCCCGGATCCGCCTGTCCCGTTTCCGGCTGTCCCGGGGTCGGGGGCCGGCAGCGGTCCGTCGGGGTCCGGTTCCTCCGGTGCTGCGGCGTGGTTGAGCCCGTTCAGCTTTGTTCTTCCTGTTCCCGGTGCCCTTCGTGCCGGGGAAATTTCTGAGCACGTCCCTGCGCCGGTGTCCCTGGACCCCGGTTCCTCTCCTGACTAGTTGAGACCCGCCTGCCCCCTCTGTGAGTGGCAGGACGCGGCTTGTCGGGGTGCTGACACGGCATCCCTTACCTCAACTTTTTCAGGAGACATCATCATGAGTTCGAACCTTCGCCGGGGGATGCTCGGCACGCTCTTTGCCGGCGGGCTTTTAGCCTTCGGCTGCACCGCGGCCAACGCCGCGGACACCACCACCGGGCCGGATCTTTCCGCGTCCGCCCTGATCTCGGCGGCGGCCGCTGACACGTCGTCGTTGGGTCTGCTGGGTGACCCAACGCCGTCCCAGTCACCGGCCGTCGCCGCCGTCGTCACCGCCGCGCTGGATCTCGGAGCCCTGCCCGGCACCGGATCGGACAGCACCGGCCAGGCCAGCAGCCCGGACCTCGCCGCGGCCGCGGTCGTGGACGCCAACCTCGGCAACACGGTTCCCGCCGCACCGGCACCGGCCGTGAGCGACCTGACCGCCGCAGCGGACGTCGTGGTTGACCTGGGCAACGGGGCCGTCCAGGCCACCAGCCCGGACCTCGCCGCAGCCGCGGTCGCAAACGCCAACCTCGACAACACGGTTCCCGCCGCACCCGCCCCGGCCGTGAGCGACCTGACCGCCGCTGCGGACGTCGTGGTTGACCTGGGCAACGGGGCCGGCCAGGCCACCAGCCCGGACCTCGCCGCGGCCGCGGTCGCGGACGCCAACCTCGGCAACACCAACGCCGCTGACGGACTCACCACCTACGGTCTCGACGCCCTGGTCGACGTCAGCCTAGGCGGCACCAACGGCACCACCGACGGACTCACCACCGATGGTTTGGATGCACTGGTGGATGTCAGCCTCGGCGGCACGAACGGTGCTGCTGATGGGCTCACCACCAATGGTCTGGACGCCCTGGTGGACGTCAGCCTCGGCGGAAGCGGTACCGATGGCGCCACCGACGGACTTACCGCCAACGGTCTCGACGCCCTGGTGGATGTCAGCCTTGGCGGCACCAACGGTGCTACTGATGGGCTCACCACCAACGGCCTCGACGCCCTGGTGGATGTCAGCCTTGGCGGTACGAACGGTGCTACCGATCTCACCATCGATGGTTTGGATGCGCTGGTGGATGTCAGCCTCGGAGGTACGAACGGTGCTGCTGATGGGCTCGCCACCAACGGTCTCGACGCACTCGTGGACGTCAGCCTCGGCGGTACGAACGGTGCTACTGATGGGCTCACTACCAACGGTCTCGACGCCCTCGTGGACGTCAGCCTCGGCGGCACGAATGGTGCCACCGATGGGCTGACCACCGGTGGACTGGTTGCCGGCATCGACCTGGGCCTGGACCTCGGACTGGGACTGGGACTGGGTAGTGACGGTAATGGCACGGAGAACCCGGGCACCGGCACACCGGGCACCGAGAACCCCGGTACGGAAACCCCCGGTGACGGAAACACCGGAGGCACCGGGACCGTAGACCCCGGAACCGGCACCCCCGGCGACGGAGACGGCTCTGACTCCGGCACCAACAACGGTTCAGACTCCGGCACCACCGGAGCTGCAGCCGCCGGCGGCTTCTCCGCAGCACCGGCCGGTTCAACCGCAGTCAGCGGCGCCATCGGACTCGACACCACCGTCCGCGCCAACCCCGCCCCGGCAGCCACCACCCGGGGTGCCACCGCCCTCGCCAACACCGGCGCGGACACCACCCTGGTCCCGCTGGCCCTGCTGCTCCTGGCAGCCGGAATCCTCCTGATGCTCCGCAAGCGCAAGGTCTCCTAGGCACCCAGGACACCGAACGCTCACAGTGCCTGCACGCTGCGCCTGAAGCGGCAGCACCCGGCAGGCTAAGTGGAAGGAGGACCCCAACACAACACAAACCCAACACACAAAACACCGCAAACATGTCATCAGCACACATGTCCTTGTGGCCGGCGGTCCGGCAGCGAAACACCAACACGGTTTCGCCGCCGGGCCCCCGGCGTGTCACAGAACAGGGACCCGGCTAATCGTCCGTTTAGTCCACCGCCCGTATAATTTGTTGTACGACAGTGCCGCAGCGCACCGGGAGGAACAGGTCATGGTGGCGGAATCGCCTAGCTCCATCAAGAATGAAGTGGTTGGCGGTCGTTATCGGTTGGGTGAAGTTATTGGCCGCGGCGGAATGTCATCGGTGTACTGTGCCCGGGACGAGAACCTGGGCCGCGATGTCGCCCTAAAACTCTTTGCCCCGCAGGCTCCGGACGCCGACGAATTGAAGCGGCAGGAAGCGGAAATCCAGCTTCTGGCAACACTCAATCATCCTGGACTGGTCACGCTTTTCGACGCCGGTATCGATGACCGGATCCCTGACGAACCGAGACCTTTCCTCACCATGGAACTTGTTGACGGCCAGGATCTGCGGACCAGGATCCGGCACAGCCGCGTCCCCCTCGAGGAATTGGCAGTCATCGGGGCCGGCATCGCGGACGCGCTCGCTTATGTCCACGGTCTGGGTATCATCCACCGCGACATCAAACCAGCCAATATCCTGCTGGTGCAGATCCGGCCCGGGGAACCACTGCGTCCCAAACTTACGGACTTCGGCATTGCCCGGATCGCTGACTCCACCCGGCTGACAGCCACGGGAACAATGGTGGGCACTGCCGCTTACCTGAGCCCTGAGCAGGCCCTGGGCCAGCCCCTCTCCCCTGCCTCGGACATCTACTCCCTAGGGCTTGTGCTGATTGAATGCATCAAGGGCACGGTTGAGTATCCGGGCGGCGCAGTTGAATCAGCAGTGGCGCGACTGCACCGGGCGCCGGAAATTCCCGAGGACCTGCCAGCCGAATGGGCTGACCTGGTTCGCTCCATGACAGCCATCGAACCCCTGGAACGCCCCGCCGCCGCGGACATCGAGACCGCCCTCAGGCAGGCGCTGGTCTCGCCGGCTTCAACCCCGGGGGAACTCGTTCCCGAGACCACGAGGGTCCTGCCGGCCATGCCGTTCCACCCGCCCTCCATCACTGCTGAAGAGTCGGTGGACGAACTGCGGGAGGCAGCAGGGCCGGCTGGCGAAGCTTCCCCGGCCGTCCCTGGACAAGCAGCGAAGGGCAGGCAGCCGAAGAAGGAGCGGTCCACAGGATCCAAGCGCAGTCGCCTGTGGCTGGCGGTGCTCCTTGGGGTAGTAGTGGTAGCGGCAGCCGTGGCGGCAGTGTTGGTGAGTCTGTCCACCCAGTCCCCACGCGACGTCGTGCCTTACCCCACGGTGACCGGCGTCCTTGGCGAGCACCTCGAGGAACTCCAAAAGAGCGTGGAACCTTGAGCCTTGAACTGTTGGGCATTTCCAACGGCTCGCACGTGCGGGTTGTAAGGACGTGGACGGCTGCGGTTATGGCAGCCGTTCTGTTGGCTGGCTGCGGTCCCACCGACGCGGGACTGCAGCCAGGGACTGCCCGGCCGCTCCAGGCGCGGGTCCTGGAAGTCAGCGAGGCCTCCTCGCGGAATGATCCCGCCACCGCGATGAAAGCCCTGGAAGGCCTTGAGCAGGAGTTGGCTGCGGCACAGGCCAAGGGCCAAGTTTCAGAAGAGCGCCGGCAGACCATCACCACCGTCGCAGCGGCCGTCCGCGCCGACCTCGAGGATGCTGTTGCTGCGGCTGCCAAGGCAGCAGAAGACGCGAAAACCGCAGCGGACCAGGCGGCCCAAACGTCCTCGCCGTCCGCCGAGGCCCCGGCCCCGGCACCGGCACCGGCACCTGAGCCTGCGCCCGCCCCAGCAACCGAAACCGGGACCGGAACCGGAACCGGAACCGGAACCATTGACGACAAGAAGGACAACGAGGGCAAGGGCAAAGGCAAGGACTGAGCTATAAAAGCCCGACGGCGTCGCGTCGGCAGCGGGCCGCACGGTAGTTCGTGCCGCAATAGTAAAGAGGCGGTGCCCCGGGAATTTACCCCGGGGCACCGCCTCTTCGGTGTTGCCTGTTTCGCTGCCGCAGCAGCCGGCCCCTAGCTCAGGGTGGCGAGCACCTTGTTCAGCGTGGCGGACGGGCGCATCACGGCGGATGCCTTCGCGTCGTTCGGGTTGTAGTAGCCTCCGATGTCCACCGGCGAGCCCTGGACTTCAGCCAGCTCGCCCACAATGGTCTCCTCCTTGGAGGAGAGTTCGTCGGCGACGGAGCTGAAGGAGGTGGCCAGATCGGCGTCGTCCGTCTGCTTGGCCAGTTCCTCTGCCCAGTAGCGGGCCAGGAAGTAGTGGCTGCCACGGTTGTCCAGCTCGCCCGCACGGCGGCTGGGCGACTTGTTTTCCAGCAGGAAGGTGCCGGTTGCACGGTCCAGGGTGTCGGCCAGGACCTGGGCGCGGGCGTTGCCGGTGGTGGTGGCCAGGTGCTCGAAGCTGACGGCCAGGGCCAGGAACTCGCCCAGGCTGTCCCAGCGCAGGTGGTTTTCCTTGAGCAGCTGCTGGACGTGCTTCGGGGCGGACCCGCCGGCGCCGGTCTCGAAAAGCCCGCCGCCGTTCATCAGCGGAACAACCGAGAGCATCTTGGCGCTGGTGCCCAGTTCCAGGATCGGGAACAGGTCCGTCAAGTAGTCGCGGAGGACGTTGCCGGAAACCGAGATGGTGTCCTCGCCCTTGCGGATGCGCTCGAGGGTGAACGCGATGGCCTTCACCGGGGAGAGGATCCGGAGGTCCAGCCCCTCGGTATCGTGGTCCTTCAGGTACTCGTTGACCTTGGCGATGAGGTTGGCGTCGTGGGCGCGCTCCTCATCCAGCCAGAACACGGCCGGCGTCTGGGAGGCGCGGGCACGGGTGACGGCCAGCTTGACCCAGTCGCGGATGGGCAGGTCCTTGGTCTGGCAGGCGCGCCAGATATCACCCTCGGAGACCTGGTGTTCGATCAGGACGTTGCCGGAGCCGTCCACGATCTGCACGGTGCCGGCTTCCTGGAGTTCGAAGGTCTTGTCGTGGCTGCCGTATTCCTCAGCTGCCTGCGCCATGAGGCCCACGTTCGGCACGGTTCCCATGGTGGTGGGATCGTAGGCGCCGTTGGCGCGGCAGTCATCGAGGACCACCTGGTAGATCCCGGCGTAGGAGCTGTCCGGCAGCACTGCGAGGGTGTCGGCTTCCGCGCCGTCCGGGCCCCACATGTGGCCGGAGCTGCGGATCATGGCGGGCATGGAGGCGTCCACGATGACGTCACTGGGCACGTTCAGGGTGGTGATGCCCTTGTCCGAATCCACCATAGCCAGGGCGGGGCCGTCTTCGAGGCCCTTCTTGATGAGCGACTGGACGCCTTCACGGACGTCTTCCGGCAGGTCCTCGAGGCTGCTGAGGATGGCAGCGAGGCCGTTGTTGGGGCTGATCCCCGCGGCGGCGAGCTGCTTGCCGTAGGTGTCGAAGAGCTCGGAGAAGTAGGCCTTGACCACGTGGCCGAAGATGATGGGATCGGAGACCTTCATCATCGTGGCTTTGAGGTGGGCGGAGAACAGGACACCTTCTTCCTTGGCGCGGGCAACCTGTGCCTGCAGGAACTCGTCCAGGGCAGCGGCTCGCATCACGGTACCGTCGATGACCTCGCCGGCCATTACGGGGAAGGCCTTCTTCAGGACCTTGACCGAACCGTCTTCGCGGACCAGCTGGATGGCGATGGTGCCCTCGGACTCGATGACGACTGACTTCTCGTTGGAGCGGAAGTCGTCCTTGCCCATGGTGGCCACGTTGGTCTTCGAGTCGGCGGTCCAGGCGCCCATGGAGTGCGGGTTCTGGCGTGCGTAGTTCTTGACGGACAGGGGTGCGCGGCGGTCCGAGTTGCCCTCGCGCAGCACCGGGTTCACGGCCGAGCCCTTGATCTTGTCGTAGCGGGAGCGGACGGCCGTCTCCTCATCCGAGGACGGGTTGTCCGGGTAGTCGGGGAGGGCGTAGCCCTGGCCCTGCAGCTCGGCGATGGCTGCCTTCAGCTGCGGGATGGAGGCGCTGATGTTGGGCAGTTTGATGATGTTGGCTTCCGGCGTCTTTGCCAGCTCACCGAGTTCAGCAAGGGCGTCACCGATCTGCTGCTCGGGGGTCAGGTAGTCACCGAAAACGGCGATGATGCGGCCGGCGAGCGAAATGTCGCGGGTCTCCACCTCCACACCTGCTGTCGAGGCGAACGCCTCGATGATGGGCAGGAACGAATAGGTAGCCAGCATCGGCGCTTCGTCGGTGTGGGTGTAGATAATCTTGGACATGCGCGGGCGTCTCCCTGAAGGTCGGCTTAATTATGAAATCCGGTCTATTTCACCATCTATAACCTACCCGAGCCCACGGGTTTGAACCCTACTGGAATGTCAGGGTTACCCTTCCAGCGGACAGGATTACAGCGATGCAGAACGTCCGACGGCGTCACTCGCCCCGGGTGCCCGCCCGCCGTCGCGCTTTCCGCTTGGGGTGGGCCGCAGGGCCCCCTTGTTTGAAGCTGCGGGGCAGGAAAAGGACTAAAGCACTAGCCGATACGTGGCTACTATCTACAATGTTGTATCCGGCTATATGTTTGCCACGTCACTCATGGCCCTCCCCCGGGGCCCTCCCCGTTAGGACAGGACAACAATGATTCGCACCAGGTCCTTAGTTTCCGGATTTTTAAGCTTCTCAGCAGCAGCCGCACTGACGCTCTGCTCCGCAGGCGGGGCCACTGCTGCCCCCGCCGCTTCCGATGAAAAGAAAACTCCCACCGTCGTCAGCGCGGTTGTGGACAGTACCGGCGTGGCCGATTACTGGACCGCCGACCGGATGCGGCAGGCCGTTCCCGGCGAGGTCCTGAGCGGCAAGGCACTCGAACGCGGCAACCGCTCCAGCGTGGACACCGTGAAAAAGGGCAAGAGCAGCAAAATCAAGGGCACCCGCGCCAAGGCTGAAGCCCCAGCGACCGTGAAGCACATCGGCAAGGTCTTCTTCACCATGGGCGGCGCCAACTACGTCTGCTCCGGCAACGCCGTTACCTCCGCGAACCGAAGCACCGTGGCCACGGCCGGCCACTGCACCATGGACGGGCTGGGGCAGGAAGCTGAGAACTTCGCTTTTGTCCCCGCGTATGAAAACGGCGAACGGCCCTACGGCACGTGGACAGCCACGGCCTTGTACGCGCCCATCGGCTGGAGCTCCGGCGGCGACATGACGTACGACACCGCCTTTGCCGTGGTGGCCCCGGACGAAACCGGCCGGCTCCTGACCGACGTAGTGGGCGGCTCGGGCGTAGCGTTCAACCAAGCCAAGGGACAGTACTACACGTCCTATGGGTACCCGGCATCGAGTCCCTTTACCGGCGAGACCCTCAGGAGCTGCGCCGGCACGGCAAGGCCGGACACCATCAACCCGGGGTTCGGCACCCAGGGCATCCCCTGTGACATGAACGGCGGCTCATCCGGTGGTCCATGGCTGATCGGGTCAGGCCCGGGCGGCTTCCAAAACTCGATCAACAGTTACGGCTACAAGGGCTCGAAGGTTCTGTACGGCCCGGCCTGGGACGACGTCATCAAGGATACGTACACTGTGGCACAAGCTTCTTTGTAACGAAGCCGAACAACGACGGCGCCTGCCCCCTTTCTTGAGTTCTAGCGGTCGTTGCAACACCCATAGATTTTGGGAGTTGCAACGACCGTGCCGCATTTAAGCGATGTTTCAGCGGAGACCCGGAAGTA
>NZ_JBHVZR010000008.1:0-188465 GCF_042879835.1 Pseudarthrobacter sp. NPDC058329
GCCTGCACCGGCGCGTCCGGCGGCGCCACCGCATCGACGGTATCCGCGTACTTCACCGCAGCCCGGGCCTTCAGACCCGCGAACCCGGCCTCGGCTTCATGCGCCCCGGAAAGGATGTCCAGGCACCCATCCCCCAGCCCGGCCAGCGGATCAGCCTCCGAAAACGGCTCCGCACCACACCCGTCCACCTCGGCAGTGAGCACGGCAAGAGCAGCATTGATGTCCTCAAACGCCTTCGCCACCGCCGCCTTCGCCATATACCAATCATCGTGAGGGGGTCTGACATTCCTTGATGCAGGTCGGGGGGCAGCGACCCTACCGTGGTCGGCGCCGACCCATTCCCTAACGGCTGATCTAATCGCAAGCCAAAGCAGACTGCCCTAAGGTGGCCTTACCGCGCCGGAAGCAGATGCGTAGGGGGACCGACCACCGCGTCCTCCAGGAGCCAGACCGTGGATCCGCCCCTGCCTGCGGGCATGATGCTGCCTTCGAAGACAAAGACGGGGTCCATGGAGCGGTCCTCGGGGCGCCAAAAACCATTCGCAGGGCAGTGGAAACCGGTTTTGGCCATCAAGCCCAGGCCTCGGCCCGAAATGCTCCGGAGGGTGTTGATCTTTTTCACAACGTGCTCCCAATTAATCCTTGAAAGAATGAATCGGCCGTAAATGCCCGGCCATGAATTCAGTTTAGGATCAGGAGGGTGCGGGCGCTAAGACGAATGATGAGTGCCCCGATAAGCGGATGGTATGGACCGGTTAACGGGCATATTTGGAGCTGAGCATTTCCTGGAGCATTTCCTTCAGCACCAGGAGAACAGCGGACGCAGCCTCGGAAAGCGGGTCGTGGTCCGGCGTGCACAGCGCGATCTTGCACTGCAGTGCGGGATCCATTATCCGGAGGACATGGAAATCTTCCTCGTGGAAGAGGGCATCCGCGGCAGACTTGGGCATGATGGTGGCACCCAGGTCGGCCCGCAGCAACCGGGTAAGGGACGGAACGGATTCCACCTCACCCACCAACTGGACCTTGAGCCCCTTACTGGTGAAGCCGGCCTCTACGGCCTGGCGGAGGGTGTGGATCTGCTCGGGCAGGAACAGGCCGTGGCGGGCCACTTCCTCAAGGGAGATTTCGCCGTCCGCGTGGTTCACTCCGGCCCTGCCGGCGCTGACTACAAAGTGGAGGTCCTCCACGATCATGGTGGTGAACAGCACACCGCGAATGGGCCCGGGCTCGTAGATGAGTGCCATGTCCAGCCGGCCGTTCTTGATGGCTTCACTGAGCACGCCGCCGTAGATTTCCGTGACGTGCAGGGTGATGTCCGGGTACCGGCTGGCCACTTCACTGATGATCCTGGGCGTCAGGCTCGACGCCATGCTGTAGGGCGCAATGGCAATGGAAACGCGCCCGGACGGTGCGGCGCCGGACTTGGCCACGTCAAGGCGGGCCTGGTCCACAAGGCGCAGGATGGATTGGGCATGCCGGTACAGCGTATGCCCGGCGGCGGTGGGCTTAACCCCCTGCTTGCTGCGGATCAACAGACGCTGCTTCAGGTCAGTCTCCAGCGCCGAAACCTGCTGGCTCAGGGCAGGCTGGGCCACATGCAGCGCCGCCGCGGCCTTGGTGATGCTTCCCGAATCCACAATCTGCACAAAGTACGCAAGCTTCCGCGTATCCATGCCGCCTTCTCTCTCCGCGGCGTCCTGAACCCAGAAAGGTCATAACCGGATGCTATGGCGGGATACACAACAAGTCTTTGTGTGATCCACATCTCTGACACTAGGTTGAACCCAGAACGCAATTTCACTAGCAGTACATTCTACCCCCGGCAGGCATGCAATTTACCGATGACGTCAGATGCATTCTGCATAAAAGCGGGGTTTACCGAAATGGACGTTTTCTTTTACATTTCCGAAATATGCGCTCCATAGTTTCGGAGCATTCAGGATCCGCCACCTAAAAGCACGGGTTCTTCTTTAGAAAGAGATGGCACATGCGAGCAACAATCAAAGGCAAAATGGCAGCCGTGGCCGCGCTTTCCGCGGCGGTGCTGGCACTCTCCGCCTGCGGAGGCGGAAATGAAGCCGCCGGTAGCGGCAGCCCTACCTCGGGCGAAGTCAACCTGATTGCCTACTCCGGCGTGTGGCAGGACCAGTACACGGCGGCGGTCATTGAACCGTTCAAGGCAAAGTACCCGGACATCAAGATCAACTACGCGTCCAAGCGGTCCTCGGCAGAGATGCTCAGCGCCCTGCAAGGCCAGAAAAACAACCCCGCCACCGATGTGGCCATCATGGACAACTCCGTCTCCACCACCGGCAACAAGCAGGGACTATTCGAGAAGGTGGATGCCGACGGCGTCCCGAACCTCGCCAACGTTCCCGAGAAGTTCCAGGACAAGGAAGGGTACGGCCCGGTGGCCATGCTCGACGCCGTCGGCCTCGTCTACGACACCGCCACCTTCCCGGAAGCCCCGGACAGCTGGGAAGTCCTGTGGGACCCGGCGTACGCCGGCAAGATCAACGTCAACGCCCCGCCGTCGCTGCTGGGCCTGTCCCTGACAGCCATCACCTCCAAGATGGAGGGCGAGGACTACACCCAGGGCATTGACAAGGCGGTTGCCCGGCTCAAGGAAATGGCGCCGGGCGTGCAGACCTTCGCACCCAACCCGGATGAGTACCAGAACGTCATCACCGGCCAGACCGTCCTTGGCCTGGGCCAAAACGCCCGCGGCCAGTTCTACAGCGACCAGAGCAACAAGAAGATGGGTGTCACCTTCCCCAAGGAAGGCACGGTCTACCAGATCAACACCATCAACCTTGTGAAGGACGCCCCGCACTCCGCGGCAGCCAAGACCTTCGTTGACTACGCACTCTCCGCAGAGGCGCAGACGGCTTTCGCCAAGGCACTGTTCTACGCCCCCTCTGTCACGAACGCGGAACTGCCCGCTGACGTGAAGGACCGTGTGGTACCCACCGACGGCTCCCTGAACATCGTCCCGCTGGACGTCGATTTCCTTTCCTCGGCCCGCGACAAGTGGACCGACACCTGGAAGCGCCAGATCATCACCAAATAGCGCCTGCCGGTGCCCCTCCCAAACTTTCCCTTCAGGAGAACTGAACCCGTGACTGAATCAAAACTGTCGATCGTAGATCTGACCAAAAGGTACGCAGCTGGTCTGGAACCCGCCGTCGACCGCCTGAACATGGAAGTGGAGGAGGGGCACCTGGTGGCGCTCCTTGGCCCGTCCGGCTGCGGCAAAACCACCACCCTTCGGATGGTTGCCGGCCTGATGGACCCGACCGCCGGCTCCATCGTGGTGGACGGCAAGGAAATCACCCACACCCCAGTGAACAAGCGGGGCATGGGCATGGTCTTCCAGTCCTACGCCCTGTTCCCGCACATGAACGTCGAGCAGAACGTGGCCTTCGGCCTGGAAATGCGCCAGACCCCGAAGGCAGAGCAGAAAGCCCGCGTCGCGGCCGCCCTGGACATGGTCCAGCTGGGCCACCTGGGCAAACGGCAGACCAAGGAACTCTCCGGCGGCCAGCAGCAGCGCATTGCCCTGGCCCGCGCGCTGGTGGTGGAGCCCACCCTGCTCCTGCTGGACGAGCCGCTGTCCAACCTGGATGCCAAACTCCGTGAAACCATGCGCACCGAGATCCGGTCCATCCAGCAGCGCACCAGGGCCACCACGCTCTTCGTCACCCACGACCAGGACGAGGCCCTGGACATGGCGGACCGGATCGCCGTCATGAACGGCGGCCTGATCGAGCAGTTCGGTTCCCCCACGGACGTGTACGAACGGCCCCGCACGCACTTCGTGGCCAACTTCATTGGCCAGGCCAACTTCCTCACCGCCCGGGTGGGCGCTGAAACCGGCCAGGCAGCCATGGCCGGCGAAAGCTACTACAAGGTGGACGTGGAAGGCCTGGGCCAGTTCGGGGCCGTCGGCTCGGCAGGGCTGGCCGGCAGCACGCACGAAATGGTTATCCGCCCGCACCGGCTGGGCGTTTCCCTGCACCCGCGGGCCGGCGGGACAGCACTGGCAGGGACCATCGAGCGCGTCAGCTACACCGGCGATGCCCTGGCCGTTGCCGTCCGCGTGGGCGACCAGCACCTTCAGGCCCAGCTGCTGACCACCAGCGGCGACCTGCCGCGCGTCGGTGACGCCGCCTACCTGTCCTGGGCGCCCGAGGACGCCTACATCCTGCCCACGCCTGTGAAAACGGAGAAGCTGGTGGCGGCATGACACTCCTGCAAACCCCTGTCGATCCGGGGCAGCGGCCCAAAGCCCAGGACGAGGGGCAGCTGGAAAAAGCCACGGAACGGCGCAACCGGCGCACGTACCTGGCGCTGCTGCTTCCCGGCCTTCTCGGCCTGCTTGTGAGCTTCGTCTTCCCGCTGGCCTACATGATCCGGATGTCTTTCAACCAGGGCTTCCCGGACGGCGTCATTGTTGAGACGTTCACCCTTGATACCTATATCCAGCCGCTCACCGACCCCTACTACTGGCGCGTCACCCTGGACACCTTCCAGATGGGCGTCACCGTGGGGATCCTGTGCGTCATTGTGTCCTACCCGGTGGCACTGTTCCTGGCCCGCAGCACCAGCAAGTACCGCGGTCTGCTCATCGCCATCGCCATCGCCCCGCTGCTGACCTCGGCCGTGGTCCGCACCTATGGGTGGATGGTGATCCTTGGAACCAACGGGCTGGTGAATTCCTCGCTGGACGGGCTGGGCCTGATCGACACCCCGCTTGAGCTCACCAACAACATGACCGGCGTAACCATCGGCTTGGTGGAAATCTTTATGCCGTACGCCATCCTGGCCATGATCTCCGGCTTCGGCCGGCTCAGCCCCCAGCTTGAGGAAGCCGCCGGATCCCTGGGCGCCAGCAAGTTCAAGGTGTTCACCAAGGTCACGCTCCCGCTGTGCCTTCCCGGCCTGCTGACAGCGTTCCTTCTGGTTTTCGTCCTCTCCATCAGCACCTTCATCACCCCGCGCCTCCTGGGCGGCGGCAGCGTGCAGGTCCTGGCCACCGAGATCTACGACCAGACCACAGGCCTGCTCAACTGGCCGTTCGCAGCCGCCCTGTCCGTCATCCTGCTGGTGCTGTTCGGCCTCATCATCGCCGTCTACCAGCGCCTCACCAAGAAAATCGGAGGCTGACCGTGAGCGACGTCAAGGTATTCAAGCCGCGCTTCAACCCCGCCAAACCCGCTTTCGGGCTGCTGGTGTTCCTGCTGTACCTGTTCCTGCTGGCACCCCTGCTGATCGTCTTCGTGGTGTCCTTCGCCTCCAACCAGTACCTGTCCTTCCCACCAGAAGGGCTGACCCTGAAGTGGTACGAGATGCTGCCGCAGGAAAGCACCTTCATGGAAGGCATGAAGGTCAGCCTGATCGTGGCGGTCATCGTCACGCTCATCGTCCTCGCGCTGGGAGTACCGGCGGCACTGGCCCTGGACCGGTTCAACTTCAAAGCCAAGGCAGCCGTCCAGTCGTTCTTCCTCTCACCGCTGCTGATCCCCAGCATCGTCCTGGCACTGGGCATGGTGCTGCTCTTCGGGCCGCTGGAGCTGAACAACACCTACGCCGGGATCATCATTGGCCACGTGGCCATCACCATCCCGTTCGTCATCCGGACCACCCTGATGAGCCTGGCCACCACCGACACATCCTGTGAAGCGGCTGCCCGCATCCTGGGCGCCAACTCCTGGACGGTGTTCCGGCGGGTCACGCTGCCCATCATCCAGCCAGGTGTGATCGCCGGCGGCGTCATTGCCTTCATCGTCTCCTTCGATGAAGCAGTCATCTCGCTGTTTGTGGCCGAGTCAGGCCTGCCCACCCTGCCCGTGCAGGTGCTCCGGTACGTGGAAAACTCCGCGGACGCCGCCGTCGCCGCGCTGTCCGTGATCCTCATCCTGATCTCCCTGGCGGTAGTGGTCGTCGTCGAACGCGTTATGGGGCTCCGCAAAGCCCTCCGCTGACGCCCTGTCCCGTACCCACAGGCCCAATCGCAGACACAACGAAACAACACAAAAGTCCTGCCCGGCCCGCAACGCGGACCGGGCAGAACTTTCGTTAAAGGCAGTTGCGGGTCATAACCGGCACCTATCCCGTGACACCTATTACGTCTTTGTGTGATCCAAATCCCGGTGTCAAACTTTTTCTACAAGCCCGGTAATCCGGGCAACGGGACCGCAAGTACCACGGCTAGTCCCGAAACTTCCGCTTCCGGCAGCTGACGCTGTGCCTCTGGCCCAGCGCCGCGCCACCACCCCGAAGGAGGGCTCACATGGGACCCATCGTTGATCTCGTAGCAGATCTCGGAGAAGGCTTCGGCGCCTACTCGATGGGCGACGACGCGGCCCTGCTCGAAGTGGTGTCCAGCGCCAACATCGCCTGCGGCTTCCACGCCGGAGACCCGGACATCATGAACGCCACGGTCGCCGAGTGCGTGCGCCGCGGCGTCGCCATCGGCGCGCACCCCAGCTTCCCGGACCTGCGCGGCTTCGGCCGCCGCGCCATGGACCTCACCGCGGACGAGGTCCGCAACGACGTCCTGTACCAGTTCGGGGCCCTCAGCGCCTTCGCCGCCTACCACGGTGCCGGCGTCGTCCATCTTGCACCGCACGGCCGGCTGGGCAACCTCGTTGCCACCCGCCCCGACTACGCCGAAGCAGTGGCTGACGCCGCCGCCCGCGTCAGCCCGGACCTCATCGTCCTGGCCCAGGACGGCGAACTGGCCGACGCCGCCGCAGCCCGCAAGCTCCCGGTGGGCATCGTGGGCATCGCGGACCGCGCCTACCAGGCAGACGGCACCCTGGTGCCCCGCAGCCAGCCAGGCGCCGTGATCCACGACCCCGCAGCCATCGTGGCCCGCACCATCCGCATGGTCTGCGAAGGCGTCATCGAAACCGTGGCCGGGACCGACCTGCCCATCGTTGCCGACACCATCCTGCTCCACGGAGACACCCCGGGCGCCGTCCAGCTGGCCCGCCAGGTCCGCGCTGAACTGGAACGCGCCGGCGTCACCATCGCCCCGCTCGCCCAGGTCCTGGCCGCCAAAGTGAAAGCCGCCTGATCATGACCGCCACGCAGACTCCAGCGCAGCCTCCGGTGGAGGTGTTCGAATCCGGTGACGCGGCCCTGCGCGTCGTAGCTTCCTCGCCGGACCGGGAAGCCAACTGGGCCACCGTGCACGCCCTCGCCGGGTGGCTGGACGCTACAGGGGCCGACGGCGTCCACGGCGCAGTGCCCACGTACGACTCCCTGCTCGTTGAGTTCGATCCCGGGGTCACCTCCGCACGCCAGGTCAAGGCTTTTGTCCTGCTCGGCCTGCGCCAGCTTGAGTTCACCGGCACCCCCGCCCGTGCACCCCGCGAATTCCGCGTCCCGGTGGTCTACGGCGGCGAGTACGGCCCCGACTTGGAGCGCGTCGCCGAACAGCAGCAGCTCTCCGTCGAGGAGATCATCGAGCTCCACACCGCCAAGTCCTACGTGATCCGCTGCCTTGGCGCCCCCGCCGGTTCGCCCATGATGGACGGCCCCGATTTCCCGTTCGCCGTTCCGCGGCTGAAGGATCCCCGGCTGTCCGTGCCGGCCGGAGCCGTATCGGTGGCGGGCCGCCAGGCAGTTATTGCTCCGGCCGTGGCACCCGGTGGCTGGTGCGTCATAGGCCAAACGCCGCTGACCGTCCTCGACGCCACGGCAGAGCCTCTGGTTCCCTACGTGCCCGGCGACCTGCTGCGCTTCCACCGGATCCAGCCCGAAGAATTCGCTGCCTACGCAGGCCGGAAGCTGGAGGCGGCACGATGAGCGGCTCCCTGGTCATTCAGCAGCCAGGCAACTCAGTGGTCACCGACCTTGGGCGTTTCCGCGGCCCCCGCTTCGGCCTGCCCGTCAACGGCGCCCTGGACCAGTTCTCAGCCCGCGCCGCCAACATCCTTGCCGGCAACGGCGACAACGCCCCGCTGCTGGAGGTTACCGCGCTGGACTTCCGCATGCGCGCCACCACCGACATCCTTATCAGCGTCACCGGCGCACCCCTGCACCTCACGGTGGGCGGGCGCGAGTGCCAGCAGTGGGAGCCCCTATCCGTCAGGGCAGGAGAGACAGTAGCGCTGCGCGGGATCAACGGCGGGCTGCGGGCCTACATAGCCGTCCACGGCTCCGTGGAGGCACCCGTCCTTCTTGGCAGCTGCGCCCCGGACACCGTCGTCGGATTCGGGCTGCGGCTCGCGGAAGGCACGGAACTGAAGACCTTCGAAAGCGTCCAGCCCATCCGGCAGCCGTACTTCGACCTCCCGCTGTTCCGCCTGGGGCTCACCCGGCCGGAATTCCACAGCACCGCGGTGGTGGAGGTCACCGACGGCCCTGACATGGAGGAGTTCGGCGACACCGCGGACCTGCTCTACAACACCGAATACACGGTCAGTGGCCGGAGCAACCACATCGGCCTGCGCCTGGGTGGTGCCCTTCCCGAGCGCCAGTCCACCGCCGAGGTGCTGTCCAGGGGCGTCCCGGTGGGAGCCATCGAAGTGCCTTCACGGGAAGAACTCCTGGTCCTGCACCGCGGACGCGGCGTCACCGCCGGTTACCCCGTCCTCGCCGTGGTCACCAGCCGCTCGCTGGACGTCCTGGCCCAGGCCCGGCCCGGCCACAAAATCACTTTCCGCAAGACCACCGTCCCCGAAGCAACAGCGAAGTACCGGGCAGGGCTGCGGGAACTGGAGACCCTCCGATCCACCGTCAGCACAGTCTTTTCCCTCCTCGGCGTCGGCAAGGATCCGGGCCCGCCCCGGCTCGCGCCGGCAGCCGGAAGCTAACCGTCCTCGCCTTAGCTTCAAACCCTTGTTACCATCCCCTTAAGTAAGGAAAGCCATGTCCACCTCTACGCACGCGGCCCAGCCGCACACAGAGCGGCTCAGCAGCAAGCAGACCCGCAAGGTCGTCACGGCCGGCTGCGTCGGCATTTTCGTGGAACTCTACGACAACGGCATCTTCGCCTTTATGGCCGGAACGCTTGCCCTCGTCTTCCTGGCGCCCGGAAACCCGGACAACGCCCTGCTGTTCGTTTTTGCCGGCTACGCCGTTTCCTTCTTTGTGCGCCCCCTCGGGGCCGTGGTCTGCGGATACCTGGGTGACCGGATCGGGCGCCAAAAACTCCTGGTCTTTGTCATCCTGCTGATCAGTGTGGCCACCGCCGGCATCGGCCTGCTGCCCGCCTACTCCGCCATCGGCATCGCCGCACCGATCCTCCTTGTGCTGCTCCGCATGCTGCAGGGCTTCTCCGTGGGTGGCGAAGCTGCCGGCGCCATGACCTTCCTCGCCGAGCACGCCCCGGAAGGCAAGCGCGGCATCATCACCTCCTACGCCCAGATCGCCTCCTTCGCAGCCCTGCTCACCGGTACCCTCGTTGCATTCTCCATGTCTCCCTGGCTCACCCAGGCAGCGATCGACGGCGGCGGCTTCGGCTCGTTCGCATGGCGCATTCCTTTCTTGGTCGCCATCCCCATGGGCGTCATCGGCTGGTACATCCGCAAGGCCATCAGCGACACCCCCAACTTTGAAAAGCTGAAGGAAGAGGGCGGGCTGTCGAAGAACCCGCTGAAGGAAGCCTTCGCCTCCGCCGAACACCGCCGCGCCATGCTGCTGGCCCTCTTCATCCCGCTGATGAACGGCTCCGGCTACTACGTCCTCTTCTCCTACATGCCCACGTTCCTCAAGGGCAAGCAGCTCAACTTCACCATCGGCGAAGCCCTGCTGGTTACCGCCTGCAGCCTCGTGGTCATCTGCATCGCCATCCCCTTCATGGGTGCCCTCTCAGACCGGATCGGCCGCAAGAAGGTCATCGCCGGCTCGGCCATCGCCATGGCCGTCCTGGGCATTCCCTCCTACGCCCTGATCGCCACCGGCGAAATGGCATTCGCCATCATGGGTGCCTGCATCATGGCCATTGTTTTCGCCGGCCACACGGCCGTCATCCACATCCTCATCGTGGAACTCTTCCCCACCCGCGTCCGCTACTCGGCCTACGGCCTGGGCTACAACATCTCCTCGGCACTGTTCGGCGGTACCGCGCCGCTGCTGATGACCTGGCTGATTTCGTCCACCGGCAACATCTACATGCCTGCCTTCTACGCGGTGGTCACCGCACTGGGCACGCTTGCCGCGGTCAGCACGGTCAAGGACCGGGCGCACCAGCCCCTCCGCGACGCCTGATTTTCCACCTCACCCCGCGGCTCCGGGCCGCACCCTATTAGGAGACTTCCATGACTTTTTCTGACTACAAGACCGCCCTTGTTACCGGCGCATCCACCGGTATGGGCGCGGCCATCGCTGAGCGGCTGGCCAAGCGCGGGCTGACCGTCCACGCCCTGGCCCGCAACGAGGAGCGCCTGAAGGAACTTACAGACAAGACCGGGGCGGTGCCCCACGTCGTGGACCTGACGGACACCGCAGCGCTGACTGCCGCCGTCGGAGACCTGCAAGTGGATGTCCTGGTGAACTGTGCCGGAGTTTCCCGGCCCGGCAACATCCTGGACTCCAGCGCAAGTGACATCGATGAGCTCGTGGACGTCAACCTCCGCGGCCTGCTCCAGCTGACCAGGCTGGTGCTGCCGGGCATGGTGGAGCGCGACCTGGGGCACGTGATCAACGTCAGCTCCATCGCCGGCGTGTACAACTTCTACGGCCACACCGTCTATCACGCCACCAAGGCCGCTGTGCACCAGATCTCCCGCCAGCTCCGCAACGACACCGTGGGCAAGCGCATCCGGGTCACCGAGATCTGCCCCGGACGGGTGGAGACGGAAATCTTCGGCCGTAATATGGGCGGCACGCCCGAAGCGATGGAGGAAGCGTGGCAGACCTACTACGAGGGCTACGAATCGCTGACCACCGATGACATCGTCAACGCGATGGATTACGCCATCGAAACGCCCCGGCACGTGAATGTTGGCATGCTTGAACTGATGCCCACGTTCCAGGTACCCGGCGGCCTCACGTTCGACCGCCGCTAGCCACAGCCTCCACCCGCCCGATTGATAGGTTTCCCGATGCAAACAGTCCGTACAGTCAGCTTCCCCGACCAGCAGCTCCTCGACGATCTCTCACCCCTTCCCGAAGGGCTGCGGGGTGTGGTCTGGGACCTGAAAGGGGATCCCGACGGCGGGACGCTGGGTGAGATCGACGGCGTTATCCTTCCGTACATCGGCGCCGGCGCGGTGTTGGGCTCCCTCGGCAGGGTGGAGCAGCTGAAGTACGTGCAGACGCAGTCCACCGGGTACGACGGCGTGATTGAGGCTGCCGGCCCGGCGGCCGGTGTGGCGAGTGCCTCCGGAGTCCACGCGGCTGCGACGGCGGAACTCGCCATTGGGTTGATCCTGGCGAAGCTGCGCGGCATCGACCAGGCGGTGCGGGACCAGCAGCACGGCCTGTGGAAGCCGGAACGGCGCCAGTCCCTCGCGGACCGGCGCGTGCTGCTGCTGGGCGTGGGTGGGATCGGGCACGAGATCGCCCTCCGCCTGCAGCCCTTCGAAGTGACCGTCACCCGGGTGGGGAGTTCGGCCCGCACCGATGAGCACGGCGAGGTGCACGCGTCCTCGGACCTCATCTCACTGGCCGCCACGCACGACATCCTCGTCTCGGTGCTGCCGCTGAACGAGCACACCCACCAGCTGATCGGCGAAGAGGTCCTCGCGGCCCTGCCGGACGGCGCCCTGGTGGTGAACGTGGGCCGCGGCTCCGTGGTGGACACCGCTGCGCTGACCAAGGAAGTACTGTCGGGCCGCCTGCAGTGCGCCATCGACGTCGTCGATCCGGAGCCGCTGCCCCAGGACCACCCGCTGTGGTCCACTACCAACGCGCTGATCACCCCGCACGTGGGCGGCAATGCGTCGGCGTTCCAGCCGCGGATCCTCAAGCTCCTCCGGAAGCAGCTCGAGGCGCTGGCCGCAGGGCAGGCTCCGGCCAACCTGGTGCAGGCAGGTCCGTTCTCATGAGTTCACTTTTTGACCTGACCGGACGGGTTGCCCTGGTCACCGGTTCGAGCCGGGGGATCGGCAACGCGCTGGCCCGGGCACTGGCCGACGCCGGCGCAACAGTGGTGCTGAACGGCATCAATGCCGAGCGGCTCAAGGACGCGGCGGCCGCGATGGCGGCGGATTTTGCGCCGGGCCGCATTCACAGCGTCGCCTTTGATGTCACGAG
Source organism: Pseudarthrobacter sp. NPDC058329 (assembly GCF_042879835.1). Taxonomy (NCBI): domain Bacteria; kingdom Bacillati; phylum Actinomycetota; class Actinomycetes; order Micrococcales; family Micrococcaceae; genus Pseudarthrobacter; species Pseudarthrobacter sp. NPDC058329. The sequence goes on from NZ_JBHVZR010000008.1 coordinate 12,214, forward strand.
CGACGCCGAGGCGACGCGCGGCATTGGGTGGGTGGAAGAGAACGTGGGTCCCCTGGAGATCCTGGTGAACAACGCGGGCATCCAGCACCGGGTGCCCATGCTGGAACTGGACGTCAAGGACTGGGAACGGGTGATTTCCACCGACCTGACCAGCGCCTTCCTGGTTGGCCGCGAGGCTGCCCGCTTCATGATTCCACGCGGCCACGGCAAGATCATCAACATCTGCTCCGTGCAGACGGACCTTGCGCGGCCCACCATTGCCCCCTACATTGCGGCCAAGGGCGGGCTGCGGAACCTGACCCGGGCCATGACGGCCGAGTGGGCGGCGTCCGGACTGCAGATCAACGGCATCGCCCCGGGCTACATCCACACGGAGATGACCCAGAACCTGGTGGATGACGAACAGTTCAACTCCTGGATCCTTGGCCGCACTCCGGCGAACCGGTGGGGGACCGTTCAGGACTTGGCCGGACCGGCTGTGTGGCTCGCATCCAGCGGATCGGACTTTGTTAACGGGCAGACCATTTTCATTGACGGCGGAATGACGGTGGTGGTCTGATGACACTCGATTCAGCACTCACCAGCCCTGTTCTTCCCGTGACCGGCCCGGCTGTTGTGGCCCACGCCGCCGGGGACCTGCGCATCGACGAATTGACGCTCGCCGCTCCGGCCTCCGATGAGGCCGTCATCGAGGTGCACTACGGCGGCATCTGCGGCTCCGACCTGCACTACTGGCTGCACGGCGCCGCCGGCGAATCCATCCTGAAGGCGCCGCTGGTGCTGGGCCACGAAATTTCCGGAACGGTGGTCCGGCCCGCGGCCGATGGAACCGGCCCCGCCGCGGGAACTGCGGTTGCGGTCCACCCTGCCACGCCCGGTCCGGGCGCTGCCCGGTACCCGGCGGACCGGCCCAACCTCTCGCCCGGCTGCACCTACCTGGGCAGCGCCGCGCGGTTCCCGCACAAGGACGGCGCGTTCAGCCGCTACGTGAACCTGCCGACGCGGATGCTTCGGACGCTGCCGGACAGCATCGACCTGCGGACGGCGGCGCTGATCGAGCCCGCCTCGGTGGCGTGGCATGCGGTGGCCCGGGCTGGCGATGTGGCCGGCAAATCGGCGCTGGTGATCGGCAGCGGACCCATCGGGGCCCTGGCCGTCGCGGTGTTGAAGCGGGCCGGCGCACGCCGGATCACCGCCGTCGACATGCATCACAAGCCGCTGGAAATCGCTCAAGCCGTGGGAGCGGACGAAGTGCTCGCCGCCGGCGACGTGGAGGCGATCGCCGCCGTCGAGGCCGACGTCGTGATTGAATCCTCCGGCAACCACCACGGCCTCGCCTCCGCGATTCAGGGTGCGACCCGCGGCGGCACCGTGGTGATGGTGGGGTTGCTGCCCACAGGACCGCAGCCGGTCCTGATCTCCCTGGCCATCACCCGCGAGCTCGAGTTGAAGGGCTCGTTCCGGTTCAACGACGAGATCGACGACGTCATCGCCGCGCTCGCCGACGGCTCGCTCCACATCGAACCGGTCATCACCCACGAATACCCCGTGGAGGAGGCGCTTGAAGCCTTCGGCGTGGCACGTAACTCTGCGGAATCCGGGAAGGTCCTGCTGAGCTTCGGAGCCGGGAGCGGGTCATGACCGTGCTCTCGCCGCTGGTGGTGATGGGCGTTTCCGGCTGCGGGAAGTCCACGGTTGGTTCCCTTTTAGGGCAGCGGCTCGGCGTTCCGTTCTTCGACGGCGATGACTTCCACCCGGCCGCCAACAAGGCCAAGATGGCTGGCGGCGTTCCATTGGACGACGGTGACCGGGCGCCGTGGCTTGCCGAAATCGGTGCCGCACTGGCGGGCCCGGGCGGGGGAGCGGCCTCCTGCATCATCGCCTGCTCAGCGCTCAAGCGCAGCTACCGGAACCTGCTGCGCAGCTTCGCGCCAAACGTGGTGTTCGTCCACCTTGCCGGCGATGCCGCAACCATCTCGGACCGGCTGAGCAGCCGGGAACACGAGTACATGCCCGGCAGCCTGCTCGCTTCCCAGCTGGCCACGCTCGAACCGCTGGGCCCCGATGAGGCGCACTTTGCCGTGGACATTCATGATGACCCGGCGTCATTGGTGGACCGGATCGTCCGGCAACTGGCAGCGCTCGAAGGCCGGGCAACCGCCCCGGCTTAGGGAGTTTTCGGACAGGTATGCAGGAGGGGCTTTCAAGTCCTCGTATCTGCTAATAACTCCGTCACCCAGCAGGAATCCACGCCGTGGGCGTACTCAGGCTGCGGTGATGACCGCGTCCAGCTTCCGCAACGGTCCCCAGGCGCCGTCCTCGCTGTTGGCAACAACGGCCACCGTGACGTCCTGGGCAGGGTAGTAGCGGACCATGGCGCTGGCGCCGACGTTGATGCCTTCCTTGTATACGGACCGCACCGTTCCGTCCGCCGTGAGCTCGACGGCGGGACCCAGCCCGTAATACAGCTCGGCGCGTGCGCCCGGCGCGGGGTCCGTTGTGGTGCTGTGCAGTGCATGCGGAGTGAGGAAGGCCTTGGTGGAGGCTGGGGTGAGCAGTTCACCGTAGCGGACGGCCGTGAGGAACCTGGTGAGGTCCGCTGCTGTGGCGTGGGCACCGCCGTCGGGCGATCCGATGGGCGGGTAGGAGTAGATGTTCTGGCGCCACCCCTTCACGGGCCCGCCCGGTTCCCGGACGGGCTCCCAGCCCTCGGCAACGTCGGGCTCGGCGGCGCGCATGTCGAAGAAGCCGGCTGTGCCCATCCCTGCCCTGGCGAAGACGTCGCGGACCACAACGTCGCGGTAGCTTTCCCCGGTGACTTGCTCCACCGCCAGGCCGCAGAGGACGTAGCCCACGTTGCAGTACCGGCAGCCCTGCCCGGGTTGAAAGACGGCAGGCTTGTGCGCGAACTGCGGCAGGAAGTCCGCTGTCGTGGTGACGGAGTAGGAGGGGCGCTCAAGCCACAGCGCCTCGTAGGACTCGCCGGCTTCCTCATCGGCGTCGTCGGCGATGCCGGAGGTGTGGCTCAGCAAGTGCCTTAGGGTCACTGCCGGGGAGATGGTGGTCTCGGTCAGGTCCACGTAGGAATGGATTGACTCGTCGAGGTCCAGGGCCCCGGCATCAACCTGCTGCAAGACCGCGACGGCGGTGAAGAGCTTGGTCACTGAGGCGACGTCGAAGCGCGTTCCCGCTGAGACGGGCACCTTCCAGCGCCGGCTCGCCAGGCCATGCACCGATTCCAGCAGGACCTCGCCGGCACGCTCCACGCGGACAACACCGGAGAAAGCATCGGTTTCAGAAAGGGCCGCCAGTTCGGCGTCCACGGCCAGCAAAGGATTTTCGAGGGAAACGGTCATTGTTGTCCTTTCGTCTCGGACCATCCTAGGACCGCAGGACTCGCGTTAGTGGGCCTGCAGCGCAGGGCTGTGGCGCTCACTCCGGTGGCGGGGCAATGACGTGCCCGGGAAAATTCCGTCGTGGAGATGAAAGCCCAGAAGTTCTGAACGGAATTTCACTTCGTCCACGAACTCGGACAGGGGCGGAGGCGTGCCGTCCGTCGTTCTCCGCAGCAGCTTCTGCAGCGGGCCGCTGAAGGTGTCCCTGACTTTCAGCAGCGTGAGCCCGGAATGGTCAGTGACAGTGAATGTACGCACAAAGGTCAGCAGTCCCAGCGCCCTGCGCCCGGTCCACACCATGCGCTGCCCGTCGAACCTCTTGACGCGGAGCGGAAGGGACCTCTTGCCGCCGGTCAGCCGGACGCGGATCTTGGCGCCGTGGACGATGTCGCCCGCGATTTCCGCAATTCCCGACTTCCAGACGGGGTAGTTGCCCTGATCCGTCAGGATCTCCCGGACGATGCTGGACGGGGCGAGAAGAACAGTCTGCGCCTCGAACGATTCCATGAGCCAAGGCTATCGAACGGAAATGACAGCCTTCCCAAGAAAATCTATTGTGAAACGTGATTCCCGTAACGCCCGAAGGGCAAAGAAGCGGACGACGGCGGGAGGTCCCGTCGTCGTCCATCCATGGACTCCTCCGGTACCCTGTTGAGATGGCGCGTGGACTTGCGGATTTGGGGGCGGAGGGCATCCTGCTTGCCGGAGCGGGACGGGCCATCCTGCTGCAGCTCGCCGACCCGGCAGTGGGCCGCGGTGTCGCCGAGCACAGCACCTTCACGGACCGCCCGATCAACAGGCTCAAAGGCACCCTCACCTACGTCTACGCCGTCGTTTACGGCTCGGACGCACAGCTGCAGGAGGTCCGCCGCAGAGTGAACCGGGCACATGGCCCGGTTCGCCGGGCCGCCGACGAGAAATCCCCGGGATACAACGCCTACAACGCGGACTTGCAGCTCTGGGTCACAGCGACGCTCTATGACACCGCCCTCACCGTCATCGAGAAAATCTACGGACCGCTCGACGACGAGTCCGCCGACGCGATGTACCGCGACTACGCGAAACTCGGCACCGCCCTGCAGCTTCCGGAGCGGATGTGGCCCCACGACAGGGCAGCGTTCCGCCGCTACTGGGACGAGCGGATCAGCACGCTCCGGGCCGATGAGAACGCCGTCCGGGTGGGCCGGGGCCTCCTCTACCCGCACCGCGCGGCGCCGTGGTACCGGGCCATCATGCCGTTCGCCAGGTTCCTCACCGCGGGTCTCCTGCCGCACCAGTTGCGCCAGGATTTCGGCCTGCCCTGGAGCGGCCGTCATGAGCGCCGCTTCCACCTCACCATGAAAACCCTGGCTGTGGTCTACCCGAAGCTGCCCCAGCGCCTCCGGCACTGGTTCAAGAACTACTGCCTGAACCAGCTGGAGACACCGCGCCAGCCTGCCAATGCGTAGTTCCACCCCGCTGGAGCAGCGCCTCGACGAGCGCACACGCCGCTTCCTCGCGAGCGCACCGGCCAGCCGCATCCGCCCCAGGCTGACAGAGTTCCTGGTCTTCGGCCTCAAACAGGGCTGGGCCTGCATCTTCGGCGCCGCCCTCCTCGCTGTCCTCATGGCGGCACGGCTCTGGTACCCGGACAGCGCCGCACTGGCCAGGAACGACTTCCTGACCCTCGCCGCCGTCGTCATCCAGATCCTGATGGTTGTGTTCAAGCTGGAAACCCTCAAAGAGTTGCGGGTCATCATCCTGTTCCACCTGGTGGGCACGGTGATGGAGCTGTTCAAGACCGACGTCGGCTCCTGGACCTACGAGGCGGAGGGCGTCCTGCGGATCGGGGCGGTCCCGCTCTTCAGCGGGTTTATGTACGCGGCGGTGGGCTCCTACATGGTCCGGGTCTACCGGCTCTTCGACCTCAAGTTCGCCAATTACCCGCGGCGATGGATCACTGCGATCATCGCCGCCGCCGTCTACATCAACTTTTTCAGCCATCATTACGTCTGGGACGCGCGCTGGGTGCTGCTCGCCGCCGTCGTCATCATCTTTGGCCGGTGCGTTATGCACTTCCGCGTCTTTCGGAAGCACCATCGGATGCCGCTGGTCATGGCCTTCCTCCTCGTGGCGCTGTTCATCTGGATAGCGGAGAATATCGCCACCTGGTCCGGCGCCTGGCTCTACCCCAGCCAGGTGGACGGCTGGCACCCGGTCTCGCTGGACAAGCTCGTTTCGTGGTTCCTGCTGATGATCATTTCCGTGGTGCTGGTGGCCTGGGTCTACAAGCCCCAGCCGCCGGAAGTGGCGGGAACAACGGATCAGCCCGCCGGGCAAGATAAGCTTGCTTACTAATTCAGTGTTCGGCGGGAAAGGGTCCAGACATGGTTGCAGGGAAGAATCCGCCGGAAGCCGGGGTGAGCGGCGAAGTTCACCAGGACCGCTTTGTGGGCGGCCAGGACCTCACACGGTGGGATACCAAACCGGGCCAACTCCTGGCCTCTGCTGTCCAGCGGATCAGCAGGCTGCTGGGCTCCCACGCGGCATTGGTTCTCACCCTTGCCGTCGGGGCGGCGCTGGCTGTCGCCCTGGCCGCGATCTTTGCCGAGGTGTACGAATCCGTAGTTGAAGCCGACGGAGTGGCCGGTCTTGACCATCCGGTCCTGGACGGCGCCAAAACGCTCCGGTCCCCGGTCCTGGATACGGTCATCACCGGCTACACGGATGTAGGCGGAACGGTGGGCATGCCTGTGCTGGCGCTTGCCATCATGATCGGCCTGGCGTTGCGGCGCCGGTCCTGGACGCCTGTCATCCTGATGCTTGTCGCCGGGCTCGGGTCGCTTTCGATGACCATCGCGGGCAAGGAACTGGTGGGCAGGACCCGGCCGGACCTCGCCGACGCCGTACCGCCGTATGAATACTCCGCGTCGTTCCCCAGCGGCCACTCGTTGAACTCGGTGGTGATTGCCGGGATTGTCGCCTACCTGATCATCCTTCGCCTCAAGTCCGCCCGCGCACGTGTCCTGGCGGGCGTGGCAGCAGGGGTCTTCGCGGCCACGATGGGGCTGAGCCGCGTCTACCTCGGACATCATTGGCTCACTGACGTCCTGGGCGCCTGGGCACTGGGTGCCGCCTGGCTGGCGCTGGTAGTCACGGCCCACCGCCTGTACCTCACCACCCGGGTGCATCCGGCCTGATCTTCCCGGTGCTAAGCGCTACCGGCCATATACTCGAGGGGCATATTCGGACTGTCTTGATGGGGGACCAATGGGCGGGCAATCCAACTCGCCGGCGCGGGAGGCCAGTGAGCTTCCGCCGGTCTTTGTGGAAGTACCGGACCGGTCGGGTCTGCCCGATGCCGGCACTTCCACCGCACTTAACACTGGGCTCACCGTGGCAGAGGTGCTCACCGCCACCGAGCCAGCCCCCGTCATGTACGCCACGAAGGCCCAGCGGCGGCGCCGCGACATCCTGGGTGTCACCTGGATCCTGGTGGCCATCATCAGCGGGGTGCTATATGGCGTGTACAGGGACGCCGCCTATCCGGGAGAAGCTGACTGGGCGCTAATGGTGCTGGCAGTCACCGTCCCGTTCGTGGTGGTGTTCAGCCTCTACCCCCATTGGCAGGGACGGCGGCTCAAAAAACGGCACAAGGCCTGGCTTTCACGCTTCATCTTGTTGTGGCCGCTTCGCGAGAGGCTCGTCGAGGTGGAGCGCATCCGCGACCTGCGGCAGCGCGTTATCGTGGAGGCCATGGCGGCCACGATGGCTGAGGGCCGGGAGGCATTGCTCAGGCAGTCCGGTGCCGCGTCCCAGGCGGACAGCGCCCTGTTGATGCAGGCGCTGACTGCGGTGGGCGCCTACGCGAAGGCTACATCCGATGAGCCTGCGCTGGAGGCGGATGCACGGCAGGCCGTTGACCACTTCAGTGAAAAGGCCGGACGACGACGGGAGCTTCCCGAGCCGTCCGGCCCACCAGCCGCTCTACCTGGCAAGGCAGATCAGCGGCTGCGGCGGCGCAGCGAAGGATCAGTCAACGACGGCGGCCGGTAGCCGGCGTCGGCCTGGTTCAGGGTGGTGCCGGGCGGGACGATCTCGTCGATCCGGTCCAGCACGTCCTTGGACAGGCTGATCTTGTCCGCGCCGAGCGCCCCCTCAAGGTGCTCCAGCGTGCGCGGACCGATGATCGCGGACGTGACGGCCGGGTGCTCGAGGACGAAGCCGAGCGCGAGATGGATCAGGGACAGGCCCGCCTGCTCGGCGAGTTCGGTCAGCTCCAGCACCGCCCGGGCCTTGATGGCATTTTCGGCCGACGACGGGTCGTGCCGTTCCGGTTGCCGCCAGGCCCTGCTGGAGGTGGCGTGGGCGCCGTCGGGCCGAATCCTGCCGGACAGCCAGCCGCCCGCGAGCGGGCTCCATGGCAGCACACCGAGGCGGTGCTTCTGGGCGAGCGGCAGCACTTCGCGTTCAATGCCGCGGGCCAGGATCGAGTACGGCGGCTGCTCCGTCACCGGCCGCTCCCGGTGTCGCTCGCGTGCCACGTACTGGGCTTCCACGATCTGGCCCGGGTCAAACGTGGACGTGCCGATGTAGCGGATCTTGCCCTGCCGCACCAGGTCCGTGAGCGCGCCGAGGGTCTCGTCAATATCCGTGTGCGGTTCGGGCCGGTGCACCTGGTAAAGGTCAATCCAGTCCGTCTGCAGCCGGCGCAGGCTGTCTTCCACTTCACGGATGATCCAGCGGCGCGAGTTGCCGGCCTGGTTCACCTCTTCGCCGAGGCGCCCGTGCACCTTGGTGGCCAGCACCACGTCGTCCCGGCGGCCCTTGAGAGCCTTGCCCACGATGACCTCGGACTCGCCTTTGGAATAGACGTCGGCGGTGTCCACCAGGTTGATGCCGGAGTCCAGTGCGCGGTGGATGATGCGGATGGAATCCTCGTGGTCCGGGTTGCCGATGGCCCCGAACATCATGGTGCCCAGCGTCAGCGGGCTGACCTTGAGGCCGGTGGCGCCCAGGTTGCGGTATTCGGTCATGCGGAAGCTCCTTGAAGTTGGTTACTGTATTGGCTTGCGGGACGGTCCAGGCCGAAGTGTTCGCGGAGTGTCCGCCCGGTGTACTCGGTGCGGAAGAGGCCGCGGGACTGCAGGACGGGAACCACTTCGTCGGCGAAGGCTTCGAAGCCACCGGGCAGCCACGGCGGCATGATGTTGAATCCGTCCGCCGCGCCGTTTTCGAACCAGCGCTGGATCTCGTCAGCCACCTGGACGGGGGTTCCGGCGACGACGTAGTGCCCGCGGGCCCCGGCGAAGCGGTGCAGCACCTGGCGCACCGTCAGGTTCTCGCGGCGGATGATGTCCAGCACCAGCTGGCTGCGGCTGCCTGCCTTCCCTGCCGTGGCCAGCAGATCCGGCGGGAACGGCTTGTCCAGAGGCACACCGTCCAGGTCCACGCCCAGCAGCTTGCGCAGGATGCCAAGCCCGTACTCCGGCTGCGTCAGTTCGTCGAACTCCTGCTTGAGGGCCCGGGCTTCCGCCTCGGTGGAGCCCAGGTACGGGCTGATGCCGGGCAGGACCAGGAGCTGCTCCGGATCCCGGCCGTTCGCCGCTGCCTGCGCCTTGATGTTGGCGTAGAACCCCTGAGCGCTTTCAAGGGTCTGGTGCGCAGTAAAAACGGCTTCGGCGTGCTGTGCGGCGAAGGCTTTGCCATCGGACGAGGATCCGGCCTGTACGAAGACGGGCCTGCCCTGCGGCGACCGCGGGGTGTTCAGCGGACCCGCCACGCGGAAGTAGTCGCCTTTATGCCCGATCGGATGGATCCGGGACGTGTCCGCAAAGACGCCCGTTTCGGCGTCGGCCTCAACGGCCCCGTCCTCCCAGCTGTCCCAGAGTTTGCCTGCCACGCGCACAAACTCGTCCGCCCGCGCGTACCGCTCGGCATGTGGCGGGTGCTCGTCCAGGCCGAAGTTCTGCGCCGCGCGCTTGGCTCCGGTGGTGACGATGTTCCAGCCCGCCCGGCCGTTGCTGAGGTGGTCCAGCGATGCAAACAGGCGTGCCGCGTTGTATGGCTCCAGGTAGGTGGTGCTGGCCGTGCCGATCAGGCCGATCCGCTCCGTGGCGACGGCGATCGCAGACAGCCAGGTAAACGGCTCGATCCGGAACCTGGTGGCGAACTGCACGTTGCTTTCCAGGGCGGGGCCGTCCGCGTAAAAGACAGCGTCCAGCTTTGCCGCCTCCGCCCGCTGGGCGAGCTCCTGGTAGAAGCGGATGTCCAGCAGACGGTCGGTCCGGGACTTCGGATGCCGCCACGCGGCCTCGTGGTGCCCGCCCGGGTAGATGAACAGGTTGAGCTTCAACTGCCGGCCCATCAGAACGCCGAACCGATCGACGCGAGTTCCGGTGCAAGAGCGCCGGCGAAGCGGTTGTCCGGGCGTTCCAGGCCGTAGTGCTCCCGCAGCGTGCGGCCCGTGTACTCGGTGCGGAACAGGCCGCGCTCCTGAAGGATGGGCACCACTTTGTCCACGAAGGTTTCCAGCCCCGAGGGCAGCACCGGCGGCATGATGTTGAAGCCGTCCGCTGCGCCGCCGTCGAACCATTCCTGGATGGCGTCCGCCACCTGGACGGGGGTGCCGGTGAAGGTGCGGTGCCCACGGCCGCCGCCCAGGCGGCCGATCAGCTGCCGGACGGTGAGATTTTCGCGCCGGGCGAGCTGGACGATCAGGGTATAGCGGCTCTTGGCGCCCTCGATCTCGTCCTCGCTGGGCAGGTCCTCCGGCAGCCGGCGGTCCAGGGGCAGGTCCTCCGGGGCGACGCGCAGGGTCTTGGCGAGCTGAATCCGGGCGTACTCGGGTTTGATCAGGCGGTCCAGTTCCCGCTCCAGTTCCTGGGCCTCCTCCTCGGTGGCGCCGATAACGGGCACGATGCCGGGCAGGATTTTGATGGTTTCCGGGTCGCGGCCGGCCGCTGCGGTGCGGGCCTTGAGGTCGCGGTAGAACTCCTGCGCGTCGCCGAGGGTCTGGTGGGCTGTGAACACGGCGTCCGCGTACCGGGCAGCGAGGTCCTTGCCGTCCTCGGAGGAACCGGCCTGCACAATCAGCGGGTGCCCTTGCGGTGAGCGGGGCACGTTCAGCGGGCCGCGGACCTTGAAGTGCTTCCCCGCGTGGTCGACCACGCGGATCTTCTCTGCGTCGCCCCAGACGCCCTCCGCCTTGTCCGCGAGCACCGCGTCGTCGTGCCAGCTGTCCCACAGCTTCTGCGCCACCTCGATGAATTCGGCGGCACGCTCGTACCGCACCGCGTGGGCGGGTTGATCGTCAACGCCGAAGTTGCGGGCAGCATCCGGACCGGCGGTGGTGACCACGTTCCAGCCGGCGCGGCCGCCGCTGACCCAGTCCACGGACGCGAAGCGGCGGGCGAGGTTGAAGGGTTCGTTGTAGGTGCTGGAAGCGGTGGCAATCAGTCCGATGTGGTCGGTGGCGCCGGCAATGGCGGTGAGCAGGACGGTGGGTTCGAGCTTGCCGGCCGGACGTCGGCCAACCTCGCCGAAGAGCACGGGCGAGTCGGCGAAGAAGATGGAGTCCAGCTTGCCGCGTTCGGCCGTGCGGGCCAGTTGCTTGTAGTGCTCCACATTGGTGCTGGACTGCGGGTCGCTTTCCGGCAGCCGCCACGAGGCCTCGTGGTGGCCGGTGCTCATGAGGAAGGCGTTGAGGTGAAGTTTGCGTTGGGTTGACGCTGGGTTCTGTGATGAATTTTCGGCAGGCATGGGTGCTCCTGGTTCAGAATGTGCAGATCAGGTGGGCGGGGTTTCGCCAGGCTCAACCAGCGGGGTTGAGCATGACGGAGGGTGCCGGGTCAGTGGCTGGCGGCAGGTGCGACGCCGAGATCGGCCAGGAGTTCGCGGCGCAGCGCCTCGTGGCCGGCAGCATCAACGGCCGAGCCTACGTCCGGCGCTACGGTGTGGACGGTGGCCACGCGGCCGCTGTCCAGTACCACGATCCGGTCCGCGAGGGCGATGGCCTCGTCCACGTCGTGGGTCACCAGCAGGACTGCCGGACGGTGGGCGGCCACCAGGTCCTGAAGCAGCCCGTGCATCTTGATCCGGGTCAGGGCATCGAGGGCGCCGAACGGTTCGTCAGCCAGCAGCAGCTGCGGTTCGCGGACCAGCGACCGTGCCAGCGCCACGCGCTGCTGTTCGCCGCCGGACAGCTCGTGCGGCCAGGACTTTTCCCGGCCGGCGAGCCCCACTTCGGCGAGGGCTTTGCGTGCCCGGGCCTCGGCGTCGTGCTCCCGAAGGCCCAGGGTGACGTTGCCCAGCACGGTGTCCCAGGGCAGGAGCCGCGAATCCTGGAAGACCACGGACACCCGCTGCGGGACGGTGATGACGCCGCTGCCCCGAACGTCGTGGTCCAGCCCGGCCAGTGCCCGGAGCAGGGTGCTTTTTCCGCAGCCGCTGGGTCCCAGGAGCGCTACGAACTCGCCCGGGGCGATGTCCAGGTCCACGCCGTTCAGGACGCCCTTCGGGCCGAAGCTGCGGATCAGGTTCCGCACGGAGACGGTGCCGGCGGAGGAGCCCGCGGCGGACTGTGCTGTGCCGGAAGGTGTTGTGCCGGTCAGTGTTGTGCCGGAAGGGGCGACGGCGGTCAGCCCGCCAGAGTGCGCTGCCATGAGAGGGCCTTTCGTTCGAAGAAGCGGACGGCGCCGTCAGACAACAGGCCGAGAATGCCGTAGACGGCGAGTCCGAGGACGATGATGTTGGTCTGGCCATAGGTGCGGGCGAGCTCCATCATGTAGCCGATGCCGCTGGTGGCGTTGATCTGTTCCACCACCACCAGGGACACCCAGGCTCCGGTGACGGCGAAACGCAGGCCCAGGAAGAAGCCGGGCAGGGCGCCGGGGAGAACCACCTTGCGGATGAACGCGGCGCGGCTCAGTCCCACAGTCTGGGCGAGCTCCACATAGCGCAGGTCGATTCCGCGCAGCCCGGCATGTGTCTGCAGGTAGATGGGGACAAACACGCCAAGAGTGATGGTGAGGACCTTCATGGTCTCGTCGATGCCGAACCACAGGATGAGCAGCGGGATCAGGGCCAGGCCGGGGATGGCGCGCTTGATCTGCACCGGCCCGTCGATGAGTGCCTCTCCCACCCGGCTCAGGCCCGACAGGAGCGCGAGCAGTGCGCCGACCACAATGCCGAAGAAGAGCCCGAGTCCGGCGCGCTGGGCGGAGATGGCCAGGTTTTCCTGGAGGCGGCCGTCAGCCAGGAGTTCACCCGCGGTGGCAACCACCGTCCAGGGCTCGGAGAGGATCCTGGGATCGAGCAGGCCGGTGGCCGACAGGACTGTCCAGAGCGCCAGCAGGGCTGAGGGGCCCAGCAGCCAGGCCAGCCGCCGTCGGCGTCCCGGTCCAAGGCGGCGGCCCGTGGGCCGCACGTCCGGACGTCCGGTGAATGCCGGGTCCTGATGGGGTTCGACGGCGGGACGTTCCAGGACGGGGGCGGCGCTCATGCCGCACCGCCCTTTCCATCCTCGGCGAACGAGGTGCCGGCGATGGACTCATAGCGGGTGTCATAAAGGTCCGCCGCGGTCAGCTGCGGCTTCTTCTGTTCCCGGGACAGCAGGTCGATGGTCTGCTGGTGCCGTTCGATGCCATCGGTCCAGGTGGTGGGAACGTCCCGCTTGCCGGCGGCCTCGATCAGGTACTGGCCGTCTTCGCGGGAGAGGCCCTGGTCCTTGACGTAGTAGCCCTCAAGCCATTCCTCAGGGTGGTCCTCGATCCAGCGCTGGGCCTTGCCCCACACCTTCACGTAGGCGGCCAGTGCTGCGGCCTTGGCGGGGTCGGCCAGGACTTTGGCGGGGGAGTAGAGGTGGCCAGGGTCATCGCGCAGGCCGTGCCGGAGGGTGGTGCCGCCGTCGGCCTTGTATTTGGTGAGGTAGCGCTTGATCTGTACCCCGCCCAGCGGTGCGGCGTCCACCTGCTTGCTGGACAAAGCTGAGGCATAGGCGTCCCCGGTGCTGGGCAGTTCGATGAGCTTTACGTCGTCCTGCGCGAGGCCTGCCTGTTCGAGGATCCGCAGCACCAGGGCGCCCTGCGCCTGCCCCGGGCTGTAGGCGATCTTCTTGCCGCGCAGTTCTTCAAGCGTCGCAATCCCGGCCCCGGGCGCGATGCCAAGTTCGTACAGTGGATGGTTGACGGCGTCCTGCCGGTAGGCGCTGGCGATGATGCGGACGTCCAGGCCGGTCCAGGTGGCGTGGATGGGCGGAATGTCGGCCACGGAACCAACGTCGAGGGCGTTGGCCCGGAAGGCTTCGGTGGTCTGGGGGCCGCCGGAAATGTTGGCGAACTCCACGGTGAAGCCTTCGAGCTCCTTGTTCAGGCCCGAAAGTTCGAGGGCCACCTTGACGGTTGGATCGCCCACCTTAATGGTGGTTCCGGCCGGAACCGAGGTGGCCAGCGGGCCAAACGAAGCCTGGTCAACGGCCGGGTTGCCCGCCGTTGCCGTCCCGCCGCAGGCGGTCAGGAGACCCAGGGCGGGCAGGGCCAGGAAAGCGCCAAGCGCACGGCGGCGGGTAAAGGCTGACGTCGCGCTTGGGGCGGACGGCGGGCGGGAGGGTGCAGCGAAGGACATGGTTGGCCTTTCGGAGGTTGGCGTGGGGATGGCGTGCGAAGCCGGAAAATTGGCACAGCGGAGCTGGCCCTGGGACAGGGCCGGAGTGAAAGTTCGTAGTTGGTGCGCGGGCCGCGTGGCCGGAGGCTAGACGGCGGAGCTGCGGTTTCGGGCGGCCCGCATGCTGCACATTCGTTCCGTGCGGCAACAGCTGTCAGTGCGGCAACAGGACGGGCCGGAGGAGTAGCCGCTGTGCACGCGGCTTGTCAGTTCCTGCATCTGGTCCTCCTGTTCGTCCTGGCCTTTGAGGTGCTGTTTGGTGTGTCCGGCGTGGGCCGTGGAAACACCTAAGCACGGTTGGCAAGGCCTTGGCCAGCAGCCCGGACAAGACGCTCAACGTGAGGAAACGGCGCTACTTATGACGCCATCCGAAGGACAAACCGGGCAACGGGGCGCCATGTTCCTCAACGCGGGTTAATGTGACTGGAAAAGGTCAGTTGCACCTCGGATAAAACGCCAGCCCGCCAGTTCGGTCCCCGGAACCGTGATTGATAGGAGAAGCACATGCGCCACAGGATCAGTACGGCGGCTGCCATAGGGGCGGTTCTTCTGCTGGCGGGCTGTACAGCCCCAACCCCGCCGTCCGCGCAGCAGACCACCGGTTCCCCCGTCCCCGTTTCCCCGGCCCCGGTCACGTCCGCTCCCGTTACGCCGGCCCCGGCGTCCTCCAGTCCAGCCAGCGAACCCGCCAGGACAGCGGCAGCCACGATCGCCGGCAGTCCCCGGGCGGTGGCAACGGGCCTCCAGGCACCGTGGTCCGTTGTGTTCAGGAACGGAACGCCGCTGGTCAGCGAACGGAACAGCGCGCGCATCCTCGAACTTGCACCGGATGGCACCGCACGGCCCATTGGAACGGTGGAGGGCGTGGCGGACCGGGGCGAGGCCGGGTTGCTGGGACTGGCCGTGGGCGCCGGGGGAGACCTCTACGTGTATTCGACGGCGGCGGACGGCAACCGGGTCCAGCGTTTCACCGTAACCGGGGCGCCGGGCTCCCTGTCCCTGGGGCAGCCGGACACCCTTATCGAGGGGATTCCCGCCGCAGGCAACCACGACGGCGGCCGCATCGCCTTTGGTCCCGACGGCATGCTGTACGTGACCACCGGCGACGCAGGCCAGCGCAACAGTGCCCAGGACCGTAACTCCCCGGCCGGAAAAATCCTTCGGATGACCCCGGACGGTGATGCCCCCGCAGATAATCCCTTCCAGGGCTCCCTCGTCTACAGCTTTGGGCACCGGAACCCGCAGGGACTGGCGTGGGCCGGGGACGGAACCATGTTCGCCACCGAATTCGGGCAGAACACCTGGGACGAGCTGAACATCATCACCCCTGGCGCCAACTACGGCTGGCCAACGGTCGAGGGAATCGCGGGCCGGGAGGGCTTCGTGGATCCCGTCCAGCAATGGCAGCCCGGCGCCGCGAGTCCCAGCGGCATGGCCCATGCCGGCGGGACCCTCTTCATCGCCAACCTCCGGGGACAGATCCTGCGGTCCGTTCCGGTTTCCGACCCTTCCACGTCCACGGACCACTACAACCGTGAGTTCGGCCGGATCCGTGACGTGGCGCTTTCACCGGACGGACAGTTGTGGTTCCTGACCAACAACACGGACGGCCGCGGCGACCCAAAGCCCGGGGATGACCAGATCCTCGCCGTCCCACTTTCCTAGAGGGAGGCGCCAGGGGGCTACTGGCTCCTGGCGTGCGCCTGGGCCGATTCTGCGATCTTTTCGGTGGCCGCCCACGAAGCGAGGAGCTTGAGGCTTTCCTCTGAGGGACTGCCTGGAGTCGCGGGATAGACAGTCAGTGAATGCCCGGGGTCCTCTTCCAGCCCCAGGACCTGGTAGTTCAGTTCGAGCAGTCCCACTACAGGGTGCTGGAAGAACTTGGTCCCGGCGTAGTGCCGCCGGACGTTGTGCGCTGCCCAGCGCGTGCGGAATTCGTCGCTGCGCATGGACAATTCGCCGATGAGTTCCGCAATGCCCTTGACATGAGGATTCCGGCCTGCTTCACGGCGCAGGATGGCCACGTTGGTGCTCGCTGCCCGCTCCCAGTCTGTGTAGAAGTTGTGCGCCCGCGGGTCCAGGAAGATGAAGCGTGAATGGTTGGCCGGGCGTGCCGGACCCCGGTACATGTCCGAGTACAGGGCGTAACCAAGGGTGTTGGCGGCCACGATGTCCAGCCGGTTGTTTCCGATGAAGGCCGGCGCTCCCGTGATGGTGTCCAGGAGGTACTGGAGTTCGGGCCGGACACCGGCCGGTGCGGCGCTCGCCGCACGCTTCCGGCCCGAGGTGTTGGCGGCGCGGGCCAGGTCGTAGAGGTGGTCATGCTCCGCACGGTCCAGTTCCAGTGCCCGCGCGATGGCGTCAAGGACACTGTCCGAAACGCCGGTGAGGTTACCGCGTTCCAGCCGGGTGTAATAGTCCACGCTGACCCCGGCGAGGCGGGCCACCTCTTCCCGGCGGAGCCCAGGCACCCTGCGGCGCCCGCCGTACGGTTCGATGCCTGCCTGCTCCGGGCTGATGCGTCCACGGCGGGTGGAAAGGAACTGCCGGATCTCGGCTCGGTTATCCATACGGCAACGTTACGTCCAAAGGGGAACCCCTAAGGAGGGTCTGCCATAACCCGTTACAGCAGGGCCCTCGCTACGTCTGCCGGCGGCCGGTGCCGTCCCGGCGACGCTGGTGGCAACGGTCATCTTCCTGACGGCCGTGGCACCGCTGGCCACCGATATGTATGTCCCGGCCTTTCCGCGCGTTGCCGGTGAGTTCGGTACGACGGCGTCCGCTGTGCAACTGACGCTGACCACCTTTTTCGCCGGGATGGGTCTTGGGGAACACATCGCCATCCTTGAAAACGATGAAGACCCGGCCCGCACCACTGCCTGGGCCGAGCACATCACAGACGACGATTACGAAGGCCGCCAAGGGTAGGACTGCCAGAACCAGTTACAGCAGGGCCACCGCTACGGGCCCCGAAAGCCGGGTTGTTCCTCTTCGAGCCCGGTAGCATTTCAGAGATCCCCCTCAGAACCACAGGAGAACCATGACCACCGTCAAGGCCTATGCATCCCCGTCCGCTACAGAGGACCTTATTGCCACCACCATCGAGCGCCGCGAAGTGGGCCCGCACGATGTCCTGATCGAGATCAAGTTCGCCGGCATCTGCCACTCGGACATCCACACCGTCCGCGGCGACTGGGGCCCGCAGCAGTACCCGCTGGTTCCCGGCCACGAGATCGCCGGCATCGTTACCGAGGTAGGCTCCGCCGTCACCAAGCACGCCGTGGGCGACCGCGTCGGCGTCGGCTGCATGGTCAATTCCTGCCGCGAATGCGCCAACTGCCTGAAGGGTGAGGAGCAGTACTGCCTCAACTCAATGGTCGGCACGTACGGCGCGGTTGACCGCGACGGCACCATCACCCAGGGCGGCTACTCCAGCCACGTTGTGGTGACCGAAGACTTCGTGGTGCGCATCCCGGAAGGCATCGACCTCGACGCCGCAGCCCCGCTGCTCTGCGCCGGCATCACCACGTATTCCCCGCTGCGCCACTGGGGCGCCGGGCCCGGCAAGAAAGTTGCCGTCGTCGGCCTCGGCGGGCTCGGCCACATGGCCGTCAAACTCGCCCACGCCATGGGTGCAGAGGTGACCGTCCTGTCCCAGTCCCTTAAGAAGCAGGAAGACGGGCTGCGCCTGGGGGCTGACGCCTACTACGCCACCAGCGACGAGAACACCTTCAAGGACCTTGCGGGGACCTTTGACCTGATCATCAACACGGTCAGCGCATCGATCGACATCAGCTCCTACCTTCAGCTGCTGGCCCTTGAAGGCGCACTGGTCAACGTTGGCGCCCCCGCGGAGCCGCTCCCGGTCAACGCCTTCGCCCTGATCGGCGGACGCCGCTCCTTCGCCGGATCCATGATTGGCGGCATCCGCGAAACCCAGGAAATGCTGGACTTCTGCGCCGAGCACCACCTCGGTGCCGAGATTGAGGTCATCCCGGCTGAAAAGATCAATGACGCCTATGAACGCGTCCTTGCCTCGGACGTCCGCTACCGCTTCGTCATCGACACCGCCACCCTCTAATAAATAACAAAACGCGTTCGACGGCGGCCGGCTCCTTAGGGGGCGGGCCGCCGTTGTGCTTTAAGGGCCCGGAGCTTTTTGTTATTCGGCGCAACGGTTCGGCGCCAATCAGCGGCCGCCCGGTCCGAAAACTGCCCCTGGTTCCACAATTGGAGGATAAGTTTTCCGACCTTGTGGAGGGTGACATGCGTAGGTCCGGCGGGCTGCTGCCCGCGATGACTTTGGTTGCTGTTGTACTTGCCGGGTGCGGTCCGCAGGGAGGGCCGCCGACGGCGACCGCCCCCTCGCCCGGGGCTTCCGTCTCACCCAGTACCGCGCCTGTCCCCGAGCCTTCGGTCACTTCCCCGCCGGCCGCCCCGCCCACTGCCGCTCCGACGGCGACCGTACCGCCCACTGGCACAGCAACCCGGGCGCCGTGGACGACATTCACGACGGCGGACGGACAGTTGGCCTTCGATTATCCTCCGGGTTGGAGCGTGCGGGACCCGGCAGGGGAACTTCCTGAAGGCGGCGGGGCGTTCGCGGAGGTCACCAACGAGGCCGGCAGGCCGCTGGCTACGCTGAGGACCAACATGGCAACGGGGTCCACCTGCATGGAGAAATATCCCTTCGCAGAATTTGAGTCGCAGGAACTCCCCGCCCTGGCCCGGGACGGCGCCGTGCCACGGTACGTCTTTGAGACCCGGGGCGACGCCACCGCTCCCGGCCCGGCTGATACCCCGGCGGCCGCCTATGGGATCACGTCCGTTCCGGCTCCCGCCGGCGATTCGGCCTGCGCCATCTTCCACTTCTTCACCTGGCCGCCCACCGCGGCGATGTTCGGCGCTTTCTACAGCCCGGAGAACAACAGGACCCCCGGCGCTGAGTCCCTGCCGTACCTGGAGCAGGCCCGGAAGTACATGGACACCACCGAGTACCAGAACATCCGGCGGATGATCACGTCACTCCGGCCGGCGGGCAGCGGCTATTGACCTAGCCTGCCTGGCGTGATTCGAACCTGTCCCGGGTGAGGAAGACCAGCTGTGCTTCCTTTTCGGCGAGCTGCACCGTGGGGCCGGTTTCGAAGCCGCAGCCCACCAGGCGGCTGATGGCCTTGCTGTTGCGGGCGTCGGGTTCCGCCACCACGCGGTCCTTCGAGGGATCGGACAGGAGGAACCGGATGAGCCCCGACACCAGGATCGGTGTGAAGTTCTGCACCGGCCGCTCCGCAGGTGCGAGCAGAAGGTGCATCCCCGTATCTTCCAGGCGGGCCGGGTACACCTCGCCCACCGGATCCTGCAGGGGCTGGTACGTCTGGAAAATCCCCACCGGCCGGCCGCCGATCACCATCAGGTACCCGTGGTGTGTGTCCAGGCCGTCCAGGAAACTGTAGATGTCCCGGACCTCATCCCGGCTCAGGGCACCCATGCCCCAGAACCGTGCCCGTTCCTCCCGCACCCAGCTGTAGATCAGGTCTGCGTCCGCCTCTGGCGTGATCACCACCAGCCGCAGCCGGCCCAGCCCCGGCAGCTCGTCCTCGTACACGGCGTCCCTGGCGGCCAGGGGAAGGGCAGTATCAGCGCGCGTCATGGTTCTCCTTGGTGAGCTGGTCCCAGTCGGTGACAACGGGGATGAGTCCGCCGGCGGCCCACAGCGGCAGCTGGCTCGCGAAATGGTCATCGCGGGGATTTCCGGAAGCGCCGTACGGAACGATCCACCGGCTCTTCGTCCGGTCCGCAAGGTCCCACACGTAGCGTGCCACCGGGCCCCGGAATGAAGCGTCCGTAACTCCCGGCAGGCTC
Organism: Pseudarthrobacter sp. NPDC058329; assembly: GCF_042879835.1. Lineage (NCBI taxonomy): Bacteria > Bacillati > Actinomycetota > Actinomycetes > Micrococcales > Micrococcaceae > Pseudarthrobacter > Pseudarthrobacter sp. NPDC058329. Next base: position 32,112 of record NZ_JBHVZR010000008.1, read on the forward strand.
TCGGTGGATAGGACGCAGTTCGTGTCCCCGGACAGTGGTGTGACGGGCACGGCGGGTGGGGCAGCGCCAGCGGAAGGGTGGTCAGCCAGCGCGTGCAGCGGCAGCAGGGTGTGGCCGCTTCCCCACGTAACACCGCGCTTTGCGGCAGCGGTTTCCTCGAGTGCCTCCCGGGCTGCGTGGTGTACGTCGACGCCGTGTCCGGAGCCGTTGGCGATAATGGTCTCGACGGCGAAACCCACCCGGGCGGCCGGGTTCAACCAGGGCGCGAACAGGGGTGAGCGGCCGTGTGGCGACGCGAGGAGTTCCAGCGCCGGGCTCCGGGTCAGCGCCAGGACCAGCGCCGAACGCCACGCCGCGAAGGCCGCCGCGGCGGTGCTGTCCGCCCGCATGTGTCCGTCCCAACCCAGCAGCTCCGAGCGCCGCTCCTCCGCGGGACCGGAGATCCCGTCCAGTCCTTCGAGCAGGGCACGGAAGGCAGGCCACGATCCCAGCAGCGTGTCCATGTGGATGCGCTGCATGCCGGCAGCGTCCAGGCCTGGCCCGGTTTCTTCGAGCAGCTGCCGGATCCGGCGTGCCCGGTGGGCAGGGGCAAACTCCAGCCCGGTCCTGTCCCCGCCGCCGGAGGCGCGGTCGTTGGCATTGACGGCAAGCCCGTCCACGCCGGACCGGGGCAGGTCAGCCCACCCGCCGGTCCACTGGTGCCCTGCGGACCAGGCCGGGACGGGCCGGACACGGTTTTCCGGGTTGCGCACCGGCACCCTGCCCGCAACCAGCTGGCGCACGTCCCCGCCCGAATCGGCGGCAAGGACGCAGTTGACCGGTTCAACCCAGTGGCTCAGCGCGGTTTCCACGTCGGCGGCGGAACGGCTCCGAAGGAGCGGCAGGAGGGCCTCGAAACCCAGCGACGCTGCCGAGTTGGACGGCGTCCGCAGGCTCAGCGCACCGCCGTCGGGCCCGCCGGAAATCACCGGACCCCGCGCGGTCTCGATCACGTCCACGGTTTCAGCAGTGGCGCCGCGCACCAGGATTTCCTCCCGGTGGTTGGCCAGCACAGCCTCCCAGCCGTCCGGTCCCCGCGCCTGCAAAGTGCCGTCGTCGTGACGCAGCTGCTCGGTGTACAGGTCCTGGTAGTCGGCCATGGCGTTGGTGACGGCCCACGCCGCCGTGCCCGCGTGCCCGAAGTGCGGCAGGCCGGGGACGCCCGGGAAGGCCAGCCCGACGACGTCGAACTCCGGGCAGGCGAGGCGCACCTGCTGGTACACGCCCGGCAGTTCCATCAGCCGGTGGGGATCCCCGGCAATCAGGGGAGATCCGGATTCCGTGAGGCTGCCAGCGGCGGCCCAGGCGTTGCTGCCGGCCCACACGGGAGCTTCGATGCTGAAGAGTTCCACGGCGTCTTCGCCGAGGGCTCCGGCCACGTGCTCGCGCCAGAGCTTGTTGGGAAAAGTGCCGAAAAGGATGTGGTGGACCAGGAAAACGCCGAGCGGCGTCCACGGTTCCCAGCGGTCCGGGGCTGTGCCGGTGTCCTGGAATTCGGGTGCATCCCGGTGGCCGGCCTCGAGAGCCTTGTTGACGCCGTCCACGTAGGCAGTGCACCAGCTTTGCGTGCCTGCATCCATGGTGGCGAAGCAGCGGCGGGCAGTGTGGTCGATGCGTGCCTGGCGGGCGAACCGGTCCCACACCAGGCCTTCTGCACCCAGGTTTTCGGCTGTCCTGCCCTCGGACCGCCAGCGCTCCACCTCGATCTGCCACGATCGGTCGGCCGCGGCGTTGCGGCCCTGCAGGAACGCCAGTCCGGCCGCGGAATCCGCCCGTAAATGGGGAATGCCCCAGGCATCACGGAACGTCTCAGCGGGCACGGGCGGGGCTGGATGGGGGAGTGGGCTGCACGGTCAGTCCTTTTTCTTAGGTGAACCTAACTAAGGGTAGGGCGGCAAACCGTCCTTCCCCAAAAAGCGGAGGTAACCATCCGCCTTCCAAGGCACCAACACCCGACATGTGACACTTTCGGGAACGCCTGTGACAAGCTCCGGAACATCGCCGCTATATGCTGGGTTGGCTTCCTGCAAATCACTCCGGGAAGCCTACTGATGGGGGCAGTGATGAGAGTTTTTCGACGTGTCATTTTGCCGGCGGCGTGGCTGGCAGTATTCGCGGTCATCGCGGTGGCTTTGGTCAAGATCGCCTTTGTGGACGGCCTGGAGCCGGAACGGACCGTGGCCGGTCCCGGCGCCCAGGTGGCAACTCCGGTGATCCAGGCGTCCCGGGCCACACTGACCAACCGGGTGGAGATCAAGGCCACCGTTCAAAGCGACGCCGCGGTGGGTGTCAGGAACTCCACCGCCGGCCAGGTCACCTACATCTTTTTAGAGCCCGGAGCCAAGGTGGCGATGGGTGATCGGCTCTATCAGGTGCGCTCCGAAGTACAGCCTGCTCCTGCCGTGGCGGCTGATCCGGTCACGGAAGCCGGCCCGCAGGGCAGCAGCGCGAGCCGGCAGCCCCTTCCGGCTGCGCCCCTCCCTGCCTACACCTACACGGACGTGGTGGCCCCGGCCTCAGGGGTACTTGAAACCCTTGACGTCCTTATCAACCAGCAGGTCAGCGTGGGTGAAACGGCAGGATCCGTGGATCCCGGGACCTTTACCGTCAGCGGAACCGTGGACGCTGCGCAGCAGTACCGCCTCCTGGCCAAACCCGGATCGGCCCAGGTGGCCCTGGTTGGCGGCCCTGCTCCCTTCACGTGTCCTGCAGTAGTTCTGGAAAGCGCCGCGGCGGCCGCTGCCGGCGGCCCGGGGGCAGGCGTCACCGGGGGCACCGGCGGCGTGAGCCGGTCCGTTCCGTATGCCCAGGCAGACCCCGGTACTGCCGCCGGGGCACCCGAGCAGGGCGGCACGCCCACCGGAACCCTCAGCTGCGCTGTCCCCTCAAGCGTCGAGGTCTTCGCCGGGCTGGGTGCAACCATGACAGTGACCGCAGGCGAAGCCGTCAACGTGGTCACGGTGCCCCTTACGGCAGTCGAGGGCAGCGTCAAGGAAGGCATCGTGTGGCTGGCAGGAACGGGCCCCGCCCCCGGCGCGGGTGGGGCCGTGGTGGACGGTTCCGCCGGTCCCGGTGCCGCTGAGGGAGTTCCAGCAGGAGTCCCGGCCGGCGGTCCTGCCAGCGAGCCCGAGCAGCGCAAGGTTCAGTTGGGACTCAATGACGGTTCCAGGGTGGAAGTGGTTTCGGGGCTGGCCGAGGGCGAAGCGATCCTTGAGTTCATCCCGGGTGCGCCCGCCCAGGTTCCCCCGGGGCAGCAGTTTGGCCCCGGCTTCCCGATGGGCGGCTGAGGTGGAGGAACTCGTCGCCCTCCGGGGTGTGACCAGGACAGTCCTGCTGCCTGATGACCAGGAGCTGCACATTCTCCGCGGTGTGGACCTCGCCGTTCACAGCGGCGACCACACGGCGGTGGTGGGACGCTCCGGCTGCGGGAAGTCCACGCTGCTGAACCTGCTCGGGCTCCTGGATCTGCCCTCCAGCGGTGACCTCAGCTTCCTGGGAGTCCCCGTGCAACGACTCAACGACGGCGCACGGGCGAGGCTCCGCGGGGAATCCGTGGGCTTCGTGTTCCAGCAGTTCAACCTGTTGCCCAGCCGGAGCGCCCTGGACAACGTCATCACCCCGTTGCTCTACGCCAAAGGGCCGCAGTTCTGGCGGCGCAGGGAGATAGCCATGGACATCCTGGACCGTGTGGGCCTGGCTCATCGGGCCCAGACACTGCCCAACATGCTCTCCGGTGGCGAGCAGCAACGAGTCGCCATCGCCCGGGCCCTGGTGCGGCGCCCGCGGCTGATCCTCGCCGATGAACCGACAGGCGCCCTCGACGTGGACACGGGACAGGCGGTGATGGCGCTGCTGGATACCGTGGCCACCGAATCCGGTGCCGCCCTGGTAACGATCACCCACGACGTCAATGTCGCCGCGCTCGCTCGGGCCTGCTACCGGCTGGAGTCGGGTGTCCTTTCCGCCGCGGAAGTGCCGACGGGAGCCAGCGCGTGACCGGTATCATTTCGGCCCTCGTGGAAGCCTGGCAGGAATTGCGGATCAACAAGACCCGGATCCTGCTGGCCCTGGTGGGGGTTGCCCTCTCCGTGGCGGCCCTGACGTCCGTGGTCGGACTGGGCAACCTGGCCCGCGAAGGTTTCAAAGCGTCCTCCGAGCAGAACGGCGGGCGTACGGCAACCCTGGGCATAGCTGTGTACGGGCCGGCGCAACCGGACCAACAGAAGCTTGAGGACGCGTACCAGGGCATCGTTGACCGGTACGGCATCACCTACTACTCGCATTCATACCAGGCGCAGCATTCCTTCCAGTCACCCTTGGGTGTGCAGCAGGTGAACCTCCAACTCGTGGATCCGGGCTATGGCATGATCCACCGCCTTGACGTCAGCCAGGGCGGATGGTTCGCGGACGACGACGAGAACCGGCTGGCTCCGGCCCTGGTGGTGTCCGAGGCGTTCTACTCCGCAGCGGGCCGGCCGAACCTGATCACGAATCCCAAGGTTCAGCTGCTGGGAACGCAGGAGACGACGGCGGTCATCATCGGGGTGGTTCCAGACCAGCACCCGCAGGCGCCGCCGTCGGCCTTTATGCTGACAGGGGCAGCGGAACGCGCAGGAATTGCCGCGGGCGGCTTCGGGCAGTTCAAACTTTGGGTTGGCGAGGGCCAGGCAGAGCCGCTCAAGCAGGCCATCACCTCGGATCTGCAGCTGCAGTTTCCGGGCATGCAGGCGCAGGTGGACCGGATGGATTATGCCAGCCACGGGGATCCATTCGAGACTGTCCAGCTGGCCGTCGGCGGCATCGCCGGGCTCGTCCTCCTCCTGGGAGCGGTGGGCATGCTGAACATTTCGATGGTCACCGTCCGGTACCGCGTTCGGGAAATCGGCATCCGCCGCAGCTTCGGGGCCACCTCGCAGCGGATCTTCCTGGGCGTCATGATGGAGTCGGTGGTGGCAACGGCTGTAGCCGGCGTCGTGGGAGTTATGCTGTCCGTGGCGGTGGTCAAGAACCCGTGGATCCAGTCCAATATTGCCCCCGGGCTCAAGGAGTATCCGGCGTTTCCCGTTGAGGCCGCGCTGCTCGGCCTGGGCTCCGCCGTCCTGGTCGGGGCACTGGCCGGAGCCATTCCCGCGCTGGTGGCGGTCCGGATCAAGGTGATCGACGCCATCCGCTTCTAGTGCCGCGCCAAGACCCCTCAGCCTGCCGTGGTTGATGCGGGGCGAATATCCTTGCAGGCGTGGGCGGGTTACGCGCCGTCGTCTCCCTCTTCGAGCTCAGCCAGCACGTCGGCGGCGTCAAAGTTGCCGGCTGCCGACAACCGCCTGAGCTCCTCGAGATCGCTTTTCTCCGCCGCCGTTTCGACCAGCTGGTCGGCCGCACCCCGGCTGCCGGAATCGGCCAGCCGCCGGAGCTCATCGAGGTCACCGCGTTCGGCGGCATGTTCAATCAGTTCATCGACCGCATCGGAATCACCGCGGGCCGCCCGCTGCCGCAGGGCTTCGAGGTCAGGATCAGGTGTCTGCACGATCCCACTATGTGCTCCCGCTGCCTGCGCGTCCAGAGCCGGTAGGCCCTGATCCAGGAGCGCACGTCAGTACAGGAAGATGTCGATCCATTCCCGGTTGTGGGCGTGGATGAGGACCAGGAACAGCACGAAGTCGAACAGCAGGTGGACGCTGACGATGTAGGACAGCGACTTGGTGATGGTGAACAGCCGGGCCTGGAGCAGGGCAAACGGGAAGATGAAGAACGGCGCCCAGGAGTGGAATCCCAGTTCCCACAGGAATGACGTGAACAGCACTGCCTGGAGCAGGTTGGCCTGCCAGTCGGGAAGATGCCGGCGGAGCAGTGTGAAGGCCGTGCAGATAAAGAACAGTTCATCCCAGATCCCCAGCACGTTGGTGCCCAGGAAGAGCCGGGCAATGCCATCGGGGTCACTGACGGCGGGCCAGTTGTTGTAGACCCCGGTCCGGATCATGTAGACGGGCATCAGGGCGTACCCGATCACCAGGACTGCGGGCAGGTACCACTTCTCGGCGCGGGTCCAGGGCTGGCCGGTCCGGACGGGAAACCTGATGGCGTGGTCCTTGGTGATAAACCGCGACACCGCGTAGGGGATGCCGACGGCGAGGATCATCGCAGTACCCATCACGGCCATGTGTTCGGTGCTGATATCGGTGGTGATCGGGACCAGGCTCATGGCCGTCAACCCCACACCGATCAGCGCCAGGTCAATAACAAGGCGCCGGCTGATCATGGCGGCAAGCACCAGCGCGGCGGCCAGGAGGAGGAAACCCGAGAGGCGGTCCTCCCGGGCAAACAGCAGAAAGCCCGACGCCGACACCATCGCTGCCGGGACCACGTTCAGTGGTGCGAGGGGCACCGCAACGGGCGCGGCTTCGGTCAGTTGGGCTTGCGACGCTTGCTGCTTCACAGCGTCGCCAGGAGTCCGGCGGCGTCGTCGAGGGCGCCGGGGACCAGCGAGAAGTAGGCCCAGGTGCCCCGCTTTTCCCGGCGCAGGAGCCCTGCGTCCACCAGGATCTTCAGGTGATGCGACACTGTGGGCTGGCCGAGGTCCAGGGGCTCCGTGAGGTCGCACACGCAGGCCTCCCCCGATGCGCCGGCCTTGACGATGGACAGCAGGCGGAGCCGGTTGGGATCGGCCAGGGCCTTGAAAACCAGCGCCCTCTGCAGGGCTTCCTTTGCACTGAGCGCCGGCTTCTGCGACGGCGTGCAGCAGGCGGCGTCCACCTCGGGCTCAAGAGTTTGCACAGTGGTCATGCACCCCATTATGCAACCAATTGACATCCGTCGATATGCACCGTCCGTCCCGGTACCGGCTCTGCGCGGATGCCAGTAGCCTTTTCCAAACGCCCGAAGCAAAGGAACGCACCGTGACCACTGACGCGAACACCCCCGCCACAGAACAGCTGATCATCATCGGTTCCGGCCCCGCCGGCTATACCGCCGCGATTTACGCCGCCCGCGCGGGCCTTCAACCCCTGGTGCTGGCCGGATCCGTGACCGCGGGAGGTGCGCTGATGAACACCACGGAAGTAGAGAACTTTCCGGGTTTCCCCGGCGGGATCCAGGGGCCGGAGCTGATGGACGGGCTGCAGGAGCAGGCCGAGAAGTTCGGCGCCAAAGTACAGTTCGACGACGTCACACAGGTCTCGCTGAAGGGCCATCTCAAGCGCGTGGTCACCGGCGCCGGCGAGACGTATGAGGCCCCGGCCGTCATTCTGGCCACCGGCTCCGCGTACAAGGAGCTCGGCCTGCGGGAGGAGAAGAAGTTCAGCGGCCACGGGGTTTCCTGGTGCGCCACCTGCGACGGGTTCTTTTTCCGTGAGCAGGACATCATCGTCGTCGGCGGCGGGGACTCCGCCATGGAGGAGGCGATGTTCCTGACCCGGTTCGGGAAGTCCGTGACCGTCGTCGTCCGCAAGGGCGAGCTGCGCGCCTCCCGCATCATGGCGCAGCGGGCCAAGGACAATGCCAAGATCAGCTTCGCCTGGAACTCCGCCGTCACGGCCATCCACGGCGACGGGAAAGTCAGCGGCGTGACGCTGACGGACACGCGCACGGGGGAGTCCCGGCACCAGGCCGCCACGGGCATCTTCGTGGCCATCGGCCACGTGCCGCGCACCGAACTGCTGACCGGGCAGGTGGAACTGGACGAGGAGGGCTACATCAAGGTGGACTCGCCCACCACGGTCACGAACCTCTCCGGCGTGTTCGCCTGTGGCGACGCGGTGGACCACCGCTACCGCCAGGCCATCACCGCCGCCGGCACGGGCTGCGCCGCCGCCCTCGACGCCGAACGCTACCTCGCCGCGCTGGAGGATGCGGACAGCATCGCCACCGCGCTGGTGGAGGAACCAACCCACAGCTGACCCCCTCCCAACCAGGTACCGCCGAGTGTCGTTTCCAGCGGTCACAACGACACTTGGCCCGACCTGCCTGGGGGAGCGGGACCGGCGAATCCAATCGCCCGTCCCGGGAGGCACATAAGGAGAGCGGACGACGACGGGAAGTCCCGTCGTCGTCCGCTGCCTTGTTGAAGACCTAAGCGGAGACCAGGGCGCGGTCTTCGCCCCGGACGCTCAGGGTAAAGGTGTTGGGTCCGCTGCAGGTGACGGCGATGCGGCATTTGGTGGTGTTGTGGCGCGCTGAGAGGTCGCTTACTGCGGTGTCCAGCGTGTGGTGGAGGGCAGACCTGTCCCAGATCTTGAGGGTCACGGAGTCATTGGTATCGAACGTCATTATTCAACTTCCATTTCATGCGGTTGGCGTTCCGGAGTCTTCTTTGCCCGGACCGTGTCCTCGTCGATGAGGACGGACTGCAGGTGGGAAAGCGCATTCCCTTACTTCCATGGTGCAGGTTGCAAAAAGGATTGGCAACCGTTGCGGGGCTGATGTGACCAAGCACACGGGCCGCCCGGAGTGTTGGCTCAGAGGCGGTCCGCCCTGCTTTTCCATAGTGCCCAGAGCAGGGGAAGCGACTCAACCAATTTGCGGATTGTTGCAGGTGAGTCTCATCACGTCGGCCGGGATCGGGGCCTACCCGTCGAAGTAGGTGACTACTTCCTTCTCGCCGGAAATGGATGCAATCACCGACGCTGCCACATCCCGAAGTTTGGCGTTGCGTGTGCTGGAGGCCCTGGTGAGGATGGTGAGCGCGGTATCCCGGCTGCACCTGTTTTCGGCCATGATCGCTCCCACCGCCATGTCTATGACCGTCCGGGACTGCATTGCCGAAGCAAGGTCGCTCCTGGCGTCGTTCAGCTGGGTGATGCGGAGCACCAGCCGCAGGGAACCTGCCGCGTGGGCCGTGAATGCTTTCACAGTCGAGACATCATCCGACGAAAGGCCGTTGCTTCTGCCGGAGTACAGATTCAGCACCGCTTCTGCCTCGCCGCCCAGGTCCAGCGGGACGGCCAGGATGGAGGAGACGCCCTTCTCAGCGGCTGCCTTCACGTAGGCAGCCCACCGGTGCTCGCAGCTGAGGTCAGGAACCAGGAGCGGCGCTCCGGTCCGGAGTGCCGTCAGGCAGGGGCCGTCCTTGAAGCCGTTCTGCAACTCGTCCAGGGCGCGGGCCGCGGCATCGCTGCCGGCTACGGCTTCGGGCCTTTTGCGCCGGATGACGGTGACGCCGGTGTGGATCCGGTTGTGGGGGGAGGACAGCCTGGCGGATGCCGCGACGGCCAGGTCGGCAAGGAAGCCGGCGATGTTCCGGAAGCGTTCGGCGGCCCCGCGGCGCTCTTCGGCGGCTTCGTCCGGTTGCTCCGGGCCTTCGGCCAACTCGGGAAACATTTCTATGCTCCGCTCAGCCGGGCTGCTGCCAGTTCGGCTCCTTGGACTGCCGGGGCCGGAAGAAATTCCGGGGACCGTGGACTTCGAGGAGCAGATCTCCGGATGCTTCCGTCACCCCGGGATCTCCTACTACCGAGACTACGCCGGTGCAGGACCTGTGGATATACGGCGGATTGCGCTGTTGGCGCAGGGATGTACGACGGCGGGAGCGCAGGCCGAGCGGGCGCGTCCAGGCAGCATCAGCCAGCCAGCCCGATGAATCGATGCATAGCAATCAAGGTAGGGTGGGGGAATCGTTTGGAAGTGGGCGTCTCGGAACCGCACGGAAAAACTGAAGCGGTTGTAGCCCAACTTCAGGAACGTGCAATGGACGCCCTACCCAACACCGCTGACGGCTTGCCCGGCACCGCTGACGCCTTATCCGGCACCGCTGACGCCTTGTCCGGGTCGGCAGCCTTCCGTGACGGAATCGTCTCCAGTTTGCAGGACCTTGTCCTCCAAACTGCTGACGCCGAGGACTTTTTCAAGGAACTCGCCGTTTTTTCCGCCTCCCTCCTGGCCCCGCCCGGCGGCGAGGTGATCTGTAACGTGACCGTGGCGCGCCGAAAGCGGCCACTGACCATTGCCTCCAGCACACCCAGGGCGCGGGAAATGGATGAGCTGCAATACTCCTTCCGGGACGCGCCCTGCCTGTCGGCCATGCGGACCGGCGAAACCGTATATGTGGGCGATGTGGCCAGCGAACGCCGTTGGCCGGAATATGCCCGGGCCGTTGCAGTCCATGGCGTCCGCTCACTTTTGTGCGTTCCGCTGGAACTCGAAGGGGATTCCTCCGCAGCCCTGAACATCTATTCCTCGGCCGTGCTCGGTTTTTCTGTTGAGGACATCGCCCGCGCTGAACTCTTCGGTGAACAGTCCGCCAAAACGCTCCGGCTGGAGCTCCGCCTGACCCAGCTGAGGGACGCGAAGGAGGATTTGGAGGCCGCAATGAAGTCCAGGACGGCCATCGACATTGCCGTCGGGGTCATCATGGCTCAAAACCGCTGCGGGCAGGCCACAGCCATGACCATCCTGAGGAAGGCGTCAAACAGCCGCAACATCAAGCTGAGGGACGTGGCGGCAGGTGTTATCCAATCCATTTCACCGGACCCGGAGTTGCGCACCCACTTCGACGAATAGCTTCCCGGGCCCTCCAACAGGAGTGCTGCACTACCCGTCCATATGTGCATTAACTTCCTCGCGCTTTTGTGGGTGGGACATAGGATAGGCCCATGTGGAATTCACCAGAGGGCGAACCTGTCGAGCAGCTTCAGAGCATTCTTGTGGGCACGGAAGATGCAGCTGAGTTCCTCTCCGGGCTCTCCAGGCTCGCTGCCGCCGCGGTCTCCGAGGCGGCCGGCGACCAGATCGAATGCGCAGTCACCGTCAAGGTGCGGCGCAAGCCCTCAACAGCCGCCGGCAGCAGCGCACGCGCCGTCGAACTGGACAAGCTGGAGCAGGCCGTGGGCGACGGCCCCTGCATCAAGGCGCTGCGGGACATGGCCCCGGTGATCATCGACGACGTCGCCTCGGATCCGCGGTGGCCCGTGCTCGGCCGGAAGTTCGTGGAGGCGGGCGTCAACAGCTCGCTGGGAGTGCCCCTGGAAATCGGCAACGGAGCCAGCGCTGCGCTGAACTTCTTCGCGTCAAAGGCCAACGTGTTCACCCCCAACGTCTATGACAAGGCGCTTGGCTTTGCTGCCGCCGCACACAACACGCTCCACCTGTCCGTACGGATCAACGCGGCGCAGGACCGGGCGGACGATTTGGAGGCGGCGATGGAAAGCCGCACCGCCATCAACCTTGCATGCGGTGTGATCATGGCCCAGAACAGGTGCTCGCAGGCAGAAGCGATGGAAATTCTCACCAAGGTCTCAAGCAACCGCAACCGCAAACTGCGTGACGTCGCCACAGAATTGATCGAACAGCTGTCCGGCACCAGCATCAGCACCCACTTCGACTCGTAAGCCGGCCCGGGCAGTCAAACGGCGTTGGTTTACTGTCCGCTCGAACGGACGGAAACGCTGCAGCCCGCCCCGGTCCAGCGGATATCCCAGCAGTGGCCGCTGCCGATCACCTCGAAGTCCCCGTGGCCGTCGTCGTTCAGGATTATTGCCGTGTCCTCATCGACGGCGACGGCCCTGGCCACGAGTCCCGCTGCCACGGCCCCTACGGCCCTGCTGAGGGTGCCGGCCTGGGCGGCATGGACGTCCACGGCGAAGGGGACCAGCCCCAGCCCCGCACGGACGTCTACGGCATCAAGGTCCTCTGAACACTCCTCACCGCACACCTCGACGCCCGCAATCCGGTAGCCGCCTATGATGCCCCTTTCGGGAGCAATCATGGCGCCGGCGGAAAACCCAAGGTAGGGCAGGCCGTCGGACACCTTCGCCGCAATGGCAGCCGCGCAACCTTCCAGCCCTGCGAGGTATGCCGGCGTCAGTCCGCCGCCCACCACCACGGCGTCGATGCCGTCGAAAACCGCAGGATCCGCCGGCCCGCCGGCACCCAGCAGGACCGGGACCACCTCGCAGGAGGCCAGGGACTGAATCGGCCCGGCGTAATCCTGCAGCACGATCCCCGGAGTCCCGCCGCGGTGGTGCACCACGACGGCGATCCGGACGGGCCGGGATTCGCCGCACTCCCGGGGGATGTCCTGTACAAAGCGTTTGAACACATCAGGAAAGGATTCGTAGGCCGGTCCGGCGCCGGCCAGGAAAATGCCCATGGGCTAAAAGATACCTTGCGGGGGAGGGCCCTCCCCGGTGGCACAAGCGGGTGGTCGAAGCATTGACACTGGGCCCAGCCAGGACTATCGTACAACCAAATGGTTGTAGATCAGCTCCGCGAAACCGAACTTGACCGCCTTTTCCAGGCGTTCGCTGATTCCACCCGCCGGGACATTGTCCGGCGTGTCACGGTGGGCGAATACACCGTCTCCGGCCTCGCGGGCCTTTACGCCATGAGTTTCGCCGCAGTCCAGAAGCATGTTGCGGTATTGGAGCGCGCATCCCTGGTCACCAAGGAAAAGCGCGGAAGGGAGCAGATCGTGCGGGGTAATCATGAAGGGCTGCAGAAAGCCCGGCGGCTGCTCGATGAGTACGAGGCGATCTGGCGGCAGCGCGTCGGCCGGATCGCTGACATTCTGGCTGAAGGATAAGGAAGGGTTCTGCAATGTCGGTTATCAGTTCCACCAAGAATCTTGAGGCGCTGAGCTTCACCCTCGTGGCCGAGTTCGACGCCGGCGTCGAACGTGTCTGGCAGCTTTGGGAAGACCCGCGCCAGCTGGAGCGCTGGTGGGGACCGCCCACCTGGCCCGCCACTTTTGACCGGTTCGAATTCCAGCCCGGCGGAAAAGCCGGTTACTACATGACCGGGCCCGAGGGTGAAAAAGCCGGGGGCTGGTGGCGCTTCACCACCATCCAGGCGCCCAACAAGCTGGAGTTCGATGACGGTTTTGCTGACGAAAACGGGGAGCCCGTCGATACCCTGGGCATCACGCACGCCACGGTCGCGCTTGAGGAGTCCGGCGGCCGCACCAGGATGACCATCGTCTCCACCTTCGAATCGGAAGATCAGATGGAGCAGATGGTCCAGATGGGCATGGAGGAAGGCATGAAGGAGGCCGTCGGCCAGATCGACGCCATCCTTGCCGAACACGCCAACGCCTGAGCAGCTAACCCGCCCAGCGACGGAAGGAAGCGGACGACGACGGGACCTCCCGCCGTCGTCCGCTATTCCTTTGGTTCCCCGTCCTGGGGCGCCCCGGCGGGAAAAACCAGCAGCGGGCTGGTTGCGGTGGCCAGGACTTCACCGCCCGAAAGTTTGCGTGGGCTCCGCCGCGCCGCTGGCATCCATGGACTTCCCCTCTACGATCGCCGCTACATGCCAGCTTAAACTCGGGAAGGCACTAACTAACCAGAGGTAAGGCGGTGGCAGGGATGGGCAGCGGTGCGGAGGACTTCCGGAAGCGGCTGGAGCGTGCCGCCGAAGTCCGGTCCTACCGGGGAGCCGGGATCAGCGCCGAGGAGGAAGCCGCGCTCGACGCCCTCGACTCGCAGGAGCGGGAAAAGCGCCGGAAGGTGGGCGATGCCGCGCGGGCCGAATATCTGGTCCGGGATGCCATGGCGCACGGGAAGTTCGACAACCTCAAGTACGCCGGCAAACCGATTCCGGGACTGGGGGAGTCATACGACCCCGACTGGTGGGTCAAGGGCCTCATCCAGCGGGAAAACATCAGCGGCCTGGGCCCGGCGGCCATCCTGCTCCGCACCGAGGACGCAGAACTGGACGCCAAGCTCGACGCGCAGTACACAGAGCAGCAGGTCCGTGACATTCTGCAGGACTTCAACCGAAGGGTCATCGACGCACGGCGCCAGCTCCAGGGCGGCCCGCCGGTTATCACCAAGACCCGCGACGTGGAGGAGGAAGTGGGGCGGTGGCGCGGACGCCGTGCCGCTTCCCAGGTTGCCCAGGCCGCGCCCGAGCCGGAACTGCCCCGCCCATGGTGGCGGCGGCTGTGGAAGGGGACGGGCTAGTGTGGTGCTCTTGCCTCGAAGAGCTCGCAGGTGGCGTTGTAGTACCTCTCGGTCTGTCCGCGGTGGGTCATGCCGATGCGCAGGCACACCCTTTGTGAGGCTGTGTTGGCCGGCGCCGTGACTGCCACGACCTTGTCCAGCCCGCTGTCCAGCGCGTAGCCGAGGCCAGCGGCCGCCGCCTCTGTTGCGTAGCCGTTTCCCCAGTGGTCGGGGTGGAAATGCCAGCCAATTTCCGTATCGCCCGAGGGCTGAAGCGGCAGAGTCCCGCCCGACGCCGGGATGGACTTCAAAAGCAGCGTCCCGACGAGTGGTGCCCCGGCTTTCAGCTGAACGGCCCAGATGGCGTGGCTGGGGTGGGCCAGGGGCTGCTGGTGGATGTTCCGCCAGGTTCGGACGCGCTCCTCAGCCTCGGCCCGGTCCCTCATTATCTGTGGGTGGTTTCCGATGAAGCGTTGTACCTCCCAGCGGGAGTAGAGGTCCAGCACAAAGTCTGCGTCCTCCGGCTGCCACTGGCGGAGAATCAACCGTTCGGTTTCGAGGCTTTTCACCGGGCCAATCCTGCCAGAATCCGGGGAGTTGAGGGAGGATTTCCCCGTCTCCACAGAGCGTGGGCCACCCCGGTTTCCCCACTCCGGCGGAGAGGCTACCGCTTGGGAGTGGGCGGCGGGTTGGGGCTTGACATGGATGGCGGCGGCCCGGGGAACGGCGCCGCCGGATAGAGCGGAGCCACGTTCACCATGTAATTGGCCCACTGCGGCCCGGCGATCATGTAACCGTCCAGGCGGGGGTAGAAGGTCCCGTTAATCGTGACGTTCTGGCCGGAACGCTTCTGGCCCTCCAGCGCGTCCCCGAAGAAGGAGGCGGTGGCCAGCCCGGTGGTGTAGCCGGCTACCCATGTGGCTCCGTTGTTGTTCGAGGTGCCGGTCTTTGCTGCCACCGGAACCTTGTCCTGGACCTTTGGATTGATCCAGACGCCTGATCCCTTCTTCATCACGTCCTGCAGCACGGAGTTGACGCCACGGGCCACGTCCGGCTTCACGGCGTCCCGACACTCGCTTGCCTGGGCCGGAAGCTTCCCGCCGGCGGCGTCAGTAACCTCCAGCAGTGCGATGGGTGTGCAGTACTTTCCGTCATTGGCGAAGGTGGCGAAGGCGTTCGCCATATGCAGCGGTGCCACATTGGTGGCGCCCAGGAGGTTGCCCAGTTGGTGCATGTTGATGGGGGAACCGTCGTGGCCGTTATGCAGGCCCACGGCGTCTACCATCTTCTGGATGCCACAGAAGTCCAGCTGTGCAGCCGAAGCGAAGGTGGCAGTGTTGATGGAGTTGTAGAGGCCGTAATCGATGGGCATCTTCCGGTAGAAGCCCTCTTCGGCGTTCTGCAGGTCATCGGCCGCGCCCAGCTCCGGGTTGTTCTGGGCCGTGCTGTAGGCGCCGAGAACCTTTCCGCAGCTGTCCCGCCAGGGGAACCCCAGCGGGTAGACGCGCTTTGAAGCGTCCACCTCCGCGTTCAGCGGCTTGCCCTCATTCAGCCATTGCGCGAACGTAAACGGCTTCATGGTAGACCCGGTCTGGAAGCCGCCTGCCCCGTTCAGGTCATTGCCCTGGGGGTCCCTGGCATCCACGTTGAAGTTCAGGTGGGTGTCGAACTTCCCCGGCTCGGGCAGAAAGACGGTGTTCTGGGCCATCGCCAGGATCTTGCCGGTTCCGGGCTGGACGGTCACCAGGGTGGCTGCCCACCTGTCCGGATTGGCCCCTGCCGTACCATCCACCTGTGACTGCGCTGCGCCCTGGAGCCTGCTGTCCAACGTGGTGGTGATGGTGAGGCCACCCCGGTAGAGCTTCCTCTCCCGTTCCTTGAGCGTGGGCCCGTACGCGGGATTGTTGAGTATGAGGTGCGAGATGTAATCGCAGAAGTACGGCGCCATGGTGGCGTTGGCACAGCCCTGCCGTTCGGGGCTGATCTTCAGCTCGATGGGGCTGGCAACGGCCTCGTCGTGTTCAGCCTGGGTGATCTTCTCCTGCTGCAGCATCTCGCCAAGCACCTGGTCACGGCGGACAACCGACTTATCCGGGTTGAGGGCGGGGTTATAGAACGTGGGACTGTTCACCAGGCCAGCCAGCAGTGCGGCCTGGGGAAGGTTCAGGTCTTTCGCGCTGGTGCTGAAGAAGTATTGCGCTGCAGCTTCCACGCCGTAGGCGTCGCTGTTGAAGAACACGATGTTCAGGTAGCCCTCCAGGATCTGGTCCTTGCTGAACTTCTTTTCCAGTGCAACAGCGAGTTTCATTTCCCGCAGCTTGTCAGCGATGTCCTTCTGCCCGCTCAGGACCACCTCATCAGGCCGTTCCTGGGACAGCTTTGCCTCATTGAGCACGTTGGTGACGTACTGCTGTGTAATGGTGGACGCCCCCTGCTGGTCGCCCTTTGTCAGGTTCGCCACCACCGCGCGGAGGATGCCTTGCGGATCGAGGCCGGCATGTTCATAGAACCGGCTGTCCTCGATGGCGATGACGGCGTCCTTGATGTACGGGGACATCTGGTCCAGCGGTATCCGGACGCGGTTCTCGGCATAGAACGTCGCGATTGGCTTGCCATCGGCGGTGAGGACCTTGGTGGATTGCGACGGCGGCTGGACGGTCAGCTCCTCCGGCAGGCTTTCGAAAAAGTCAATGGAAGTGCTGACACCATACCCAGCGGCGGCAACAGACGGCACAACCAGGCTGGCGGCCAGTACTCCGCACATAACGCTCGCTGCGAGGAATGCCAGGAACCGTCCCAGCGGAGAACCGCTGCCGCGCCTGCGCTTCTTTTCCTTCGCCATGTTTCAGCCCTCGAGCTTGAAGAGTGCCACAAGATTACGTCGCGCCAGCAGGGCAATCCAGAGGGCGGAAGGTCATGATTTGATGAATTCTTTTCCTTGACCAGCGATAGTTAACGACATATCGTTAACTATCGCTGAGCTACGGCGACGACTAAGAAAACGAAAGGACGATGCCACGATGAAGGGCATTTTTTATGACGACAGTTCCGGATCGCACTCCGGCAGGGGCAGGTTCGAGCGCGGCCGCGGCCGGCGGGGACCGCACGGACACCGCGGAGGCGGCTTCGGGCCTGGTTTTGGACCAGGATTCGGGCCGGGCTTCGGCCCCGGTTTTGGGCGCGGCCCGCGCAGGGCAAGCAGGGGTGACGTCCGCTCCGCCATCCTCTCGCTCCTGGCTGAAGCGCCGTCCAATGGTTACGGACTGATTAAGGCGATAGCCGAAAAGACCAGTGGAGCTTGGCGGCCGAGCCCGGGATCTATCTATCCCACGTTGCAGCAACTGGTGGACGAGGAACTGATCACGGCGCTCAGCGAAGGCCGTGGAACCGAGTTCACGCTTACTGACGCCGGAAGGGCGTGGGTGGCAGAGCACGCCGAAGAATTGGCCGATGCCTGGGACGCCGGGCCTGACAGCCCGGACAAGGACTTCCACCAGAGCATCGGCAAGCTGATGGGTGTTATCCACCAGTTCCGGACGGGAGTCACCGAGGAGCAGCGGGCAGCAGCCATCGAGAAGCTGGACGAAACCCGCCGCGCCCTCTACAAGATCCTGGCTGACTGACCTGCTGACTGGAATCGCCAAGGGGCGGAGCGGTCAGTGGGCCGGACGGGGGAGCGCCCCAGGGGGCCGGGCGGCGCGGACTGCACAGGCGGTTCAGGCGAAGGAGTCTTCCTTGGTCCGCTGCCCGGCGGGGTTTTGAATCCCGGGGGAGGGCGAAGCGACTGGAAGAGGCGGGACTGCGTGGCGCACCGGGTTAAAACCTGCACCCATTTCCCCGAAGGCGTAGGCGCTCTCGGCATGCTCTGACAGGTCAACGCCGGCGGTCTCAGCCTCGCGGCTGACGCGGAACCCGATGGTCTTGTTGATGGTACGGCCAATCACCAGGGTTCCGACGCCGGACAGCAGCACCGTGATCACCACAGCCACGGTCTGCGCCACCAGCTGTTGGAAACCGCCGCCATAGAACAGTCCGCCGCCCTGTCCATCCACCGGGAGGGCGATGAAGCCCAGTGAAAGGGTGCCGATCAGTCCCGCACCCAGGTGGACCCCCACCACATCGAGGGAATCATCCAGCCCGAACCGGTACTTCAGGTCCACGAAAATGGCGCAGGCTGCTCCGGCCACCAAGCCCAGGCCGATGGCGGCCACTGGGCTGATGTTGGCGCAGGACGGAGTGATGGCAACGAGCCCGGCTACCACGCCGGACGCTGCGCCGAGCGAGGTGGGGTGGCCGTGGCGGATTTTTTCGGCCACCAGCCAGCTGAGCATCGCCGCTGCCGGCGTTACCAGGGTGTTGACCCAAATCAGGCCGGCCTGTTCCGCTGTGATCGCCGCTCCGCCGTTGAAGCCAAACCACCCGAACCACAGGATGGCGGCACCGAGCATAATGAACGGCACGTTGTGCGGCCGGTGGTTGGGGTCCTTGGCGAAGCCGTGGCGCTGGCCCACGATCAGGGCCAGTACCAGTGCGGCTGTGCCGGAGCTGATCTCCACCACGGCCCCGCCGGCGAAGTCGATAACCTGACCGAAAGCGGCGGTGATGGCCCCGTCGGCGCTCATCAGGCCGCCGCCCCAGATCATGTAGGCGAGCGGGCAGTAGACCGCGGTGATCCAGATCGGCACGAACAGGGCCCAGGCGCCGAACCTGGCGCGGTCCGCTATGGCGCCGCTGATCAGCGCCACCGTGATGATCGCAAAGGTTGCGCTGTATCCCGCCTTGATCAGGTCCGGGGAGCCCATCAGGTTCTGCAGGCCAAAATTAGCGAACGGGTTGCCGAAGATGCCCAGCACGCCGTCGCCTGTTGTCATGGAGTAGCCCCACAGAACCCAGACCACCCCAACGATCCCGGCGGAGATGAAGCTCATCATGATCATGTTCAGGGCGGCTTTGGCGCGTGTCATGCCGCCATAAAAGAGGCCCAGCCCCGGAGTCATCAGCAGTACCATCGCGGCTGAAATCATCAGCCAGACATGTTGGGCAGTGATTTCCACCTGCGGGTCCCTTCGCGTTGCGCCTCGAAGCGGGGCGCCCTGCCGGCCCCCGCATTCCCCCGGGTCCATCTTTCGGGTTCCGTATTTCGGGAATTGGCCGTGAAAGTTGCGCTGAGGTTACAGAAATCGCGGTTCTGTGAAGTGCCCGTGTCGAAATTGTTTCAGCCGTGTAAACGGCCGCTATCCAGCAACGGGAAGAGCTCACGCGAGGGGGCTGGGATTTCCCAGCCTGAGATACGACGACGGCGCGCCGTCGTGGGACGCTGCCCAAACCGGGGGGGACTCAGTGGGGCAGCAGCCCCTCCGAGGTGTTAGAACTGCCGGGCGTTGGCCAGGACGGGAAGTTTGGCGCGCACCTCGTCCACCACCGAGGGATCGATGTCGACGACGGCAAGTTCCGGTTTTCCGCCCAGCGCGGCTATCGCTGAGCCCAGGGGGGTGATGACGGCACTGTGGCCGATACCCGTGGGGGCGGTTCCGGCAGGGCCGGCTCCGATGGTTTCGGGATCGCCCTGGCCACAGGCCACCACGAAGGTGGTGCTGTCCAGTGCGCGCGCCCGCACCAGGAGGTCCCACTGCTCGGCTTTGCCAACGCCGGCGCCCCAGGAGGCGCAGACAATGTTGACCTGCGCGCCTGCGCGGGCGTTGGCGGTGAACAGGGCGGGAAAACGGACGTCATAACAGGTGGCCAGGCCGAACACGGTGCCGCTAACTTCGAAGGTCACCGGGTTGGTTCCAGCGTCCACTGTCTCGGATTCGGCAAAGCCGAAGGCATCAAAAAGATGCACCTTGTCATAGGAGGTGTCCACGCCCGGGCCGGTAACCAGGAGGGTGTTGCGCACCCGGCCGTCCTTCCCGGGGGTGAACATCCCGGCCACGATCACAATGTCCAGTTCGCTGGCAAGGGCGCGGACTTTTTCAGCCCACGGGCCGTCCAGCGGTTCGGCGATGCCCCTCAGCGAATGGCCGAACGCGCGCATGGCGGCCTCGGGGAACACCACCAGCTCCGCACCGGCCGCCTTGGCCTGGGTGGCGTTGTCCCGGATGAGCTCCAGGTTGGCGGCGAGGTCCTCGCTGCTGATGATTTGGGCGACTGCTAGACGCATTGGTGGCTCCAATCTGTTGTATACATAATGTATGGGAAAAACAGCAGGGACGGCAGCGTCCGGACGGGAAAAGGCGTATGCCCACCTGCGCGAAAATGTCCTGATCGACCCCGAGCTGCAGGGCCGCTTCCTCAATGAACAGGAACTCGCGGCCGAAATTGGCGTATCGCGCACCCCGGTCCGCGAAGCGCTGCTGCTCCTCGTCTCGGACGGGCTGGTGGAACTCATCCCGCAGCGCGGGGCCTATGTCCCGCCCGTCACCGGCAGGGAAATCTCTGAACTTATGGAACTCCGCGGCGTCCTGGAAAGCCATGCGGCACGGCTGGTGATCGCCGAAAGGCGCGTCCCGGCTGCACTGATGCAGGAAACCCTGGACCTGCAGGCCCGGATCCCGGATACCGGGGAGGCTGAGGGCGCCCGCGAGTTCATCCGCCTGGACACCCTCTTCCACCAGCAGCTCATTGACGCGGCCGGAAATGAGCTCATCTCCCGTACCTACAGCAAGCTCCACGTCCGCCAGATCCTGGTGGGAGTGTCCGCCTTGTTCAGGACCGGCGACCGCAGGCAGGCCGTGTGCGCCGAACACCAGGGCATCCTCGACGCCCTGGTATCCGGTGATGAAACCCAGGCCCAGAAGGCGATCGACCACCACCTGGCCGTGACCCGGGACCTCCTGCTCCGGACCTGAGGGATGTTGAGTCCACGTGAGGCCGGGCTGGATGCCTCCTGAAAGCGTCACGTGGACTCGACTCCCCGGCGGGTTAGCGGGATTCGCCGACGCCGGAGGCGGGGCTTGCCTGTCCGGCACCTTCCAGCAGCAACCGGTAGTCCTGGTCCTCCACCGTGTTGTTATCGCGGCCCATGGCGAGGCCAATGAGCGTGACGGCCGACGCGATGGCTACATAAATGGCCACCGGCACCCACGTGCCAAACTGTGAAAGCAGAACGGTGAACATCAGCGGCGCGATGGCACCGCCGATCACTCCGGCAAAAGTGTAGGCGAGGGAACTTCCCGTGGAGCGGAGCCGCGGGGAGAACTGCTCCACAATAAAGGCCGCTTGCGGTCCATACATAAAGGAGTGCGCCGCAAGCCCCAGGACGATGCCGATGATCAGCATCGGCTGGTTGTTGCCTCCGAGGATGCCGAAGAAAATGAACGTCCAGACGGCGCCTACCACCGCGCCCACCCCGTACACCAGGCGGCGGTTAAAGCGATCCGAAACAGCGCCGGCCAGCGGGATCATAAACAGCTGGAACGCAGAACCGACCAGGACGGCGGTAAGGACCTGGTTGCGGTCGTAACCAAGGGCCTGGATGCCGTAGGTCAGGGTGAAAACCGTGAACAGCGCGTACAGGACGTCCGGCCCTACGCGGCAAAGAATGGCCGCGATCAACGGACGCAGTTCGTGGGCGAAAACCTCGCGGATGGGGGCGTGCGGCTGCTCACCGTGGGCGGCGATGGCCTTGAAGACAGGGGTGTCCTCAAGTCTGAGCCGGATCCAGAGGCCGAACGCAACCAGCAGTGCCGATACCAGGAACGCGATCCGCCAGCCGAAGCTGAGGAACTGCTCCTCGGTCAGCATCACGGTCAGGAGGGCCAGCGCGCCGTTGGCCAGGAGGTTGCCGGCAGGCGGACCTACCTGTGCGGCAGAGGCCCAGAAGCCGCGACGGTGCGGATCGCCGTATTCGCTGGAGAGAAGGACTGCGCCGCCCCATTCGCCGCCAACGCCTACACCCTGCGCGAACCGCAGCAGCACCAGGATGATGGGCGCCGTAATGCCGATGCTGTCGTAGCCCGGCAGGACGCCGATCAGCACCGTGGCCACACCGATAATCATCAGGGTGGTCACGAGCACTTTCTTGCGTCCGATCCGGTCACCCAGGCGTCCGAAGATAATGCCGCCCACCGGCCGGGACACGTAGCCCACAGCGTAGGTGGAAAACGCGAGGATGGTGCCCGTCAGGGGGTCGGAAGCAGGAAAGAAAACGAGGGGAAATACAACGGCGGCAGCCGCCGAGTAGACGGCAAAGTCGTACCACTCAAGGGCGGTGCCGGTGAGGCTGGCGGCAAAGGCTTTGTAGAGGCCCTTGGGATGGATCGGCGCGTGCGGGTGCGGCGCTGCGCCCGGAGTTGGAACGGGAGAGTTGCTCATGGTGTCCTCCACGGTATTTTCCTAATAGTGACGCCTGTCACGCTGGCGTATAATGTATACATTACGCATACTGGATGTACATTGGCGACCCTTTCCGGTTTCCGGTTTGTTAATTTTTTTCCCGCAGCACGCGAAAAGGACGGATCCACCATGGCGGTACTCAGTTTTGAACTTCCCGATGGAAGCACCAAGGACGTGCAGGTCAAGCACCTCCTCAATGCCGGATACGCGGGTCGCGAGCAGGATGAAGTCCTGGCGCACATTGCCGAACTGGCGGAACTGGGCGTTCCCGGCCCCACCACCACCCCGGCCCTCTATCCGGTGTCGCCCTACCTGGCGCAGCAGGTGTCCGAAGTGCGCGTGCAGCATGGGCGGACGTCCGGGGAGGCGGAGTGGGCGCTGGTGATCACGGACGACGGCGTACTGCTGACAGTTGCCTGCGACCATACGGACCGGGAGCTGGAAGTCCATGGCGTGGCGTGGAGCAAGAACGCGAGTCCGGATGTCCTGGGCCGGAAGGCGTGGCGGCTTGACGATGTCCGTGACCACTTGGACAGGATCACACTGAAGGGCTGGGTTGGGGAAGGGGAGACCCCTGACACCCTCATCCAGGACAGCTCGCTGGAGGCCTTGCTGACCCCGGACTACTGGCTGGACGTTCTGGCGGAGCGGGGGCTGAACGAGCCCGGCACTGTGCTGATTTCCGGAACCGTAGCCATGACTGGCGGCGTGAACCAGTTCGCCCGCAGCTGGAAGGTGGAGATGGCCGATCCCGTCACCGGGCTGTCCGTGGACGCCCAGTACGTGGTGGAGCAGATGCCGGAACCGATCGGCTGAACCCCGTTCGATGACGAGGGGTAGGGGGCTGCCGCTTGTATCCCCCTGCCCCGGAGTCCCCGCGGAGTGTGTGTTCCTATTCCGCCAGGGCCTGGATTCGGGCTGAAAGATCGGGGTCGTTCATGTCCAGCCCTTCCGCCGGAAACGTTTCCCTCACCGTACGCCTGTACCATCAGAATCATGCCCACTGTGCTTGATATGGCAGGTCCAATCCTGGAAATGCTGACTTGGTTGTGCCTGCCCGCCGGGCTGGGATTGCTTTTTTACACAGGCTTCCTGCGCCGCTTTGTGCACCCGTGGGCGGTGGCCGAAGCGGTGGTGTATTCGGACAATACCGGGGTAGGTTTCCGCTGGTTCGACCGGAAGTACCAGGTGCACCATGCGCCCATGTCACCGCACGACATCAAGGACCTGGCTGTAGGGGATACGCTCCCCATCTACTACCACCCCAAGCGGCCCACCCAGTGGCAGACCGCGGCTCCGGAAGAAGCTGGAAGGACAGCAGCCGTGCTGGGACGCTGCCTCACCGGGATCGGCGCGGTCGCTCTTTTGGCGGGGTTTGTCCTGCCGATGTTCTAGGGCACGCTTACGCGGCAAGGACCACGCCGATGCCGAGGCCGCCCAACGCGACCCCCGCGCAAGCCGTCCACAGCACTGCGGTGATGTCGGCGTCGACATTTTCCCTGGCGATGCCGCGGGAGCTGGCGCTGTAGCGGCGGCGCTGCGTGAAGTAGATCGCAGCGGCTGCCGCGGCGGAGACGGCGAACAGCAGCAGGATAGGCAGCCCATGGACCGGGAGCCAGCGCAGGAAGATCGCGCTGACCGTCAGCAGGGCCATCATTGTCCGGCCCCAGGCCAGTGCAGTCCGCTCCGGCTGGAGGCCCGGATCCCCGTGACCGCCGGCGTGGTGGGCAGGCAGCACCGGTTCACCGCCCGAGGATAAAAATCAGCACGACGGCGGCCGCCAGCGCCCCAGCGCCGGCAAGCAGCGGGACAATAAGCGGAAGCGGCAGCGGCGCCTTGTTGCGCATGCTTCGTTCCACGCGCAGCCACCGCACCGCAGATCCGGCGCTCAGGAGCATGCCCAGCAGGAGCAGCACCACGGCCAGGCCCTTCCGGACGGGCTCCAGGAAAAGGTCCGCGGTGAAGGCCTCGATGGCGATACCCCCGGCCAGAAGCGCCAGGGACGTACGGATCCAGGCGAGGAAGGTGCGTTCGTTCGCGAGCGTAAAGCGCGGGTCCGGTTCCTCCCCTCCGGGCAGCAGCCGTTCGGCGAGTTTCCCGCGCGACGGCGTATCGGCGCTGGCGGGCTGCTCGCTGTTGGTCACGGTGCCAGTTTAGCCATGGCCCCTTTTCCGGGCTGCCTGCGGGTGCTGGCCGGCAAGGGGACGGCGTGCGGGCAGTAGGCACCCGATTAGCGTGCGGGCAGCAGGCGCCCGATTAGACTGCCTTAACGGTAAGCAAATGGCCCGAAAAGCGGGTGCGTGACATGGCGGCGGGAAATGCCCCGGGTGCCGGCAAGGTGAGGGCAAGGTATGGAGCGCATCGGATTCCTATCATTCGGCCACTGGGGCCCGGGGCCGGGGTCCCGCACGCGGACTGCCGGCGATGCCCTCCTCCAGGCCATCGACCTCGCAGTCGCTGCCGAGGAACTGGGGGTCAACGGGGCATTCTTCCGCGTCCACCACTTCGCCCGGCAGCAGGCCTCGCCCTTTCCCCTGCTGTCGGCCATCGGCGCGCGGACAAGCCGGATCGAAATCGGCACCGGCGTGATCGACATGCGCTACGAGAACCCCTTGTATATGGCAGAGGACGCCGCAGCGGCCGACCTGATCAGCGGCGGCAGGCTCCAGCTCGGAATCAGCCGCGGTTCACCCGAACCGGTGCGGGACGGGGCCGCGGTGTTCGGCCACCGCCCGCAGCCGGGGGAAACTGACGCCGATATGGCGCGCCGGCACACAGCCGTTTTCCGGAAGGCCATCAGCGGTGCCGGAGTGGCGGACGCAGATCCCCGCTACGCCGGCGGTGCCACGGGACTGCTGCCCGTCCAGCCGCAGTCACCAGGCCTGGCCGAGCGTATCTGGTGGGGGGCCGGGAGCAGGAAGACAGCCGTCTGGGCTGCGGAGCTGGGCATGAACCTGATGAGCTCCACCCTCCTGACCGAGGACACCGGCGTGCCCTTCCATGAACTCCAGGCGGAGCAGATCCGGTTGTTCAGGGACGCCTGGTCAGCCGAAGGGCACAGTCACATGCCCCGTGTTTCGGTCAGCCGCAGCGTCCTTCCCATCGTGGATGGCGAAGACAGCCGCTACTTTGCCGGCAGTGCCCTGCGGGACGGCCGGGACCAGGTGGGCGTCATTGATGGACTGACCGCCCGGTTCGGAAAGAGCTATGTGGGCGCACCGGATGTCCTGGCCGAGGAGCTCGCTGCGGACACGGCGGTACAGGCGGCAGACACCCTGTTGCTCACCGTACCCAACCAGCTCGGCGTCGAATTCAATGCCAAGCTCCTGGGAAACATTGCCCGCTACATCGCGCCTGCACTGGGCTGGAGCCCCGCCCGGTCCTGACCCAGTCAAGCCTCCACGTAACGAAGCCGGCGCAGGCGTAAACATGTCCCCTGCCGCTCCGGAAAGCAGTATAATAAGCATGCTTACTGAAATGTGGGGAACCTTCTGCAGGCTGCAGCCGTTACTCTTGAAGTGCGGCTTGGGGGCTTAGCGCCCCCACTACAGCGTGACTGCGGAACGGTCATATGACGGAGAGAGAGAAATATGGCCCGCGCCGTTTTAGGCTTTATCGCATGATCCGGTTACGTCAGCTGGCCCAGGCGGCCTCTGTACTCACCACGCCTTTGGCGCCGGAGGACATCCTTGCGCTGTTCAACCCCGTCTACTCTGCGCGGCAACTTCGTGGTGTCGTCACCCGGGTAGTGCAGGAGACGGCGCAGTCCGCAACGATCTTCTTCCGGCCCGGCCGAGGCTGGCACTCCCACCTGGCAGGCCAGTGGGCGCGCATCGGCGTCGAGCTCGACGGCGTCCGCCACTGGCGGTCATACTCCCTCAGCGCCCCCGCCGGCAAGGATCCCGCCATCACGGTCACCGACGTCGGCGCAGTCTCGGGCACGCTGGTGCGCACCACCCGCCCGGGCGACGTCTTATTTTTGGCGCCCCCGCAGGGCGACTTTGTGCTCCCGGAGCACCCCCGGCCCCTCCTGATGGTGACGGCCGGCAGCGGCATCACCCCGGTGATGTCCATGATCCGCACCCTTGTTCCGCGGCGTCCGGATGCCGACGTCGTGCTGGTCCACTCGGCCCGCACCCCCGGCGACAGCCTCTTCCGCGAAGAACTTGCCGAACTGGCCGACCAGTTCCCCAACTTCCGCCTTGCCCACTGGTTCACGGGCGAGCAAGGCCGTATGGACCTCACCAACACCGCCCAGCTGGACGAGATCTGCCCTGACTGGAAGGAACGCGCGGCCTACGCCTGCGGCCCGGACAGTTTCCTGGACGACGCCGAGGAGCTGTGGAAGCAGGCCGCGCTGACAACGGCGGCACCCGGCTCGGACATCGCGGTGGCCGGCGGCGCCGGCAACTTGATGATCGAACGCTTCAACACCACTTTTGCCGGTGGTGTCGGGCACGACGGCGGACTGGTCACCTTCGAAACGTCCGACCGGGAAGTGGAAGCCGACGGCGACACCCCCTTGCTGGACGTGGGTGAGGACGCCGGGGTGCTGATGCCCAGCGGCTGCCGCATGGGCATCTGCCACAGCTGCCTCACTCCGCTCCGGGCCGGACAGGTCCGCGACCTTCGTACCGGGGAAATCCATGGCGAACCCGGCCAACTGATCCAAACGTGTGTCTCGGCAGCCGCCGGACCCGTCAACCTCGAAATCTGAGGAGCATCACGGTATGTCTGTAATTACACCCAGCAAGCCCACACCCACCGAAGGCAGTTCCACCGGAGGGTCAAGGACGCGCCCCGGAAAGCTGGCAGAATCCGGCAGTCCGACCGTCCGGCCTCCTGCTGCCGCCCACCTGACCGACGAACAGGTGGCCGAGCTCGGCCGCGAACTCGATGCCATCCGCGACGAGGTCCTGGCCAAGCGCGGAGCGGAAGACGCCGCCTACATCCGCCGCATGATCAAGATCCAGCGCGGCCTGGAGATCTCCGGCCGCGCGGCCCTGCTGGTCAGCAAGAACAAGGCAGCCTGGGTTACGGGCACCACCCTGCTGAGCCTGGCCAAGATCCTCGAGAACATGGAACTCGGCCACAACATCCTCCACGGACAGTGGGACTGGATGCGGGACCCGGACATCCACTCCACCACCTGGGAGTGGGACTTCGTCACGCCGTCGCGCTCCTGGCAGCACACCCACAACGACCTGCACCACCGCTGGACCAACGTGGTGGGCAAGGACAACGACGTCGGATACAACCTCCTGCGTATGGACGAGAACCAGCCGTGGAAGCCGATTAACCTGGCCAACCCCCTGTTCAACGCCATCCTGGCCCCCATCTTTGAGTGGGGCATCGCCGTCTACGACCTCGAGCTGACTGAGTACAAGGAAGGCACGAAGTCCAAGGAAGCCCTGCTCAAGGACCTCAAGGCCCTGGGTAAGAAGGTGGTCACGCAGTTCACCAAGGACTATGCCGCCACGCCCGCCGTCGCCATGCTGACCGGCTCCGGCAAGCAGGCTCTCTACGGCACCCTGGCCGCTAACGCCATCCGGAACGTCTGGGCACACGCCGTCATCTTCTGCGGCCACTTCCCCGAAGGCACCGACACCTTCACTGAGGAAATGGTGGAGGGCGAAACCCGCGGTGACTGGTATGTCCGCCAGATGATCGGGTCCGCCAACATCTCCGGTTCCAAGTTCATGCACATCATGACCGGCAACCTGTCGCACCAGATCGAGCACCACCTGTTCCCGGACCTGCCCTCCAGCCGGTATCCCGAGGTTGCTCCGAAGGTCCGCGAAATCTGCCAACGCTACGGCCTGAAGTACACCACCGGTCCGCTGCTCAAGCAGGTGGGCTCGTCCTGGGCGAAGGTCTTCAAGCTGGCCCTCCCGGGCAAGCCGGCCAGCGCCTGATCCAGGAATCCAGATCAAAGCACAGGCCGGGTCAGGTACCGCCCGATCTCAGTAACACCTGACGTGGACACCCAAATGCACCTCCGGTCCCGGGAACCAAACCCGGGCGCCGGAGGTGCATTTCTGTTTCCCCAGGCGGCACGCTCTCTCACTTTCTGCACGTTTTCCCCGGACGCTCTATCACCTTTCGGGCACGTTCTTCAACCGCTCTCTCACTTTCCCCGGTGGACGCCGCATAATTGATCCCACAGCCGCCGCAGCCTAGGGAGAAATCATGCGGATCCTTGGAGCACTTGTTGTCATCTGGCTGATCATCGGCGGTGTGGCCGCCTGGCAGCGCGGCTACTTCGGCGGGGCGCCTGATACCTGTGCGCAAGCCGGGACCATAGCCATCACTATTGCGGCGGGCCCGCTGAATTATATGGGCGCCAACCCACAGATCGACTGCGAACTTCCCCAGCCGTCACAGTAGCGCGCGGCGCGGCGGACCACCCTAGAGTAGGGATTGCGCGGGCAGCATATGTCCCGCCAGCATCGATCCCACAGTCTCGAAAGGACCCGCCGCGATGGCCTTCATCACCGTTGGAACCGAAAACAGCACTGACATCGAGCTTTACTACGAGGACCACGGTTCGGGCCAGCCCGTCGTGCTGATCCACGGCTACCCACTCGACGGCGCCTCCTGGGAAAAGCAGACCACCGCACTGCTGGGCGCCGGGTACCGCGTCATCACCTATGACCGCCGGGGCTTTGGCGAATCGAGCAAGACCACCGAGGGATACGACTACGACACCTTTGCCGCCGATCTCAACACCATTGTGTCCACCCTCGACCTGAACGCCGCGGTACTGGTGGGCTTTTCCATGGGTACGGGCGAAGTGGCCCGCTACCTGGGCACCTATGGCTCCGCCCGGATAGCCAAGGCAGCGTTCCTCGGCTCCCTCGAGCCGTTCCTGCTGAAAACCGATGACAACCCCGACGGCGTTCCACAGGAGGTCTTCGACGGACTTCATGAGGCAGTAACGGCAGACCGGTACGCCTTCTTCACGCAGTTTTTCAAGAACTTCTACAATAGCGACACCTTCCTGGGTACGCCCCGCCTTAGCCAGGAGGCTGTCACCGCCAGTTGGAACACCGCTGCCGGCGCCGGAGCCACTGCATCCGTGGCAGCACAGCCCACCTGGCTCACCGATTTCCGTGGGGACATTCCCAAGATTGACGTCCCTGCACTGATCCTCCACGGCACAGCGGACAACATCCTCCCCATCGATTCGACTGGGCGGCTGTTCGCCAAGGCGCTGCCCAGCGCCGAGTACGTGGAGATCGAGGGTGCCCCGCACGGCCTGCTGTTGACCCACGCCGCGGAGGTCAACGAAGCGCTGCTGGGTTTCCTCGCCAAGTAGTCCGGGCTTAACGCCAAGACTTCCGGCGACGGCGGGAGTCCGCCGTCGCCGGAAGTGATGGAGCGCTGGGGTTGAATAGGCGTTAGGTGAGAGAGCGTTCGGGGGGAATGCGCATCAGGTGGGAGAGCGTTTGAGGTTACCAGCGCGGTCCGCCACCGCCGCCCGGGCCCTGCTCGGCGGTGTACTCGCCGGCCGTGACCGAGCCCTGCTCTGTGGCCCCGTCCAGTGAGCCTTCGCCGAGGCCTGCGCTGACGGTTGCCGTGCCGCCGGTGTAGACGGTGTATTCCTCGCCTTCGGTAATGGCCGCGGAGGAGAACACCAACGATGCGGTGGCCTTGCTGGTAACGAACGCTGCCACCACCGTTCCTGACGAATCCGCGATCTGGACCACGGTCCCGGCGGGGACTGACGAACCGAGAGTCACCTGCACACCGGATTGCGTGGACGAGGTCCCCGGCGTGACCACCATCCCGGCGCTGCCGGCTGCTGCCACGGTTCCGCCGGTCACGGCCAGTTCGCCGTTTACGTCCAGCGCTCCGTTGCCGGAGTTAGTGGGGCCGTTCACCACCACCGTGCCGCCGGAAATGCTGGCATTGCCATTGGAGTCCAGGCCGTCGCCCTGGGAGTTGATGGTCAGCAGGCCGCCGCTGACCTCCACGGTGTAGTCGCCTACGGCCATCTCACCGCCGCCCGAGGCGTTCACACCGTCGTCCTTCGCGGTGATGGTGGCGGTACCGCCGGTCAGGATGATGTGCTGTGCCTCCAGGCCCTCCTCGGATTCCTCCACGGTGGCGGTGCCGGCCGCCATGGTGAGGGTGTTGAAGGCTTTGATGCCGTCGTCGCCCGCGCTGACGTTCAGGGTGCCGCCGTTGATCAGGACCCAGCCGCGGCCTTCGTCCTCCTCGTTGTCTGACTTGAAGCCGTCGCCGGCCGCGGAAACCTGGTAGGCCCCGTCCAGCAGCACTGCGTAGTCCTTGCCCACGATCCCGTCATCCGCAGCGTCCACCGTGACGGTGCCCGCTGCGAGAACCAGGCCGTCCTTGGCAGAGATGCCGTCGTTGAAGTTGCCGTCCACAGCCAGCGACCCGGTGCCGGCAATGGTCAGATCCGCCATAGAGTACATGGCGGCATTCGGCGCGTCCGTCCCCTGGTCCGCGTAGGTGGAGGCATCGCTGAGCGTGTTCGAGGTTCCGTCTCCGAGGTAGACGATGGCCTCGTTGGCGCTCTGCACCACGAACGGGGAGCCGGTGGAGCTGGTGAGGTCCGCGCCGTCGAGAACAATGCGGACCACGTCCTCCTCACCGGCGGCCACCACTACCTGCCCGTCGGACAGCGAGCCGCTGAGGCGGTAGGTGCCGGCGGAAGTGATGGTGACGGTGTCGCCGTCGACCTTTACGGCGTCCGACGACGACGATGCCACAGTGCCGCCGTCCGCCAGGGTCACGGCTACTTCGGAGGCGGCATCCCAAGTGAGGTCATCGTCGTCGAAATGCGTGTCCTCGGCCAGGGTATCCAGCGATACGGCCTGGGCGGTGCCGGAAGAAGTGGTGCCGGATGAGGTGCCTGTGCCGCTGATGGCCGGGATGCCAGTGGCGGCGGTGCCCGCTACCGAGCAGCCGGCAAGGCCGATAGTGACGGCCAGGGCGGCAACGGAGAGGTGGCTGCGGAAGTTTTTCATGGTGGTTCCTTTGGGAAGCTCGGCGGGGGTGTGTTGCAATGAGGAAAGCTAGGCGGCGGGCCGGAGGGACAGGCTGCGGCCCAGAGTCCGGTTCCAGCGGTTGGCGGGAAGGTCCGGGCAGAGCGCGGCCATCCCGGTGGCGAACTTGGAGATCCGGGAGGGCCGGACGCCGTAGGCCCACAGATGCCGGTCGAGTGGGCCTGCGGTGGAGCCGGACTTCGTCTCCAGGATCACCGCATCGTCCAGCACCCAGGCGGGGTTGTCCGGCCGCTGCCAGGTCACGTCGGTGTCGATGGTTGCCCGGCTCCCGGACTCCGGCAGGTACAGCGTTGTCCGGTTGTAGCGGGTTTCGAGGACCGGTTCCAGCGGGTCCGCCGGCACCGAGCCGACCGCGGCAGTGAGCGTCTCCCGGACATACTCCAGGCCTTCGGCGGTGAGCCGGGCCCTGTCGTCAAGGTGGTACGGAATCCGCTCCTTGACCGTTGCTTCGCGGGCGCCTTCGGTTTTCACTTCAAGGAAGCTCACAGCACTGTCCACGTAGGTTCGGGTGCGGATCTTGTAGCGCCGGCGGCGTCCGCGGGCAGCGAGCAGGTAGCTGTCCAGGTTGGCCGTGTCGAAGTAGACGGAGTCGTAGGCGAAGCTGCGGGAACCGTCCATCTCAAGCACCCGCACATCTGCATGGAAGGTGTCCAAGAGTTGGCGGGCAAGCCCGGCGGGAACCACGTACTTCCGGTCCACGCGGGTCTGCAGTGCTGCCTCACTGTTGAGCTCGTCCAACCCGACGGACGGAAGGAAGCGAAGAGCGCCGGTGACGTCTGTTCCGGTGGTGCTCATGCGGCACCTGCCTCGGCGTGGGCAGGCGTGCGCTCCACAGGCGCGGGTTCTGCATGCCGGGGTGCCGCCGACGGCATCGTAGGGATGACCGCCGGTGCGGGGAAGGCTGCGGGGGAGTAGGCGTACCGGACGTCAACGATGGTCTTGTCGTTGACCAGGTCCAGTTCCTGGACGGTGGCCGAGTGCACCCTGCCGTGCAGGACCTCTTCCAGCCTCGCGTAGAGTTCGCCGTCTCCGGCTATGGCACGGTCAAGGATGACTGTCTGGTGCCGGTGAGCCGGCAGGACGCGGGGGTGGTCTCCCACGAACATCACCAGCAGGATCAGGGCCATCAGCGATCCGGTCAGCCAAAGCGGCTCGATGCCCAGGCCGGCGATCAGGCCCAGTGCGAGGGCTGAGAAGTAATAGGCCACCTCGTGCTGGGCCAGCTCGGTGGAGCGGAGCCGGATGATGGACAGGACGCCGAAGAGTCCCAGCCCCAGGCCGAGGCCGGCAGCTGAACCTGACAGCGCGGTTGCCACTGCCAGGACGCCAACGTTCATGCCCAGGTAGGACACCACCAGGTCGCGGCGGCGGTGGCGGCGGAGGTAGAGGGCGAAGGTCAGGACGCTGATGGCGGCGAGGTCGGCGAGGATGAAGATCAGTGAGTTCATGGGTTCTCCGGGATGTTTTCGGTGGGCTGGTCTTTACTTTCCGGGCCCAAGCTGTGCGGGTGCTGTGACGGAACCTAGGCGCGAATATGAGTGTTTTCCGAACGTTCATCCCGCGTTTTCAAGGCGCCTTTGGCCGCTTTTCCGGCGAAGAGCCAGCGCTGCTGCACGGCGAAGCTGACAGCCAGCAGGGTGATCTCGGCCATGATCTTGGCCGGCAGGGCGGCAATCCCGGCGGCTTCGAAGGCCCAGATCAGGCCGAAGTTCACAGCCAGCAGCACGGCCGCCAGGCTGAAGTAGCGCAGCCCGGTGGCGCCGGCCGGTATGTCACGGCCATGCGCGAAGACCACGTTCCGGTTGACGAGGAAGTTCACGGACGAGCTCACGGCGCGGGCACCCAGCACTGCCAGGAGCAGCGAATCAACCAGCACGGAGAGCACCACGAACAGGATGGTGTCCAACAGGAAGGCGGTGAACGAGGACGCCAGGAACTTCAGCAGCGGCGCGTAGATCCGGGCCGAGTCCGCCAGGGGCCGGAAGTGGGATCCCGAGTTGTGGTCCAGGTAAACGGTGGCGATGTCCACGGACTCAATGGAGTAGCCGGCGTGCCTGGCCTCCAGCAGCAGGTTCAGCTCATACTCGTAGCGGTCGCCGCGGACCGACCTTAGCCAGGGGACCATTGCGGCGGGGTAGCCGCGGAGGCCGGTTTGGGTATCGGGGATGCGCTCGCCGGTGGCCAGTGTGAAGAGGGCCTTGGTAGCGGTATTGCCCAGCCGGCTTCGCGCGGGGACATCGCCGGTGAAGTTCCGGCTGCCCAGGACCATGGTGGTCCAGCCCCCTGGTTCGGCGCGGTTACGTCGCACGGCTTCGGCCACCCGGAGGATGTCCGACAGCCGGTGTTGGCCGTCGCTGTCGGCGCAGACCACGCCGTGGCCCGGCAGGTTGTCCGCGATGAAACCGAAGCCGGTTTTCAGGGCGAAGCCCTTTCCGCGGTTGTGCCCGTAACTGATGACGTGGCACCCGTGCGCCCTGACGTCGTCGAACACTTCCCGGTACTGAGGGCCGCTGCCGTCGTCCACAACCACGATGGGAACCCACGGTTCGGCGTCCCGGATGGTGCGGATCAGGGCAGGCAGTTTCCGGTCCGGCTCGTAGGCCGGGATCAGGATGATCATGGCAGGTCCTACTCCGCGATGTAGAGGATGTCGGAGGTGCCGCGTTCCTTGTTTTCTCCGAGCGGGTTGTTCACCAGATCGCCGTTGAAGTACATGGTGGAGGAGCCGCCGCCGTCGACGTTGTAGGCGGTGGTGGCGCCGAGACCCTGCATGATTTCGGCGAGGCCGGTCATGGTGACGCCCGCGCTGTAGCCGGGGCTGCGGCCGTCCACCACCACAAACACCAGGTGGTTCTCGTCGATGATGCCGACGCCGGTGCGCGGCTGTTCGCCCTGGATGGAGTGGTTGCCGAAGTTGGTGTCCACCTCCACGTCCTCGATGCCGTCGGCCACCTCGCCGTTGTCCAGCAGGGAGGGGCCGAAGGAGAGGGTGTTCCACACGCCGTCGGCCAGAAGCTGTTCGGCGGTGGTGGTGGTTTCGTCGTAGACCCTGACGGTGCCGTCGCGGTAGAACGCGAGGCCCTGGCGGGCGCCCTCGTCCCGGAACACCACGCCGTTGCGGATCACGATGCCGGTGTCGCGGAAGCCATAGTAGTCGCCGTTGATCGCGAAAACCGCGTTGTTTTCTTCGGCGATGGCGGACGTGGTCTCGGTGATGTTTTCGCCGAAGCTGTCTTTGGCGAAGGCTGACTGGAGGGTGGTGGCGTCGTCGAGGACGACGTCGGCCACGTAGTAGGTGACGGTGCTGTCGCCGCTGCCGGTGGTTACCGTGGAAATGCTGATGTTCGAAGAGTCGGAAACGTAGGAGGTGTCTGTGGTGACGGCACTTGAAGAGGAAGTGTCCGTCGCCGTACCTGTGCCCGTGGAGGTGCCCACCTGGCTGGCTTCGTAAGCGGAGACGTCGGAGATTTCCACGTGCTGGACAACGAAACGGTCCAGAGCCCAGGCTGTGGCGCCGCCAGCTGAAAGGGTGAGAGCCACCGCCCCCGCGACGATGGACCGGCGGAGGCGTGCGCCTTTACGGAGTTTGGTTTGCTGAGGAGTCATGCTCCATTTCTAGGCAGGCAAACTAGCAGAGGGATTTGCCGGATATGTGAGGGGCCTGTGAAAGGGGCTCCTGTGAAGAAGGCTCAGGGCAAAGCTGCTCTGCCAGGGCCTGGAGTTCCTTGGGGTGGAAGGGCTTGGTGAGGTAGGCGGCGGCGCCGGAGGCCATTCCGGCCAGGACGTCGTCGTTCTCGGACCTGGCCGTGAGGAACAGCAACGGTGCCTTGCTCAGCGCCCGGACCGCGCGGGCAACCACATGTCCGTCCATGTCCGGAAGGCCGAGGTCCAGGGTTACCAGCACGACGACGGGGTCTGCTGCTGCAGCGATGCCCTCTGCCCCGGTGGCCACTGCCCTTACTTCGAATCCTGCGCGCGTCAGGACCGTAGTGATCAGTCCGCGGATATCGTCGTTGTCTTCAACAACGAGGCAGACACGCTTCTTTTCCATTGGAGCCCCCCGGCAAAGTTGGCATCAGTCTACCGCCACGCTCCGGGTGGGCAGGTAACAATGACAGGCAGGCCAGCCATGCCGACGACGACGGGCCGCCCGCCGTCGACGACCGGGCCTGACGCCGGGCTGCTACCCGTCGTAATGGGTGCGTGCGGGGCCCTGCCCCAGGGAGTTGACCACTGCGGTGGCAACCTCATGCAACTTTGAATTGCGGGTGCTGGACGCGGTCTTCAGGATCTCGAACGCGTCCTGCTGGCTGCACCTGTTCTGGGCCATGATGATGCCCACGGCCATGTCGATCACAGTCCGCGATTCCAGGGTGGCCCGCAGGTTTGCCGCGGTTTCGCTGTAATGCGCAAAGCGGACCGCAAGCCGGAGTGCGAGTGAGGTCTGGCTGACGAAGTCTTCGGCAAATTTGAGCATACGGGCGTCAAAACGGTTGGGCCGCCCCGAGTACAGCAGCAACGCAGCCTTGGTCTCGCCTTCCAGCTGGAAAGGCAGTGCCAGGACGGAGCGGACGCCCTCGCCCAGCAACGCCGCGGAGTAGTCAGGCCACTGGCCGTCCTCACGGATGTCCGGCACCTGGACGGGCTCCTGGCTGGAGGAGGCCGTCATGCTGGGCGTCTGGCTGAAGTGGTACTCAAGGCGTGCGACGGCCGCAGCAGCAGGACTGCTGCTGGCAACCGTGGCGGCCTTGCGCTGCCGCAACAGGGTGATGGCGCACAGGATCTCGTCGCCGGGCCCGGAAAGATTGCGGGCGGACACCTGCGCCAGTTCGTTAAGGAAGTCCTCAACATCGGAGCTGTTGAGGACAAGTTCATGCAGGTGCTCAGTAATGGATGTATCGGTTTTTGCAGTTGACTCGGTGGCCACGGTTTCTTTTGTGCCATTCGCTCAGGTCAAAACGAGCAGGTAACATGCTCCGTCCACCCAACGGGCGGAAGGCGGCAATGCTCGCTGGATCGACGAACTTTCCAACGGCCTGCTGCTAAACCGATATCCAGAAGTATATACATCCTCCGGGGCCGGAAAACGTCAATCTGCCACGCCGCGCAGGCCGCCGAGGCTGGCGCTGGAACAGGCGTTACCGGCAGAATGGGGCACGCGCCGGCGCTGCCGGTGGGGGACCCGGAAACCAGCGGCAGCCACGCTATGGAGGCACACGAACATGACCAGATTGCTCATCATTGGTCCGCCCGGGTCCGGCAAAGGGACGCAAGCAGAACACCTGGCCCTGCATTTCGGCATCCCCGCCGTTTCCACCGGTGAAATCTTCCGGAGCAACGTCAGCCGCCACACGGAACTGGGCAAGGAAGCCGCAAAGTATCTTGACGACGGCGACTTCGTGCCGGACCACCTGACCAACGCCCTGGTCAAGGACCGGCTCCTGGACGCCGACGTCCAGGCAGGCTTTCTTCTGGACGGCTACCCGCGCACCGCACCCCAAGTGACCGAACTCGACAACATGCTTGCCTCGCAGGGGCACCGCATTAGCGCAGTAATCGAGCTCCAGGCCCCCGATGCCGAGCTGGAACAGCGGATGCTGCGGCGTGCAAAGGACGAGGGCCGCAGGGACGACACCGTGGACGTGTTCCGGCGCCGCCTTGACCTCTATCACCGCGAAACCCATGAAGTTGTGTCCGTCTACGCAGGCCGGGGCCTCCTGGTGCCGGTCAATGGCAGCGGCGACCCGCGCGACATCACCAAAGTTGCGGTCGCTGCCGTCGAACGGTTTCTGAACGACAAAGGAGAACACGCATGAGGGTGGCAGTAACCGGAGGAAGCGGAAAGCTCGGACGGCACGTGGTGCGCAGGCTGGCCGGCGACGGGCACCACGTGCTCAACCTGGACCGCGCCGGGGAGCGGAACCCCGGGCTGGTGGTGGTGGACCTCCGCAATTATGGCCAGGTCGTGGATGTCCTGCTCGGCCTGGACGATCGCCACGGCGGGTTCGACGCAGTGGTCCACCTTGGTGCTGTTCCGGCGCCCGGCATCATCCCGGACGCGGCCACTTTCGAGAACAATATGCTTGCCACGTACAACGTGTTCCAGGCGGCCCGGCGGGCAGGAATCAAGAAGGTGGTGTACGCCTCCAGTGAGACGGTGCTGGGACTGCCGTTCGACGTCGACCCGCCCTACATTCCCGTTGACGAGGAGTACCCCGCGCGGCCGGAGAGCACCTACTCATTGGTGAAGCACCTCGAGGAGCAGATGGCGGCGGAGCTGACGCGGTGGGACCCGGAACTGAGCATCTCCGGGCTCCGGTTCTCCAACGTTATGGACGTTGAGGACTACGACAAATTTCCCGCGTTCGACGCCGATGCCACGCTGCGGAAATGGAACCTCTGGGGCTACATCGATGGCCGCGACGGCGCTCAGGCCGTGGCACGGGCGCTGGAAAACGCCAAGCCGGGCTTCGAGGCGTACATCATCGCCAACGCGGATACGGTGATGAGCCGGTCCAGTGCGGAGCTGGCTGCGGAGGTGTTCCCCGCCGTCACGGTCACGAAGACCCTGGGCGAGCACGAGACCATGCTGTCCATTGACAAAGCCCGGCGGCTGCTCGGTTTTGAGCCCGAACACTCCTGGCGGAACCACCAGCCGAACATCCCGGCGGGCTCCTCGAACTAGGCGGGAAGGTCCAGCCGCAGGAATCCCCAAGGGTTGGCACAGGATCCTGCAAAGACCCCGTTTCGGTCCTAAGACGGGTCATAACCTGTTGGTAGGGCGGATGTTTTACCTGCCCGCGCAGACCGCAACGCCAAAGCAAGGACCCCAAAATTCGCATCCCATCCTTTGTGCTGCCCGCCGCAGCCATGCTGCTTTCCGCCATTGCCCTTTCCGCCGGCTCCCTGCCGGCTTCGGCAGCACCGCCGGCAGATGCCGGCACCACGGGGCGCTACATCGTCCGGTATGCCGGCAACGCTGATGTTGCAGCAGAGGCAGCCGGGATGCGGGGGCAGGGACTCGCCGTCCGCAGAACCTTCGCCCACGCTGTCCGTGGCGCCGTGGTGGATGCCAATCCGGCGCAGGCGGCTGCGCTGGCACGCTCCGGCCGAGTGGTCTCGGTGGAAGTGGATGCTCCCGTCCAGCTCTCCGCATCCCAGCAGCCCGCGCCGTGGGGCCTGGACCGGGTGGACCAGAGGCCCCTGCCCCTGTCCGGCGCCTACTCCTGGACGGCGTCCGGAGCAGGCGTGAACGCCTACGTGGTGGACACCGGTGTCCTCGCCTCGCATGCCGATTTTGGCGGCCGGGTGGCTGCCGGCTGGTCCGCCGTAGCTGACGGCCGGGGCTCAAGCGACTGCAACGGACACGGCACCCACGTGGCCGGTTCGGTGGCCGCGTCCACCTACGGCGTGGCCAAGGGCGCCACCGTGGTGCCGGTGCGTGTGCTGGACTGCAACGGCTCGGGCTACAACTCGGACGTGGTGGCGGGCCTGGACTGGATCGCCGCCCACCACACGGCGGGAACGCCTGCAGTGGCCAACCTCAGCCTGGGCGGCACCGCCAGCGCCGCGGTGGACGCGGCCATTCAGGCTGTTATGAACGACGGCGTTACTGCGGTGGTTGCCGCCGGCAACTCCGCCGTTGACGCCTGCAGCGGTTCGCCCGCCCGCGTTCCCGGGGCAGTAACGGTGGCGGCCAGCGACTCCGCTGACCGGCAGGCGTCCTTCTCCAACTTCGGGTCCTGCGTGGACCTCTACGCGCCCGGCGTCGGCATCACTTCGGCACACCACACCTCCGCTACCGCCAGCGTGTCCATGTCCGGAACCTCCATGGCCGCTCCCCACGCGGCCGGTGCTGCAGCCGTGCTGCTGTCCCAGAACCCCACACTGTTACCTGCCCAGGTAGCGGGCGCGCTGGTGTCCAATGCCACCGCCGGAGTGGTCACCGGAGCCACCGGCGGCACCCCCAACCGCCTGCTGTTTACCGGTGCTGTTGCTCCGGCACCCGCTCCTACACCGGCTCCCGCCCCGGCACCCGCTCCCGCTCCGGCCGCGCCTGCGCCCACCGTCACTGCCGTTGCGCCAGGACCCAACGCAACGGCAGTGTCAGCGGGAACCAATGTCACGGCAACTTTCAGTGCCGCTGTCCAGGGAGTGACCACCGGAACGTTTGTGCTCAAGAACGCCGCGGGCAGCACCGTCGCCGCCGCGGTCACGTACAACGCCACCACCCGCACGGCCACCCTGAACCCGGCTGCCGCCCTTGCCGCGGACACCCGCTACACGGCTACGCTGGTGGGCGGCGTTTCGGCCATCCGCAACGGCGCCGGAACCCCGCTGGCGGCCACCAGTTGGAGCTTTGTGACCGGCGCCGCCCCGGTGGTCACCGGCCAGGCCCCCGGCAGCAACGCACTGCTGGTGCGCCGTGCCAACAACATCAGCGTTACCTTCAACGAGGGCGTCCAGGGCGTCAGCGGCAGCACCTTCATGGTTAAGAATGCCGCCACCGGCGCAGTGGTTCCGGCGGCCGTGTTCCGGAACGCCACCACCAACCAGTGGATCCTGGACCCCCAGCAGGCGCTGGCTGCGAAGACCAAGTACACCGTGACGGTGACCGGCGGCAGTGCCGGGGTACGCGATCTTGCCGGAAACCCGTTCGCCGGCAGGAGCTGGCAGTTCACTACCGGTTCGTTTTAGGAACTCCCGGCAGGAACCGGGCCATAAGCAGCGGGATCTACGCCATTTCCAGCAGGAACTCAGTGCGGCCATGAACGGCGCCGTTCACCTGGAGTTCCAGTGCATGCAGCCCCGGATGGTGCACCCTGGTGGTCATTTGCCTGAACACGTGCCGCTTGGACAGGCTCCTGCTCTCGCCCGGGGCCAGGGTCAGGGTTGAGATCTTGAAAACCTTGGCGGACTGGCTGCCGTTCGCCTTGCGATAGTACACCAGGTAGTCCACCGCGAGGCGCACGTCCTCGGTGCCGGTATTGGAAATTTCAAAGGCAAACGTCAACTCACCCGGCACCGACAGGATTTCCTGGTCAAGGCGCGGACCGGTAACGGCCACCGACGCCGGCGCGAAGCCCAGCAGCGCCAGGGCACCGGGATGTCCCTTTTTGACCAGGGTGCGGAGCCCGTGCCGGACCACGCATCCGGTGTTGGCGTCCGCCGCGGCGAGCCACTGACGCGCGGTGTCTACAACAGCACCGGGCGCGTGCCGGGCGAGATCGTTGAGGTGGTTGGCCACAGAACGCCGAACGTACTCGGACGGGTCGCGGTAGAGGGCGGTGAGGATGGGCAGCGTCGCTTCGGGCCGCTGGACGAGGGCCGGGACGCGGACCGCCCACGGCAGGTAGGGACGTGTTCCCTCGCTGGCGAGGCGGCGGACATGTTCGTCGGCGTGGCCCGTCCACCCCAGGATTGCCGCCAGCAACCGGTCCGGGTTCCTGGCAAGGAGCCGGCGAATGGCAAATTCTCCGGTGAGCCGCGGCGTCAGTTCGGCGAGCAGGGCCAGGCAGTCGTCGAAGTCCTCGGCTGTACCCGAGGCGAGGGCCAGGGTGACTGCCGCTTCCGAAACCGGCCAGAGGACCCAGCCGGTGAACTCGGGGACTGCCAGCGCCCCGCGGAAGCTGGCGGACGCCGTCGTATATCCCGGGACTGGACCCGTGCTGATATCGGCAACGAGGGCGTCGGCCACCAGATCGGTCCGTGCACGTAAGTTCAGGTCGCCGAGCAGGGATGCGGCGGCAGCTGTTTGCGCCCAACGTACTGCCGGTGCCCTTTCCGCCAGGATGCGGGTGAGAGTGCCAACGCTTCGCGGATCAATCAACTCGTTCATAACGCCCATGCAGTCAGGCTACCGCCGGGGTGCGACGGTTCAGGCGGCCCAACAGCCCGCTGGCGGACAGAATCCATCCGGCCTACCGGTCAAGGGCGGGCAGGCGGGATAATCTTCACCCTAAGCATTTCGTCACCACCTAGGGATGGGCATGGCAGGACAGCAGAGGTCAGCGGGTTCCGGAGCCACCGGGAAAAGTGCCGGCAAATGGCGGGTCTTCCACGATAAGTTCGTGGTGGAGGAGCGGTTCCTGGATCCCGGCGACCGCCGCGGCCTGTACCGGGCAGCGATTATCCTGGCGGTGGCGGGGGCAGCACTCTTTCTCATCACCCTGGTCAGCGTGGTGCAGGCCGATGGCCTGTCTGCCGCCGACGGCCCCGCCCGGGACTGGCTGCTAGGGCTGAGGTCCGAAACCCTGACGGTGGTCATGATCTTCCTGGCCGTGGTCTTTGGTCCCATCGCACTTCCCATCATTGTCCTGGTGGTGGTTGTGGTGTGGGGATTTGCTGCAAAGCATGCGTGGCGTCCCATCGTGCTGGCGTCCGCGATGATCACCGGCGTGATCATCTCGCAGATCATCCTCCAGATTGTGCGGCGCTCGCGTCCCCCGGTGGATCAGATGCTTTTCGGCATCGACCACACCTTTTCGTTCCCGTCCGGACATGTCCTGGGCGCATGTGACTTCCTGCTGGTGGGTGCCTTTTTGATGTACTCCCGGCGGAGCAACCGGCGGGCTGCCGTGTTCGGGTTCATCGGGGCAGGGATCGGGATCGTGCTGGCGTCCCTGAGCCGGTTATACCTCGGGTACCACTGGCTCAGCGATGCCCTGGCCTCGCTTTCGCTGTCCCTGGTGATCCTGGCCGGAGTCATTGCCCTCGATACGTGGCGCACTGCGAGGGTTCGGGGTGAGCGGATCACCGGCGAACTGT
Organism: Pseudarthrobacter sp. NPDC058329; assembly: GCF_042879835.1. Classification (NCBI taxonomy): domain Bacteria; kingdom Bacillati; phylum Actinomycetota; class Actinomycetes; order Micrococcales; family Micrococcaceae; genus Pseudarthrobacter; species Pseudarthrobacter sp. NPDC058329. The sequence goes on from NZ_JBHVZR010000008.1 coordinate 74,155, forward strand.
CCAAGGCGGACGCCCCGGGCGACTGAACCGGCCGGCTGAACAGCGCACGGCTCTCCAAGGCAGGCCGCTATGTGGCCTGCCGGCGCGCCGCCCTCACCCGATTAGGCCGGCGGCTTGGCCCGGGCCCGCTTGAGGGCCAGGTGGAGCTTGACGTTGGCTTCCTCAAGTTCCAGCACCTTGGCTACTCCGGCGAGGTTCAGGCCCTGTTCCAGGAGTTCTCCAATCCGCAGCAGTACGGCGATGTCCGCATCGCTGTACTGCCGCGTGCCGCCGGAAGTACGCGACGGCGTCAGCAGGCCCCGCGTCTCATAGAGGCGGATGTTCTGCTGGCCTGTCCCTGCCAGCTTCGCCGCTACGGAGATGGCATACAGGGCGCGTCCTTTTGCGGGCACCGGGGTCCGCCCTGCTTCCTGCTTCGCCATCAGCGCTCCAAAAAATCTCGATGAGTCTTGCTTCAGTGTCCCACCGGTGTTATAAAAAATCTATATCCACCACCATAGATCACCAGGTGGGTACAGTACCGATCCAACATCCAACAAGCTGAAGGAGTGGGAAATGATGTTGATGCGCACGGACCCGTTCCGTGAGCTGGACCGGCTCACGCAGCAGGTCTTCGGAACCGCTGCCCGCCCGGCGGCCATGCCCATGGATGCCTGGCAGGAAGACGGCGAGTTTGTGGTGGCCTTCGATCTTCCAGGCGTTAAGCTCGATTCGCTGGACCTGAACGTTGAGCGCAATGTCCTCACGGTCCGGGCGGAGCGGCAGGATCCCACCCAGCCCAATGTGGAGCTGGTGGCCTCCGAGCGGCCCCGCGGCGTGTTCAGCCGCCAGTTGATCCTGGGTGACACCTTGAACACGGACAACATCAAGGCAAGCTACGACCAAGGTGTCCTGACACTGCGGATCCCCGTGGCGGAGCAGGCCAAGCCGCGCAAGATCGAGATCGAGACGCAGCAGGGCCAGATGCACCAGATCGGAACCTAGGCCGGCAGCAGCGGGCGCAGGACAACCATGGTTGCCCTGCGCCGCGCGCGTCCTGCCCGGCAGCTGACCGGAACACTGACATGGACAAACCCCTGGATTACTACGCCATCCTGCACGTCCCGCGTGACGCCACCCGGCAGCAGATCTCGCGGGCTTACCGGGCCCTGATGCGCAGCCACCATCCGGACATGGACGGCGCCGCGGGGATGCGCCAGGGTGTACAAAACGGGGCACAGAAGGCCGATGCGGTTCGCGGCACGCCGCCACCCGAGGCGGAGCTGCTGCGGATCATGCAGGCATTCGCCGTCCTGCGCGACCCTGCCCGGCGGGAGGCCTATGACCGGGAAGCGGAGGCAGGACCGGCAGCCAGCGCAGCACCGGCGGCACAGGCCGGGACGGACATCCCGGTACGGAAGATCCGGCACCCGGCCGGCGCGTCCGGCACTACTATTCGAATCACCCCGGTTCGCTGGGAGAGCGGCCCCTGGGCATGATGGCCAAACCACCGGCCGCGGACCGGGACCTTGCAGACTCCGGGGATCCACCCCGGGCACCACTTGGAGAGGCGGAGAACCGTATGAGCGACTGGCGCCGCTATGATTCACACCTGATGCCGGTGTTCCATGAGCGTTTTGAACAGCGCTGGGGCCAAGGCACCGCGCCGTTCCTGGATCCGGAAGCGCACGAGGAACCCCTTCCCCGCGCCCAGTGGATCAACGCGGCCACCGGCGCAGCACTGGCCGTGGTGCCGGTGTGGACCAACGACGAAAGGCGGCAGCGGTCCTTCGGCGTGTTTTACCTTCCGCCGGCTGGCGACATCTGGGTGCTGAGGCCTGGCTACACCGGATATCTTGAACCGGCCGACGGCGACACGGAGCACCTGGTCACACTTCGGAACGATGCCTTCCGCAAGGCCGTGGCGCATGCGAAGGAATTCCTGTTCGGTGATCAATGAGGCACCGAAGGCCAGGACGCGCGGGATAAACAGCATCCCCCGGGGCAAGCCTGCCGTCAAACGGTTCCCGCGGCGCCGCTGCCCAGCAGGCTCCGGGTCAGGGATTCGGCGTCGCTCAGCAATTCTTCCGCTATGAGGTCGCAGTCCTCCAGCACCACCATCGATGGCTGCAGGGCCCGGGCCATCCGTGCCGCCTCCGAGATCCGGGCGAGGGAGCCGCCGCTGAGGAGGATGGCGGTGGTGCCCGTGCCCTGGCCGAGCAAATACCGCACAGTGTGCGTTTTGCCGGTCCCGGGCGGGCCGTACAGCAGGACTCCCCGCTTAAGGTGCTGGCCGTGGCGCTTCAGGGATTCCCGGTGGGCGGCGATGCCCACGGCGTGGCCGGCCACCTTCTGCAGGAGGCCCGCCGGGAGGATAACTTCCTGCCCTGTCAGGTGGGGCCGGTGATGGAAGGTCACCCCGCCGCTGCTCGGCCCGAACTCACCCATGGTCAGGGAGATGACCTGGCCCTTCAGCACACTCTGGCTGTCCATCCGCCGCCTGTACTCGGCCAGGAACGCCGCACCAGTTTCGGTGTTCTCCGGCGCCACCTCGAGGGAGGCGGTCTGCCGTCCGGAGCGCGGGTCCGCCGCGCGCTGCAGGACAGCCAGCCGGCCGCCGTCGTACGTCAGAAGCCGCAGCCCGAAACCCACCGCCTGGCGCTGGGTGTCCGGCCCCACGGGCAGGTTGACGTAATCCGGCTGGGCCAGCGGGAACTGCGGGAAGGCCTGCGACTGCTGAAGCATGTCGCTCAGCGACTGGTGGTGCCGCTGGCCGCCTCCGCCGATCCCCAGCAGCCGGCTTTCCGGATCCAGGGCAGCGAGCTCCGCCATCACAATGTCCGCATCCACGAACCTGTGCGGCGGAATCTGTTCCTCCACCACGGCGAAGTCCCCGGCAGCCAGGCCCAGATGCCCGGTCAGCGTATCCAAAAGCTGCACCCCGGCCTGGCGCCTGTGGATCTGGGCCCGCGCGAGCTGCACCAGATCAGCAAAATTGTCGATGAACTTCCCCAGTTCTTCATCCATTCCCAGACCCTAGCAGGACGCCCACCAGCATTCCGGGAATCGTGCGAGGATATGGTCCTGACCTCGCGTGGGTTCAAGGACCGGCGCGGTTACCGTCCTGTCCGTAGTAAGGGTTTATTCGATGCATATTTCCGCCAGGGACCTCGCGGCACTCATCCGGCCGGGGTTCACGCTTGGAGTGGCCACTGCCGCGTTCCAGATTGAGGGCGCGCTGGATGAGGACGGCCGCGGACCTGCGGGCTGGGATGTGTTTGCGGCCAAGCCGGGCGCCATCGTCGAGGACCACAGCCCGGTCACAGCCTGCGACCATTATCACCGCATGCCCCAGGATGTGGCCCTCATGAAGCAGCTGGGCGTGGACTCGTACCGGTTCTCGATCGCCTGGCCACGGATCCAGCCCACCGGCAAGGGCCCTGCGAACAAGGCTGGCCTTGCCTTTTACGACCGGCTCCTGGACGAACTCCTCGCCAACGGAATCTCGCCCATGGCCACGATCTACCACTGGGACACGCCCCTGGCCCTGGATGAGGCGGGGGGCTGGATGAACCGCGACACCGCCTACCGGCTGGGGGAGTACGCCGGCATCCTGGCAGAAGCCTTTGGTGACCGGGTGGCGAGGTGGGTAACCATCAACGAACCCGCCACCGTGAGCACCAACGGGTATTCACTGGGCCTGCATTCTCCCGGGGAGGAGCTGGTCCTGAATGCCTTCCCCACCGTCCACCACCAGCTGCTGGGCCACGGCCTTGCCGTGCAGGCCCTGCGGGCAGCGAACGTTTCCGGCGAAATCGGCATGACCAATGTCTATTCGCCCATGGTCCCCAACTCGATCAACCCCCTGGACTACATCAGCGCCGGCCTGATGGACCTGGCGCAGAACCGGCTCTACGCGGACCCCGTACTGACCGGAAAATATCCGGACCTGATCCGCGCGGCCAAGTTCTTCAGTTCCTTTGAGCACCCGCCCGAGGACATGGAGATCATCTCCCAGCCGCTCGATTACTACGGGCTGAACTACTACATGCCCACCAAGGTGGCCGTGGGTCCGGGCGGCGGCGCCGTGCCGGCGAGTATGGCCGAGGCGATGGGCAGCGACCTCAGCGCGGCGGGCAGCGGCGGGACCCCCTTCCACGTGGAAACCTGGCCTGAAGCGGACATCACGTCCTACGGCTGGCCGGTCAAGCCCGAGTACATGGCGGTGGCCCTGAAGGAAATGGCCGACCGGTACCCCAACCTGCCACCGGTCATCCTCACCGAGGGCGGAGCCAGCTTCGAGGACATCATCGTCCGGGACAAGTCCACGAACACGCGGTTCATCCCCGACGAGCGCCGCCTGAAGTACCTCTCGGACCATCTGGAGGCAGCGCTGCGTGCCACCGCTCCGGGCGGGGAAGCCGAGTCCATAGACCTGCGCGGCTACTACGTCTGGTCCCTCATGGACAACTTCGAGTGGTCCGCCGGCTACAACCAGCCCTTCGGACTGCTCCACGTGGACCGCGAGACCCTGGAGCGGACGCCCAAGGCCTCCTACTACTGGTACCAGGAACTGATCGAGGAGCGCGACCTTGCCATCGCGGCCGAGGTGGCGATTGCACAGGCAGCAGCGTCCGGGGATCTTGGCACTGAAGTTCTGGATGCCGGGGTTCTTGATACCGAGGCGCCCGACGACGGCGTTTCGCCTTTGGGTGCCAGCGCCTAGCAGGCATCGGCTGGGACCGCCCGGGCAGGGAACGCGCGGCAGCCGGGGCGCCTGCCCCGGCTTTAGAGTACGTCCAGCGTGGTGAGCTGCTTGGCCATCCCGGCACCGTCCGGGGAATAGATCCACGGCACCTGGGACGTGGTGTGGTCCCCGTCCTCCGAGTGGCCGCCGGCGAACACGGACTCGCTGACGGAAAGCTGCCGGATGGCGATGGCGGCCACCCTGTTCGGGTTCTCCTGCGCAAACTCTGAGTAGATCGCCTCATCGTGCTGGCCGTTGTCGCCGATCAGCAGCCAGCGCATGTCCGGGAACTCGCTGGCCAGGCGCGCCAGGTTGCGAAGCTTGTGGTCCTGGCCGCTGCGGAACCAGCGGTCCTGCGTCAGCCCCCAGTCCGTGAGGAGCAGGGCGCCGGACGGATACATGTTGCGGGTGAGGAACCGGGCCAGGGTGGGGGCCGCATTCCACGGCCCGGTGGAAAGGTAGATCATCGGTGCGTCCGGGTGCTCGACCGTGAGCCGGTCCAGCAGCACGGCCATGCCCGGCGTGGCCATGCGGGCCCGCTCGCTCAGCACAAAGGTGTTCCAGAGAGCCAGGAACGGCCGGGGCAGGGCCGTCACCATCACGGTGTCATCAATGTCCGAGACAATGCCAAACTTCGCATCCGGTGCAATGACCCGGATCCGGGCCTCCACGGGCTCTGTTCCTTTGGCCCGGAGGATGGCAGTGTGCCAGCCCGGTGAAAGCTGGACGTTCACCTCCGTGTCAATCAGCCCGCCCCGGTCCGCCCGGACGTGGGTGACAACATCGCCGAGGGTGATTTCGACGTCCGTGAACTGCAGCGGCACGCTGGTGAAGGCGCGCCAGCCGCGGACGTTCTGGTTGCCGTTCTGCGCCGCGTGCTCAGCTTTGCTTCCCGGCAGCGGCTTCTGCGTCAGGAGGACCCGCCCCAGGACTCGGACCTGGCTGGTGGAGCCGTACCCCTGGTAGGCGATGGTCTGGGCAACAAAATCCCAGCGCTTGGCCAGCCGGATCCGTACCGAATTGACGGTGTCCGAGATCCGGTGTGCCAGCCGGAACACCTGATTTCCCGAGAGCGCGTCCGGAAGCGGAGTGTGCGCTGTTTTCTCTGACGAATTATTCGGAGCCATGTCCATGGCTCCACTCTGCCACAGGGCCGCGCCTGTGGAAGAGAACGCGGGCCTGCGGGGGAGGTGTATGACGTCAGCCTTGTCCCAGGATCCCGCGCAGCGTCTCCGCGTTGCGCACGGCGTGACCCTCGCCGTCGTTATTGAAATAGGCGTAGACGTCCAGCCCGTTGGCGGACCACTCCCGGATCCGGGCCGCCCACCATCGCAGGTCCGCGTCGGAGTAGGAGCCGGCGTACAGGTGCTGGTGGTCCGGACCGTGCAGCCGGACATACGTGAAGGGCGCCGTGGTGCGCAAGATGCAGGGGAGATTTGCGCCGCTCATGATGCAGTAGGCAGCCTGGTGCCGTTCCAGCAGGGCGAATACCTCCGGGCAGTCCCAGCTGGAGTGCCGGAACTCCACCGTGACCCGGATCCAGTCCGGGACAGCGGCCAAGAAGTAGTCCAGCCGGGCATCGTCCCGTTCCAGGCCGGGCGGCAGCTGGACCAGAAGGACGGCCCGCTTATCGCCGAGTTCGTGCCAGCACCGCGTGATGCGTTCAAGCCACACCTCCGGTTCGTACAGCTTCCGGGCATGCGTCAGGCCGCGGGGAGCCTTGACGGACATGCTGAAGCCGGGCGGCAGCCGCCGGTTCCAGCCGGCAAACATTGTGTCCCGGGGCCAGCGGTAAAAGCTGGCATTCAGTTCAACGGTATGGAAACGGGCCACATAATGCTGTAGCCGGTCCTTGACCGGCAATCTGGGGGGATAAAGAACATTCTCCCAGTGGTTGTAGCTCCATCCGGAGGTGCCGACGTGGATTGCCATAAATGCCTCCGGTGACTGCAGCGTTGTTTTGAGGCTACACCCCTCTATCCGGTCCGCTGGGGGGCAGGCTGTGGCAGGGTAAAGGCATGGCGCGAATTGAAGACTATGCGGTTGTCGGTGACCTCCATACTGGGGCGCTGGTCAGCAAAGAAGGCTCCATCGACTGGCTCTGCCTTCCCCGATTCGATTCCCCGGCGTGCTTCAACGCGCTGCTGGACACCCCCGACGCCGGCCGCTGGCTCCTGGCGCCGGTGGGCGGCGGCCCTTGTACGCGCCGGGGCTACAAGGACGGCAGCCTCATCCTGGAAACAGAGTGGGAAACCCCTGACGGAACTGTGCGCGTGATCGACTTCATGCCGCCACGGGATTCGGTGGCGGACATTGTCCGGATCGTTGAAGGCGTCAGCGGAAGCGTCCGGATGCACAGCGAACTGACCCTCCGCTTCGACTACGGCCACATCATCCCCTGGGTGCGCCGGGACGAGTACGGCCTGCACGCCATCGCCGGACCCGACGCCGTTTATTTTGTGACCCCGGCCCCGCTTCACGGCGAGAACATGCACACCGTCAGCGACTTCACCGTCAAGGCGGGGGAGCGGGTCCCCTTCGTCCTCACCTGGGCACCCAGCCATGTTGGGCGGCCGCACACTGTGGACGCAGAAGAAGTACTGGGCACCACCTTTGCGTTCTGGCGCGGCTGGGCCTCGCAGTGCACGGTGGAGGGCAAGTACAAGGAGGCGGTCGTGCGCTCCCTGGTGACCTTGAAGGCACTGACGTACGCTCCCACGGGCGGCATTGTGGCGGCAGTGACCACCTCCCTGCCCGAGCAGCTGGGCGGCCCCCGCAACTGGGACTACCGTTACTGCTGGCTGCGCGATGCAACCATGACGCTCCAGGCGCTGCTGGCAGCTGGCTACACCGCCGAGGCTGCCGCCTGGCGCGACTGGCTGCTGCGGGCCGTGGCCGGCGACCCGGCAGACCTGCAGATCATGTACGGGATCCACGGCGAACGGCGCCTGCCCGAGATGGAGCTGCCCTGGTTGAAAGGCTACGAAAACTCGTCCCCGGTACGCATCGGCAACGGCGCCGCCGAACAGCTGCAGCTGGATGTGTGGGGGGAGGTGCTGGACTGCCTGGCCCTGACCCGCAACTCCCTCCTCACGCACTCGGATGAGGCGTGGGACGTGCAGGTGGCACTGATGGAGCATCTTGAGACCATCTGGGACCAGCCCGATAACGGGCTTTGGGAAATGCGCGGCCCCCGCCGCCACTTCACCCACTCGAAGGTGATGGCGTGGGTGGCCGCGGACCGGATGGTGAAGGGTGTGCGTGACTCAGGGCTGCCCGGACCGGCGGAGCGTTGGGAGAAGCTGCGGGACACGATCCACCGGGATGTGATGTCCAACGGATTCGACGCCCGCCGGAACACGTTCGTGCAGTCCTATGGCAGGCCGGAGCTTGACGCCAGCCTGCTCTTGATCCCCCGTGTGGGGTTCCTGCCGCCGGATGATCCCCGTGTCATCGGAACCATTGAAGCCATCCAGCGGGAGCTGACCGAGGACGGTTTTGTGCTCAGGTACCGGCCGGCAGAGAGCGACGACGGACTGCCGGGTGATGAGGGTGTGTTCCTGGCCTGTTCCTTCTGGCTGGTGGAGGCGCTGCTGGGTGCGGGCCGCCACAAGGAATCAAGGCAACTTTTCGAGCGCCTCCTTGAGTTGCGCAACGACGTGGGGTTGCTGAGTGAGGAATGGGCCGTCCGAGCGGCCAGGCAGCTGGGCAACACGCCCCAGGCCTTCAGCCACTTCGCGCTTGTGACTAGCGCCTTGGAGCTTCATCAAGATACGGTTCGGCGAAGTGACACCCCCATTCCACCGGAAACGGCGGCAGCGCGCTGAGGCGGCGCGTGCAGGGTGTGGCTTCTCCTTCGCAGAATAGATAAGTATACTTACTAACACTTCATGGCGTGCTCCCAGCAAGCACAGTGCGGTGACTGACAGAGGAGTGATTATTGATGGCCGGGTATTTTGAGCTCGTGGATGCACCCGACGGCGGGTACAGGATTCGGATGATGGACGGAACCGGGAACCTGATGGCCATCTCGGTCACGTTTCCCACAAAAAGGGCGGCGGTTGCCGGCGTGGCAATGGCGCGGGAGATCGCCGGGACGGGCTTGATCAGGGACAGGAGCCACGACGGCGCCGGCACCGTGATCCGGGAACGGGTGCGTCCCGTCAGCACGGCCAAGGACGACGCGGCCCGGGCCAGGAAGTCTCCCGAGGCCAGGCGGGCAGCGGTTAATTGATGGCGCCGCAGGGTGTCGGATCCCCTGGCGGCGGGCGCCGGCAGGGGATCCTCTTTGATGTTGACGGCACCCTGATTGATTCGTCCTACATCCACACCCTGTCCTGGTGGGGTGCCTTCCGCCAGCAGGGCTATGACATCCCCATGGCATCCATCCACTACTACGTTGGCATGGGTGGAGACCGCCTGGTGGACAGCCTTCTGCCGGCGGACCGGGACCGGTCCGTGGATTCTGAGATTGTGGCCAGCCATGGTGCCCTGTACGCCTCGCATTGGCCGGCGCTGCGTGCCTTCGACGGCGCCCGGGAACTGCTCGCTCAGTGCCACGCCGCGGGGCTGGCAGTCGCGCTCGCCTCCTCGGCGCGGAAGCAGGATCTGCAGGTCATGAAGGCCGTTTTGGCTTCCGACGAGTTCATCGATGCTGCCACCAGCGCCAATGATGCCAAGGAAAGCAAGCCTGCCCCGGACATCCTCGTGGCGGCCCTTGAGGCAATCGGCGTGGCGGCGGCAGACGCCGTGTATGTAGGGGACGCCGTGTGGGACATGAAGGCGGCAGCCGCCCTGGGCATGCCGGCGATTGCCGTTACCTGCGGCGGGGTCAGCGCAGGCGAACTGCGGAAGGCGGGCGCGGTGGAAGTCTACGACGGCCCGCGCGACCTGCTGGAAAACCTGGCTTCAAGCGCCATCGGCAGGCTCCTCCCGCTGGGGCCCGACTCCTGACGTCCACTTCCCGGGGCCTCGCTCGCGATGACGCAGCGCTCGCGGTCCTCGACCCGTCGTCGTAAATTCCCGGATGCCGCGTCAAAGAGCCTGGCCGCCGGCGACAGTGTCCTCGTCACCCGCATTGGCTGGCTTAGCCCACGAAACTGCTACGCGTACCGAGCCGTCATCGCTCCGATCGATATCCGTCACCACATCGGTGGGCCTGGCGCCCATCTCCACTATCCTCTCGCGGTAGCTTTCCACGAGCAGTTCCAGGCTTTCCTCCGTCCACTCCCCGGGGCGCATGCGCGTGGAGATTTCAACCGGTTCGGGCTGGTAAAGCGACATAACGTTCCTCTTTCACTCATGCGGACCTCGAATGTGCCTCTTCCTACGCTAGAAGCCGCAGCCCGTGACGACAAGGATTTTAGTCAGCCTGCTTACTTTTTGTTGCCTGAACCGATAGCGTCGAAGGACGGGCGGCGAGCCCCGACTGCAGCGAAAACTTCCACGAAAGGCAAATTGTGAAAGCACTGACATGGCAGGGAAAGCGCTCGGTGAGTGTGGCGGAGGTACCGGATCCGGTGATCCAGGAGCCCACGGATGCCATTGTCCGGATTACCTCCACAGCGATCTGCGGATCAGACCTGCACCTGTACGAAGTCCTGGGTCCCTACATGCACAAGGGCGACGTGATCGGCCACGAGCCGATGGGCATCGTGGAGGAAGTGGGAAGCGGCGTTACCAACCTGCGCAAGGGAGACCGGGTGGTGGTTCCCTTCAACATCTCCTGCGGCAGCTGTTATATGTGCGCGCAGGGGCTGCAGTCCCAGTGCGAAACCACTCAGGTCAAGGACAAGGGTTCCGGCGCCGCGCTCTTTGGCTACTCCGAGCTCTACGGCTCCGTCCCCGGCGGGCAGGCCGAGTACCTGCGCGTACCCCATGCGGATTACGGTCCGGTCAAAGTGGGAACTGAGCTTCCGGACGAGCGGTACCTGTTCCTTTCTGACATCCTTCCCACGGCGTGGCAGGCAGTGGAGTACGCGAACACGCCCGCCGGTGGAACGCTGGCAGTGTTCGGACTCGGGCCGGTGGGGCAGTTCTCGGGCCGCATCGGGGTCCAACGCGGGCTGCGCGTCATCGGCATCGATCCCGTTCCCGAACGCCGCGCGATGGCGGAGCGGCACGGGATCGAAACGCTCGATTACACCAAGGACGTCGCTGACCAGTTGCGGGAGCTGACAGCGGGGCGCGGACCGGACGCGGTGGTGGACGCCGTCGGCATGGAAGCGCATGGCTCCCCGGTTGCCGGATTCGCGCACCAGGCGCTGGGCCTCCTGCCGGACAAGCTGGCCCAAAAGGCCATGGAGACAGCCGGTGTGGACCGGTTGGCAGCCCTGCACACGTCCATCGACGCCGTGCGGCGGGGCGGAACCGTCTCCCTGAGCGGTGTCTACGGCGGCCAGGCCAGTCCCATGCCGCTGCTGACCATGTTCGACAAGCAGATCCAGCTCCGCATGGGGCAGTGCAACGTTAAGCGCTGGATTGATGACCTCCTTCCCCTGGTGGAGGACGACGCCGATCCGCTGGGCGTGATGGATCTGGTCACCCACCGCTCGGGATTGGAAGGCGCGCCCGCCCTGTACGAAAAGTTCCAGAAGAAGGAGGACGGCTGCATCAAGGTGGTCCTCAACCCCTGACGGCCGGCGCGGCCCCCTGACCGGCAGCTGGCATCAGAGACTGCGTTGTGGCGGTGCCGGTTGCGGGTCAGTTTTCCAGGCAGAGGCTGTTCAGCGCCTCCTGCGCCACGTCCTGCATCTCGAGGATCAATGGATTCAGGTCCAGGGTTGGCGGCGCCGGCGGGTAGGCGACAGCGAGCGCAAGTTGTTTGCTGCCGTCCTCGCTGGCCACGGCGATCATGCCGTAGCCGTCCACGTCTCCGGGCAGGCCGTAGTAGAACCGGTTGTTGCAGGTGTTGTTCCATCGCCGCAGGGCGAAACCGTAATACTGCGAGTAGCCGCCCTTCATGGCTGTCACGCTGTCCGGTGGAAGCAGCCTGCCCTGCAAGAGTGCGGCGTAGAACCTGTTCACTTCCTGCACTGTGGATACGGCTCCGGTGGCCGGCGACTCCGCCTGCCACGCCGGCATGCTGACGTCCCTGCGCGTACCCTCGATGGTGACGTAACCGTGAACCAGGGCCGCGGGCGGGGAGCCGCCCAGCCGGGTTGCCTTCAGGTCCAGTGTCCCGGCGATGTCTTCGGACAGTACCCGCCCGATCTCCTGGCCTCGGAGCCGCTCGACAATCAGGGCAAGGGCTGCGTAGTTGGAGCGGGAGTAGTCGAAGATCCGCGCCAGCCGGCCGTCCCACGGCTCGGTGGCCGCCAGGGCCAGCTGCTGTTCGAGGCTGAGCGGCCGGTTCATCGTCTCCTCCCAGCTTCCCGCCGTCAGCAGGGGGACGGAGAAATCGGGAAGTCCTGACTCGTGCGTCAAGAGCTGGCGCACACTGACCGGCCCGGGTGGGCGGAGGACATTGCCGAACTCGGGCAGGTATTTGCTGACCTGGGTGTCCAGGTCGAGTTTTCCCTCCGCCACCAGCTTCATCACCGAGACTGCAACGAAGGATTCGGTAATGGTGCCCACATGCACCGGGTCGGCCGCTGTGACCGGCTCACCCGACTCGAGGCTGCGGACACCGGCCGCGTGGGTCCAGGTGTTGTCGCCGTCCGTGACGGCTATAAGCACTGCGGGTGCGCCCTCCTCCAGCATCCGGGCGCTGAAGTCCTCCAAAAGGGCGAAGGCTGGGGGCTTCTCCTGGTCCGGTGGCCGTGGAGCATCGATGCAGCTTGCCGAGGAGGCCACGAGCAGGACTGCGAACAGGAAGGCTGCGATGCGCTTCCACACGCAGCCCCGGCCTTTGCCCATGTCACTAATTTTCCCCCAACTGACTGGCAGCAAACGTCCCGAAAAGGGGTTTTGACAACGTTAGCTGCCAGTCAGTTGGGAGGGGGGTCAGGTGAGGCGGACCTGGCGGTTCATGTCCTTGTACAGCAGGTAGCGGAACTCGCCCGGGCCACCGGCGTAGCAGGCCTGCGGGCAGAAGGCCCTCAGCCACATGAAGTCGCCGGCTTCCACCTCCACCCAGTCGTTGTTCAGCAGGTACATGGCCTTGCCCTCCAGGACGTACAGGCCGTGCTCCATCACGTGGGTTTCGGGGAACGGGATGACGCCGCCGGGCTGGAACGTCACGATGTTCACCTGCATGTCGTGCGCCAGATCGTTGGAGTCCGTGAAGCGGGTGGTCTTCCAGGCGTCGTTGGTGTCAGGCATGGACGTGGGCGCCACGTCCTTTTCGTTGGTGACGAAGGACTTGGCTTCGTAGCCCTCAAGGCGTTCGTAGGCCTTGCGGATCCAGTGGAAGGACACGACGTCGTCGGAAACGTTCTCCAGGCCCCACTCCGAACCGGCTGCCAGGTAGGCGTAGCCGCCTTCCTCCAGCTGGTGCAATTCGCCGTCGAGGGTGAGGGTGACCTTACCGCGGGTGACAAATATGACGCCTTCAACACCGGCTTCGAACTCGGCCTTGGGAGCCCCGCCGCCCGGGCCGATCTCCACGATCAGCTGGGAGAACGTGGTGGCGAAGCCGGAGATCGGCCGGGCGATGATCCAGGAGCGGGTGTTCGAAAAGCCCGGCAGGTTGGACGTGACGATGTCCGTCATAACGCCCTTCGGGATCACCGTGTACGCCTCGGTGACGATGGCCCGCTCGGTGGTCAGGTGGGTCTGCGGCGGCAGTCCGCCGGTGGGCGAGTAGTACTTTCCCATGGTTGGATCCTTACTGTGATGTTGCCTGCGACAGCCGCGGGTGGGCCAGTGCAGTGAGTTGGGGGATTCCGGCGCCGGCCAGTGCCTGGACTTCCTCGGCACCTGCTGCGCCGCACTGGACGCCGCGCAGGACGAACGCGGCCAGGGCACGGGCCGTGGCGGGTTCGTCCATAACGCCGCCCTCGGTCTGTTCCACGTAGTTCCGCAGCCGGACCGCGGCGGCCGGAAGGCCCTGGCGGTAGAAGGCGTAGGTGGCGGCGAAGCGGCTGGGCAGCTGGGCCGGGTGCAGGTCCCAGCCCTGGTAGAAGCCGCGCTCCAGTGACCGCCGGACCAGCCGGCCGTGCAGCTGCCAGGCGTTCTCCACGTTGTCGCCCACCGGAATGATGTTGGTGGACCCGTCGGAGAGCCGGATGCCGGTGCCCGCCACGGCCAGCTGCATCACTTCCTTGGCGAAATCCGCCACCGGATGCTCCATGGACTGGTACTCGGCGGAGATCTGCAGGGACGCCGAGTAGTCGTACGTGCCGTAGTGCAGGCCGCTGATCCGGCCGGGAACCGCGTGCGGCAGTTGCGCTACCGGGGACGTTCCCTCCGGCCCGAGGATCAGCTGCGGCGTTTCCACCTGGACCTCGAAGCGGAGCCGGCCGGCAGGAAGCGAGTGCACTTCCTCGAGCCGGGAGACGGCGTAATCCATGGCCTGGACCTGGGCCACCGTGGTGACCTTGGGCAGGGTCAGGACCAGCCCGTCGGGGAGTTCGCCGGCGGCAGCAAGGCCCGAGACGAACAGGTCCAGGGTGCGCAGTCCGCGGGTCCGGGTGGGTGCCTCGAAGCACTTGAAGCGGATGCCGATGAACGGGGGAGCGGAGCCGGCAGCGACTGCGGCGGCCACCGCGGAAGCCGCGGCAACCGCGGCGGCGTCCTCGGCGTCGTCGCCCCTGTCCCCGAAGCCATCCTCAAAGTCGAGGCGCAGGTCCTCAATGGGTTCACTGCCCAGCTTCGCCTCCACGCGCGGGGCAACGGCCTCCGCGAGGCTGGAGTCCTGGCCCAGCAGGGCGCCGAGCTTCTCCAGCCCGCCATGGGCGTTGGCCGTAGCGAACGCCTCGGCGCCCCAGTCGGCGGCGAACGACGGCGTAAACCGGTCAGCGGGGACGTACACCGTGTGCACGGGCTGGCGTGAGCCGTCGTCGCCCGGGTAGTTCTGCTCCAGCAGGCGGTCCGTCGCGGCCAGCTGCCGGTCGATGTTCGCCAGGTCCACGGAGGACAGCGACGGTTTGGGTCCTGCCATTCCTCAGCCCACCAGTTCGTAGGCCGGGGTGGTGAGGAAGTCGGTGTAGTCCTCGGACAGGCAGATGTCAGCGATCAGTTCGCTGGCGGGCTGGTAGTACCGGCGGAACGCTTCGTCGCCGAACTCGGTGCGGAGCCGCTCGGTTTCTTCGCCCAGGATGCGCTCCACAAGCTCGCGGGTCACGGTGTTGCCGGTGTCCGCGAGGACGGACTTGTTGCGGATCTGCTGCCACACCTGCGAGCGGGAGATCTCCGCGGTGGCGGCATCCTCCATCAGGTTGTGAATGGCCACGGCGCCGTTCCCGGACAGCCACACGGCGGTGTATGCAACGGCCACGTACAGGTTCAGCCGCAGGCCCGATTCGGTGACCTGGCCGTCGGCGGAGGAGACGTCCAGCAGCTGCCCGGCCGTCACGGATACCTCAGGGCGCTGCTTGTCCAGCTGGTTCGGCTTGTCTCCGAGCACCGCATCAAAAACCTCGCGGCACGTTGGGACGAGATCCGGGTGCGCAACCCACGAGCCGTCAAAGCCGTCGTTCGCCTCGCGCGTCTTGTCTGCGCGGACCTTGGCAAAGGCGGCTTCGGTGACCTCGGGGTGGCGACGGTTGGGGATGACGGCCGCCATGCCGCCCATGGCGAACGCCCCGCGCTTGTGGCAGGTCTTGACCAGCAGCTCGGTGTAGGCCCGCATAAACGGTGCGGTCATCACCACGGAGGCCCGGTCCGGCAGCACAAACTCCTCGCCGGCGTCCCGGAAGTACTTGATGATGCTGAACAGGTAGTCCCAGCGGCCCGCGTTCAGGCCGGAGGCGTGGTGACGCAGTTCGTACAGGATCTCATCCATCTCGAATGCGGCGGGGATGGTCTCGATCAGCACGGTGGCGCGGATGGTGCCCTGGTTCAGTCCCAGGTAATCCTGGGCGAAAACGAAGACATCATTCCACAGCCGGGCCTCAAGGTGGCTCTCCATCTTGGGCAGGTAGTAGTACGGACCCTGTCCGTTGAGGACCAGTTGCTTGGCCACATGGAAGAAGTGAAGCCCGAAGTCCACCAGCGCACCCACGGCGGGTTCGCCGTTGATGAGCAGGTGCTTCTCCGGCATGTGCCAGCCGCGGGGGCGGGCCACCACGACGGCGAGGGGCGCGTCCGTGCGGAGCCTGTACTCCTTGCCTTCGTCCGAGGTGTAGCTGAGGGTGCCCTGGGCGGCGTCGCGGAGGTTCAGGATGGCGTCGATGACGTTGCCCCAGGTGGGGGTGCTGGCATCCTCGAGGTCCGCGAGCCAGACCTTGGCGCCGGAGTTCAATGCATTGATGGCCATCTTTGCCGGTGAGGCAGGCCCGGTCATCTCAACCCTTCGGTCCTGCAAAGCCGCGGGTGCGGGCGCAACTTTCCAGTCGCCGTCGCGCACGTCCTGCGTCTCCGGCAGGAAGTCCAGCTTGCCGGTCTCGGCGACGCGCTGCCGCTTGACGGCGCGTGCCGCCAGCAGCTCGTTGCGGGTCCCCGCGAAGCGGGTGTGCAGCTCCTCCACGAAGGCCAGCGCCTTGGGGGTCAGGATCTCCTCCGCGCGGTTGATGGGCCGGGGATCTGTGACAGTGATGGCCATTTCTGGTCCTTTCCTTGTGCTGAAGTCAGGCGGTGAATCAGGCGCTGGCCAGGGCGGCTTCGGGGGCTGGTGCTGCAGCAGCCACGTTGGCGGCATGGGCTGCGGCGGCCACCGCTGAGGCAACATCGGCGGCAACATGGGGATCGAAGACGCTGGGGATAATGTAGCTGGCATTGAGCTCGTCGTCAGCTACCCGGTTCGCGATCGCCTCCGCGGCGGCCACCAGCATCTCCGGGGTAATGTCCGAGGCTCCGGCGTCGAGCAGGCCGCGGAAGAAGCCCGGGAACGCCAGCACGTTGTTGATCTGGTTGGGAAAGTCGCTCCGGCCGGTCGCCACGACGGCGGCATGGCGGGACGCGACCACCGGATCGATCTCCGGCGTGGGGTTGGCCATGGCGAACACAATGGCATCCTTCGCCATAGCGGCGACCTGCTCCTCGCCGATCACGTGCGGCGCGCTGACGCCGATGAACACGTCAGCGCCCACAAGCGCCTCGTGCAGTGTGCCGGCAAAGCCGCCCTCGTTGGTATTGGCTGCGATCCAGCTGCGGTGCTCGTCCCCGTAGGTTTCACCCGCGTGGATGGCGCCGGACCGGCCGGCGGCAATGATGTGCCGGGCGCCCTGGGCCTTGAGGAGCTGAATGATGGCGGAACCGGCGGCGCCGACGCCCGAAACCACAATCCGTACCTCATCCAGCTTTTTGCCAACCACGCGCAGTGCGTTGACCAGCGCTGCGAGCGTGACGATGGCGGTGCCGTGCTGGTCGTCGTGGAACACCGGGATGTCCAGTTCCTCGCGGAGCCGGTTCTCGATCTCGAAGCAGCGGGGAGCGGCGATGTCCTCGAGGTTCACGCCGCCGTAGACGGGGGCCAGGGCCTTGACGATCCGGATAATCTCTTCGGTGTCCTGGGTATCCAGGCAGACGGGCCAGGCGTCAACGTTGGCGAACTGCTTGAAGAGTGCGGCCTTGCCCTCCATCACGGGCAGTGCTGCGGCGGGGCCGATGTTGCCCAGGCCCAGGACGGCGGAACCATCGGTGACGACGGCGATGGTGTTGCGTTTGACGGTCAGGTTCCGGGCTGCTGCGGGGTCCTCGGCTATGGCGAGGCAGACGCGGGCGACGCCGGGAGTGTAGGCACGGGAGAGATCGTCGCGGTTGCGCAGGGCTACTTTGGGAACCACCTCGAGCTTGCCGCCGAGGTGCATCAGGAAGGTGCGGTCCGAGACGTGCTGGACCGTGACGCCGTCGAGCGCGTTCAGGGCATCCTTGACCCTGCCGGCGTGCTCGTCATCGGTGGTGTTGCAGGTGACGTCCACAACCAAAGTCTCGTGGTGGGACTCGCTGACGTCCAGTGCAGTGATGGCCGCGCCGGCCGCACCCACGGCAGCGGCGAGTTCGCTGGTGGCGCTAAAGCTCGACGGTGCTTCCACGCGCAGGGTAATCGAATTTCCGGGGCTGGGGTTCGCCATTGAATGTCCTCCTGTTGGGCCCGGGCTGGGCAGCTGCTCTATCCGAATGTTTTCGTATTATGGATATTATTATCTACTTTGTGGAAATACAACCCCATGCAGAGGTTATCGCTTCCTCGCGCACCGGTGCTGTATCTTGAAGGGATTAGGGCAATTCTTTTCACGATGCGGATAAGACTTGTCGGAATCCGAGTCCACAGGAGACTGTTACATGGCTGAGAAAGCCGCAGGTGGCGTCCAATCCGTTGAGCGCGTCTTCGAATTGCTGGAACTGATCACAGATGCCGGCGGGGACGTCACCCTCAGCGAACTGTCCTCCTCCACGGACCTGCCCCTGCCCACGATTCACCGGCTGCTCCGCACCCTGGTGTCGCTGGGTTATATCCGGCAGCTGCCAAACCGCCGCTATGCCCTGGGCCCCCGGCTCATCCGGCTGGGCGAGGGCGCGAACAAGCAGCTCGGCGCAGTAGCCCGTCCGCAGCTGAAGACGCTGGTTGACCGGCTGGGGGAGACCTCGAACATGGCCGTACTCGACTCTGACATGGTCATTTACGTGGCGCAGGTGCCGTCCCTTCACTCCATGCGTATGTTCACCGAGGTGGGCCGGCGCGCCCATACCCATGCCACCGGCGTCGGCAAAGCCATCCTGGCCCAGCTCGACGATGACACGGTGCGCGGCATTGTTGCCCGCGCCGGGATGCCGACGCCTACGGCCAAGAGCATCGGTGACGTCGAGGACCTCTTGGCAGACCTGAAGCTCATCCGGGAACGCGGCTACTCCATTGACGAGGAGGAACAGGAGCTCGGTGTCCGGTGCTTCGCCATGGCCGTGCCCAACGCTCCCACGCCCGCCGCGATTTCTGTTTCCGGCCCGGTGTCCCGGGTAGACGGGAACTTCGCCGATAAGGCAGTGCCGGTCCTCCGCAAAGCCGCCGAGGCCATCTCCCTGGAGCTCAACCGGATCTGACGCACCCCTTGGAGTTTTGCGCAGATACCGGGAACTTCAGCGGCTGCCACGTCCCGGCATCTGTCCGAAAACTCAGGGAGCACGTTCGACGGCGGCCCGCTCCTTCCGGAAGCGGGCCGCCGTCGCCGTTGGTGTCCCTCTTAGTGGTCTGACGCCTTCTCGGACGACTCGACCCGGACTTCCTTGCCATCGCAGTCGATGAGCTTGCCGCCTTCGAAGCGGTCGCCGTCGGCCAGGCACTTCAGGTCCTCTTCCCGGACCACCCGGCCGGTGCCGGCCACAAACACCGACTGGTTCTCCGAGTTGCCGGCCTTGAGGTGGTTGAACAGCAGGTTCAGCAGGATGGCCATCACAGCGGCGGAGCTGATGCCGGAATGGAAGATCGTGCTGAACCAGGACGGGAACTGGTCGTAGAAGGTGGGAGCGGCGATCGGAATCATGCCGAAGCCGATGGATGCGGCCACGATGATCAGGTTCATATTGTTCCGGTATTCCACCTTTGCCAGTGTCCTGATGCCACTGGCGGCCACCGTGCCGAACAGGACAATGCCTGCGCCGCCCAGGACGGCGGTGGGTACGGCGGCGACGACGCGTCCGAGGACCGGCAGCAGCCCCAACAGCACGAGGATTACGCCGCCGGCAGCCACCACATAACGGCTCTTGATCTTGGTGACAGCCACCAGGCCAACGTTCTGGGCGAATGCGCTTTGCGTGAATGAGCCGAAAATTGGCGCAATCAGGCTGGAACCCATATCTGCGCGCAAACCAGCTGCGATCCGCTTTGAGTCCGTCCGCGTGCCGACGATCTCACCGACGGCAAGGATGTCCGCCATGGTTTCCGTCAGGATCACCAGCACCACAATCACCATGGAGATGATGGCGGCGATTTCGAAGGTGGGGGCGCCGAGGTGGAACGGCGTGGGGAAGGCAACGATGGGGCCGTTGCCCACCTTGGAGAAGTCGGCCATTCCGGCGATGACGGCAACGAGCGTGCCGCCCACCATGGCCAGGAGAATGGACAGGCGGGAGAGAGTTGCGCTGCCCACCTTGCTCAGGAGCAGCACCAGTGCCAGGGTAACGGCGGCGAGCCCGATGTTCGCCATGCTGCCGTAGTTCCCGGCTGTTCGGTTGCCGCCCATGGCCCAGTTGGCGGCGACAGGCATCAGGGTCAGGCCAATAGTGGTGATGACCGTGCCAGTTACCACCGGCGGGAAGAACCTGACGATCTTTGAGAAGACTGGAGCAATCAGCAGGCCGATCGCCGCGGAGACCATAACAGCGCCGAAGACGGAGGGCAATCCGCCGCCACCGCTGACAATGGCGACCATGGTGGCCACGCTGGCAAACGAGACACCCTGTACCAGGGGCAGTTGCGAGCCGAAGAACGGGATGCCGATGGTTTGCAGCAACGTGGCCAGGCCCCCCATAAAGAGGGCAGCGGCGATCAGGACGCCGATGTCGGCGGGTGACAGTCCGGCTGCCTGGCCCACGATGAGCGGAACGGCGATGATGCCGCCGTACATGGTCAGGACGTGTTGGAAGCCGTAAGCAAAGCTGCTCCCGATGGACAGCCGTTCGTCCTCCGGCCGGGTTGGATGCTGGCCTTTTCCGGCGATGGCAGCAGCCGGTTTCCTTCTGATGTTCATGGCAGACTTTCTTGGTTCATGGCAGACGACATTGTCTGGCTAACGGGGTCTGGCTAACTGTGGGTTGAAAGACGGAGGGTGGGTGCCCGGAGTTTTTGGACACGTAACGTGACCTCGAAGGAGCTGAGGTCCTTGCATCTGTCCGAAAACTCCGGGCCTGTGCTGGTGCGGGTTTTAGCAGAAGCCGGCGATGCCTGACCAGGCGATGTCCGCCGGGGTGGCGTCGTCGCGCTGGACGGTGGCCTCGATCAGGCCGTAGGGGCGGTCGGCGGCGTAGAAGACCTCGTTGGGGTTGTCGAGGCCGAACGGTGTGAGGTCGACGAGGAAGTGGTGCTTGTTGGGCATCGAGAACTTGATCTCGTCGATTTCGCTGTGGGCTTCGAGAACCTTGGTGCCCATGTCGAACAAGGTCTGCTGGAGGGCGTGGGAGTACTTCTCGGTGAAGCCTTCGAGCAGGAGTCCCTTGACGTCGTCGTAGTTCTTGTTGAAGTCCAGCGTGCTGAAATCGGTGCCGGTCTTGAAGCGCCAGCGGGCCGAGACATCGGTGGCCAGGATGCGGTCCGTGGTCTCCTGCAGGGTGGTGTACCTGTCCTTCGGGTAGCCCACAAAGCCTGACTGGGTGGACTTGAGGACAGTCAGGTCCTTGAGCCCCGAGATGAGGTGCGTGGTGGCGCCGTCGCGGACCAACACGGCGGTGCGCACTTCCTGGCCATTGCGCACGAAGGAGTGGTCGTGTTCGCTGCCGTGGGCCTGGATCCGGTCCCAGCTGTAGGACTCGGCTTCCCAGCGGCCGCCGGTAACCCAGTCGAAGCTGGACGTGAAGTGCTCCCCGAGCCGAAGCAGGAACGCCTCGGGGGAGCCGACGCCGTCGCGGGCGAAGGCGTAGATGGTGTTCTTCTGGGTGTCTGTGGCCACCACGTGGGCGTTGTCGCCCTCCAGGTGGGCGGCCAGGAAGTCCCCCCGCAGCTGCGAGGTGACATTGAGGTCTTCGATTTCGTGGCGGTCGCTGTCGCGGGTGATCTTGACGACCCGCACTTCGGCCTTTCCGTACTGGTTTTCGCCGAGGATGATCTTGCTGCTCATGGTCTGTTCCCAATCTCCGGTAAGTGGAACCTAGGTTCCATCACTGAAATTAAGCGCGCATTTCAAGCGCGTTTCCGGTGGAGCCGACCCAACAAAAAAGAGCCGGCATCCATTGATGCCAGCTCATTACGACCCTGCCTGCTGCTCCCAGGTTACGTGATTTACACCACGAATTGATATCCAGCGTACCCCCGGAATTCGGTGGTGTACATCACAAGTTGAAAATTCTGTTTGTGACCGAAGGGCTCCGGAGCCATTGACGGACGAACAGCGGCAATCTAAGCTCTTCCACATAACAAAAGTTATTTTCCGTCTTACGGAATCAGTTCACGCCTTGAAGGAGGATCAGATGTACCAGCAGGACAGCACGCCGGTTGCACCGGCGCAGACGGCGGCACCTTCGGTCCAGGAGTTCTACCTCCCCCTTGGAGGCGGAACCGATCCTGACTTTTACCTGCCGGCGGATCGGGAGCACGTGCCCGGCCGCTTCTCGCGCTGGGTCCACGCGCTCCCGGGATTCGGCCAGCGCTCTTAGATAAGGCCAGCGACAACGCCAGCGACCAGGCCGGCGACGCGCAAACTCGTTGCCGATGCGCCAAAGGGCTGGCGACGCCCTGATCCGGGTGTCGCCAGCCCTTTTCCGCGTCACACGTAAATGGGCGCGTCGACGGACGCCAGGAAGTCCGGCTACCCGTTGACCAGCCGGCGCGCTGCCGCCGAGTGCTCGGCAATAAGCCCGGCGACGTCCAGCCCGGGTATCTGCCCATCCACCACGCGCCACTGCCCGCCCACCATCACCCGGTCGGCGCGGTCCGCTGCGCACAGCAGGAGCGCAGCAATGGGGTCATGGCTGCCGGAGAAGCGCAGGTCGTCCAGCCGGAAAAGTGCCAGGTCCGCCTGCATTCCTGGCGCGAGCTGGCCCAGTCCAGGGCGGCCGAGGACGGCGGCCGAACCGCGCGTCGCCCAGCCCAGCGCCCGCTCCACCGGAACGTCTGCCCCGTAGCGCAGCCGCTGCAGATACAGAGCCTGCCGGGCTTCCAGGATCATGTTCGAGGCATCGTTCGACGCCGAGCCGTCCACCCCCAGCCCCACGGGAACTCCCGCGTCCTCCAGCTCCAGGACGCGCGCGGTGCCGGACGCCAGCCGCATGTTGGAGGTGGGGCAATGTGCGACGGCGGTGCCCGCGGCTCCCAGCCTGGCAATCTCGGCGTCGCTGAAATGGATGCCGTGGCCCAGCCAGGTGCGGTCCGTCAGCCAGCCCACACTCTCCAGGTAATCGACGGTCCGCAGACCGAACATCTGCCGGCAGAAGTCCTCCTCGTCAAGGGTTTCAGCGAGATGAGTGTGCAGCCGGACGTCCAGGCCCTCGGCGAGCGCGGCGCTTTCGGCCATGATCTCCTTGGTGACCGAGAACGGCGAGCACGGAGCCAGGGCAATCTGGATTGCAGCGTCCTCCCCGCGTTCGTGGTACCGGCCAATCAGTCGTTCACTGTCGGCCAGTACCACCTCCGGCGCCTGCACTGTTGACTGTGGCGGCAGGCCGCCGTCGTCCGTTCCCAACGTCATGGACCCGCGCGTCAGGGTGGCGCGCATCCCCAGCCGGCGGACTGCCTCCACCTGGATGTCGATCGCGTCCTCAAGGCCGCCGGGGAAGAGGTAGTGGTGGTCCGCTGCCGTGGTACAGCCGGACAGCAGGAGTTCCGCCAGTGCCACGGTGGTGGCGAGTTCGAGGTCCCGGGGCGTGAGCCGGGCCCAGACGGGATAGAGGTTCTGCAGCCAGGGGAACAATGGGGCGTTCGCCACCGGACCCCAGGCGCGGGTGAGGGTCTGGTAGAAGTGGTGGTGCGTGTTGATCAGGCCTGGAAGAAGTACATGATTTCCGGCGTCGAAGGTCTCGTCGCAGGAATCGGTGGGCTGCTGCCCGGCGGCGAGGACCTCCGTGATAACACCGCCGCTGACCACCAGCCCGCCTGAGGCGTCGAGGTTGTTGGCGGTGAAGGCGGCTTGGGGATTCTTGATCCACAGGCGGGAAGCAGATTCGTTGGGGTGCGTCATAACGGTCCTTCTCTGAGCGTAGGGGTTTCGTTCCAGCTCAGTGAGGCCCTGTCTGCTGATCCAGGTGGCCGCGCCCGCGGGTGTGGAAGTGGTGCGGCTGGGACCTAGGTTAGGACGCGGCCCCGCGCAGCGTCAACGGCCCGGAACTGTGACCGCGGGCGTGAGGGGTGCGTAACCTCGATTTCACATTGCGAAATCAAGTTTCCAGAAAACTATGGCGCGGACCACATCCGAGTGCTAATCTCGATCTTGCCAAAGGCGGGCGCCCGGACTCCGGGAAGCTATCTACCAGGCGCAACTTAACCTTCACAGCACATGCTGAAGCCTGGTAACCGTCGCACCTGGTTCTACTGGTCCTGCCACCGGCTACCGGCTTCCCGGCACAAAGGAAGTCGCATCATGAGTACCACCGTCACGGCCGAACAATTCCTGGCCAGATCCATCAGGTTGGCCACGGCCAATGTCCTGAACAGCGGGGGACCCTTCGGAGCCATGATCGTCACGGCCGACGGCCGGACGTTCGACGGCGTTAACCGGGTCACCGCCGACAACGATCCCACCGCCCACGCCGAGGTCACTGCCATCCGCACGGCCTGCCGCGAACTGGGCACCTTCGACCTCAGCGGCGCCGTCCTCTACACGAGCTGCGAGCCGTGCCCCATGTGCCTGGCGTCCGCGCTCTGGGCCCGGGTGGAACGGGTTGTTTTCGCCGCAGACCGGCACGACGCCGCCTCCGTGGGCTTCGATGACGCCGTTTTCTACGAATACTTCGATAACCAGGACAGGAACTCCCTGATGCCGGTTTCGAAGCTGGCGTTGGACGACCCGCAGGCCCCGGCCCCGCTGGAGCCGTTCAACACCTGGAACACCCTCGAATCCAGGATCGACTACTAGGCGGCTGGGATGACCATCCTGGACAACTCCCACGAAGAGCATTCGGCTCCGAACACCCGCACCCCACGGACCGCCACGGGCACTCCCCGGCCGCCGGCGTCGGCCTCATTCCTCGACCGGTTCTTCCAGGTCACCCAGCGGGGCTCCACCCTGGCCCGCGAGTTCCGCGGCGGTCTGGTCACCTTCTTCACCATGGCGTACATCGTCATCCTCAACCCGCTCATCCTGGGCGGTTTCAGCGCGGACAACGCCCCCACCGACGTCGCCGGGGGCTGGCTTTCCGCCGCGCAGGTGGGCGCTGTCACCGGACTCACCGCCGGCGTGATGACCATCCTCTTCGGCCTCATCGCCAACCTGCCCTTCGGCCTCGCCGCAGGCCTGGGCATCAACTCCTTCCTTGCCGTGTCCGTGATCCAGGAAGTCACCTGGGCGGAGGCCATGGGCCTGGTGGTGATCAACGGCATCCTGATCGTGCTGTTCGGCATCACCGGTGCCCGCACCGCCATTTTCCGGGCGGTCCCCAAGGAACTGAAGGCGGCCATCACGGTGGGCATCGGCCTGTTCATAGCCTTCATCGGCTTTGTGGACTCCGGCTTCGTCAAGGCGACGGCGGGGGGCCCGCCCGTCCAGCTGGGCAACGGCGGGTCCATCACGTCCATTCCCACGCTGGTGTTCGTCGTCGGCCTGCTGGCCATGGGCATCCTCGTGGCCCGCAAGGTGCAAGGCGGACTGCTGATCGGGATTGTGGCCACCACTTTCCTGGCCGCCGTGGTGGAAGCAGTGCTGAAGATCGGCCCGGCCAGCAGCACCAACCCCGGTGGCTGGCACCTGAACACCCCGGTGCTCTCGGGCCAGCTGGTGTCCGCCCCCGACCTGGGCCTCGTGGGGCAGTTCGACCTGTTCGGCGCCTTCGGCAGGATCGGCGGACTCGCCGCCACCATGCTGGTGTTCACCCTGGTGTTCACCAACTTCTTCGATGCCATGGGCACCATGACCGGCCTGGCCAAGAGCGCCGGCGTCGCCCACAAGGACGGAACGTTCCCGCGGCTGAAGTCCGCCTTCATCGTGGAAGGTTTCGGCGCCGTGGCCGGCGGGGCAACGTCAGGCTCCTCGAACACCGTGTACATCGACTCCGCCGCGGGCATTGGCGAGGGAGCGCGGACCGGACTGGCATCGGTGGTGACCGGCGTACTCTTCCTGGGGTCGATGTTCCTCACGCCGCTCACCAGCGTGGTTCCGCTCGAAGTGGCCGCGGCCGCACTCGTGGTGGTGGGCGCGATGATGATGGCGCAGATCCGCGAGATCAAGTTCAGCAAGTTCTCCGTGGCACTGCCGGCCTTCCTCACCATCGTGACCATGCCGCTGAGCTACTCGATCGCCAACGGCATCGGCGTGGGCTTCGTCAGCTGGGCCATCATTGGGGCCGCATCGGGGAAGGCCAAGAAGATCCATCCGCTGATGTGGGTGGTCAGCGCCGGCTTCCTGGTGTACTTCGCCCGCGGCCCCATCAACCTGCTGCTCGGCGCCTGACCGCTTCTCCGAACCGCACAGCGTTTGCGGACTGCACGGGGCCGGGCCAAAAGCTTGGCCCGGCCCCCGATAGGAACGACAATATGGACACCACCGCAGCGCGGAAGAAGGAGTGCCGCCATGCTTGACCTGATCCCTTCACTGAGTGGCTGGGCTCCGGCCCTTGCCCGTGAGCGGTTCGCGGTGGCCACCATCGTGCGTGCCGGCGGCTCGGTTCCCCGGCCGGTGGGCACCTCGATGCTCGTGTCCGCCGGCGGTGCCATCCTGGGCAGCCTCTCCGGCGGCTGCGTGGAAGGTGCCGTCGTGGCGGCGGCTTTGGAATCCATGGACGACGGCGCCACCCGCCTTGAGACGTTCGGCTTCAGCGCCGAAGATGCCTTCGCCGTCGGGCTGACCTGCGGCGGGGAGCTGGAGGTTCACATCGAACCGGCCAACCTGGGCCGCGGGTGCCCGCTCGGCGAAGCGGTGCGGCAGTTGGCGGCCTACCGGACTGACGAGCCTGTGGCGCTGGTCCGGACGCTGGACGCGGGCGAAAACGCCCGCGGCAGCATCGCCGTCGTGATTCCGGATCCGGGCACCGCCACCGTGTCCGCGAATCCGGACCTGGCAACCCTCCTGGACCTGAACGCAGACCCGGGGGCCGGACGGGCCCTGGTTGTGCAGCTGGACTCGTTCCTGCGCGGCGGTGCCACCGGCGTCCTGGGCCTGGGCGGGCCCGGCCTGTGCACGGGCGAAACCGCACTGCTCATCGAATCCCGGCTGGCGCCGCCGCGCCTGCTCGTGTTTGGTGCCAACGACTTAAGCGCGGCACTGCTGCCGGCCGCCAAACCGCTGGGCTATCACGTCACACTGGTGGACGCCCGGCCGGCTT
Organism: Pseudarthrobacter sp. NPDC058329; assembly: GCF_042879835.1. Lineage (NCBI taxonomy): Bacteria > Bacillati > Actinomycetota > Actinomycetes > Micrococcales > Micrococcaceae > Pseudarthrobacter > Pseudarthrobacter sp. NPDC058329. The sequence continues at coordinate 101,042 of NZ_JBHVZR010000008.1, forward strand.
TTGCCTCGCAGGCGCGGTTTCGCGCAGCGGATGAGGTGGTCACCGCCTGGCCCCACCACTACCTCGCAGCAGAGGCTGCCGCGGGACTAGTGGACAGCAGGACAGTCATCTGCATTCTCACCCACGATCCGAAGTTCGATATCCCCTTGCTCGAGGCCGCACTTGGCCTGGACGTCGCCTTTGTCGGAGCCCTCGGATCACGGCGCAGCCACGCCCAACGGGTGGGCGCCCTCCTGGACGCCGGCGTGCGCCCGGAACGGATTGCCCAGCTTCACTCACCGCTCGGCCTGGACATCGGGGCAGTATCCCCGGCCGAAGTGGCGGTGTCCGTCCTTGCCGAAGTCATCGCCGCCCGCAATGCGGCGGCGTCCCATCAGCCGTTGAGGGAAACCTCCGGGCCCATACACCAGCAGCGGGCCGCCAGGCCTGCACCCACCAACGTTATGCAGCAGGAGATCGTATGGACATGAACACCATCGAGGCGGTGGTCCCCACCACCGACCCCGCACAATGGCGCGACGGCGATGCCTGGCTGGCCGGCGGCACCGTCCTGTTCTCCTACGGCAGCCTCGCGTTTGGGCCCCGGCCGCTGAGGCGACTCCTGGACCTCGGCAGCGCGGGCTGGACTCCCGTGACCGTGAGCGATGATGGGATCGAGCTCGCCGCCACCTGCACTGTTGCCGAGCTCTTCAACCTTCCCGGTGCGCCCGGAATCCAGCCTCAGGCGTGGCCCGCCCTGGACCTGGTCCGGCCCTGCTGCGACTCCTTTGTTGCCTCCTTCAAGGTGTGGAACATGTCCACGGTGGGCGGCAACCTCTGTACGTCGCTGCCGGCCGGCCCCATCATCTCGCTCTGCGCCGGTTTGGACGGCGCCGCCACCATCCTCAGCCCGGGCGGTGCCAGCCGCATAGTCCCGGTGACGGAGTTTGTCACGGGCGATGCGGCAAACTGCCTGGCACCCGGGGAACTGCTCCGCAGTATCCACCTCCCGGCGTCGGCCCTTGCCTCCCGCGTGGCGTTCCGGCGCCTGTCGCTGAGCAACCTCGGCCGGTCCGGGGTGCTGCTGACCGGACGGCTCGACGGCGGCACCCACCTGGTCCTGACCGTCACCGCCGCCACCAAACGGCCGGTCCAGCTGCGCTTCGACGGGCTGCCCGACGCCGACGGCCTGGCCACTGCAATCGACGGGGCCATCCCCGCTGACCTTTACCACAACGACATCCACGGGCTGCCGGCCTGGCGCCGGGACATGACCTACCGCCTGGCAGAGGAGATCCGCGCCGAACTCGCTGCTCCCGACGGGTCGCCCGGGCTCCGGGTCTCCGGCGACTTCTGGCCGCCGGTGGACCGCGGTATCCACGCACCGGGACCTTACGCACAGCAGGAAGGGGCCTGAGCATGGCCAACGACAACAACGGCGCCATCCAGATCAACGGCGTTCCGGCCGGAACCCCGCCGCGCCCGGGGCAGTGCCTGCGCACCTTCCTGCGTGAGCAGGGCAGCCTCGGCGTTAAAAAGGGCTGCGACGGCGGCGATTGCGGCGCCTGCACCGTCCACGTGGACGGCACCCCGGTGCATAGCTGCATCTACCCGGCGGTCCGGGCGGAAGGGCATGAGGTCACCACGATCGAGGGCCTGGCTGCCGCTTCCGGCGGCACCGGGCTGCACCCCGTGCAGCAGCAATTCATGGAGCGGCAGGGCTTCCAGTGCGGATTCTGCACAGCGGGCATGGTGATGACGGCGGCAACGTTCGACGCCGGGCAGATGGAGAACCTGCCCCGGAACCTCAAGGGAAACCTCTGCCGCTGCACCGGATACCGGGCCATTTCCGACGCCATCTGCGGACACGCCGGCCACCCCGATCCCAAGGGACAGGGCTCAGGAATCGCGGGGGAGGGGCAGCCGGATCCCGAGCCCGGGCAGCTGGGCGACGACGTCCCGGCACCTGCCAGCCGGGCGGTGGTCACCGGCGCTGCCCGCTACACCCTGGACGTCCCTGCGGAGCAGTTGCAGGGCCTGCTCCACCTGAAGCTGCTGCGTTCGCCGCATGCGCATGCCCGCGTGCTGTCGATCAACGCCGAGGCCGCCTTGAAGGTACCCGGCGTGGTGGCCGTGTTGACCCACCAGGATGCTCCGGAACAGCTGTTCTCCACGGCGCAGCACGAGCTTTTCACGGATGACCCCGATGACACCCGCGTCCTGGATGACGTGGTGCGGTTCCGCGGCCAGCGGGTTGCCGCGGTGGTGGCGGAAACCGTGGCCGCCGCCGAAGCTGGGCTTCGGGCACTGGATGTGGAGTATCAGCAACTGCCCGCGGTCTTCTCGCCGCAGGATGCGCTGTTGCCCGGAGCGCCGCTGGTGCACGGTGACAAGGAAGGGGCGGTGGCCCGCATTTCCCGGCCTGACCGCAACGTTGTGGCCGAGCTGCACTCCGAACTGGGGAGCGTTGCCGACGGTTTCGCGGCCGCGGACTTCATCCACGAAAAGACCTACCGCACGCAGCGCGTCCAGCACGTCGCACTGGAAACCCATGCGGCCATCGCTTCAGTTGACGGCGAAGGCCGCCTGCAGGTGCGCACGTCCAGCCAGGTGCCGTTCCTGGTCCGGCGGACGCTCTGCCGTTTGTTCGGACTGCCGGAGGAACAGGTCCACGTGGTGGCCGGCCGGGTGGGCGGCGGCTTCGGGGGCAAGCAGGAGGTGCTCACCGAGGACATCGTGGCGCTCGCGGCCCTCAAACTCGGCCGGCCCGTCCAGCTCGAGCTGACCCGGACCGAACAGTTCACCGCCACCACCACGAGGCATCCCTTCACCATCAAGCTCAAGGCCGGCACCAGTAACGACGGGAGGCTGACCGCCCTGGAACTGGATGTCCTGACCAACACCGGCGCCTACGGCAACCACGGTCCCGGTGTAATGTTCCACGGCTGCGGCGAATCCTTGAGTGTCTACAACTGCGCCAATAAGAAGGTGGACGCCCACGCCATGTACACCAACACTGTCCCGGCCGGGGCGTTCCGTGGCTACGGGCTAAGCCAGATGATCTTCGCGATCGAGTCCGCCATGGATGAACTCGCCGCGGGCATCGGCATGGATCCGTTCGAGTTCCGCCGCCGGAACATGGTGCGCGAGGGGGACCGCATGCTGTCCACCCAGCCGGAACCCGAAGAGGACGTCCACTACGGCAGCTACGGTCTGGACCAGTGCCTGAGCCTGGTCCGCGATGCACTGGCCCGCGGCCGGGAACGCTACCGGGCAGCCGGCCTGGACGAGCTCGGGCCCGACTGGCTCACCGGGGAGGGAACCGCCCTGTCCATGATCGACACCGTGCCCCCGCGCGGCCACTTCGCCCATTCCAGGCTCCGGCTCCTGCCGGACGGAACGTACCAGGCCGACGTCGGAACCGCCGAGTTCGGCAACGGCACCACCACCGTCCACGCCCAGCTTGCTGCTACTGCGTTGGCCACGGAAGCGGCGCGGGTTGCCGTCCGGCAGTCCGACACTGACCTGATCGAGCACGACACCGGCGCCTTCGGCTCCGCCGGCACGGTGGTGGCCGGCAAAGCCACGCTGGCCGCGGCCGAAGAGTTGGCCGTCCGGATCCGGGCCTTCGCCGCCGGGATCAGGCAGACGCAGGCCTCCGCCTGCGTCCTCGACGGCAACTTCGTGGTCATTGACGGCACTCCCGTGGAACTGGCGGAACTGGCGCAGGCGGCTGCGGATGCCGGCGTCGAACTCGCTGCCGAGGGGCGCTGGGGCGGGACGCCACGTTCCGTCGCCTTCAACGTCCACGGCTTCCGGGTGGCGGTGAACCGCGGCACGGGTGAGCTGAAGATCCTGCAGAGCGTGCAGGCGGCGGACGCGGGTGTGGTGGTGAATCCGCGCCAGTGCCGGGGGCAGATCGAGGGCGGGATCGCCCAGGCCATCGGCGCCGCCCTGTATGAGGAGGTGGTGATTGACGACGCCGGCCGGGTCACCACCGACATCCTGCGGCAGTACCATATCCCCACCTTCGCGGACGTTCCCCGCAGCGAGGTGTACTTCGCGGACACGAATGACAAGCTGGGGCCCCTGGGCGCCAAATCCATGAGCGAGAGCCCCTTCAACCCGGTAGCCCCCGCCCTGGCCAACGCCATCCGCAACGCGACCGGTGTGCGCTTCGCGTCGCTGCCCATCGCCCGCGACAGGATCTACCTGGGACTCAAGGAAGCGGGGCTGGTGCCCAACGGAGTACGTCCTCTCCTGACCAACGCGGGGTCACCTAATGCCCCCTAAAACGACATCATTGGGCAGGATGTGACCCCGCGTTGCATATAGTCGTGGGATGGAACAGCGGATTTTAGGGAAAACCGGACGGAATGTGTCCATCGTGGGGCTTGGCACGTGGCAGCTTGGCGCGGACTGGGGCAACGTTGACCCGGCGCAGGCGCAGGCCATCCTGGCGGCATCCGTGGAGGCGGGAGTGAACTTCTTCGACACCGCGGACGTCTACGGTGACGGCAAGAGTGAACAGGCCATCGGCAAGTTCCTTGCGGACAATCCCGGTCTGGACATCACCGTGGGCACCAAGATGGGGCGGCGGGTGGACCAGCAGACGGAGCACTACACCCTGGCCAACTTCCGGCAGTGGGTGGACCGCTCGCGGAAGAACCTCGGCACGGACACCCTGGACCTGGTCCAACTGCACTGCCCGCCCACCCCGGTATTCAGCAGCAACGAGGTCTACGACGCCCTGGACACGCTGGTTTCGGAAGGCTCCATACGGAACTACGGCGTCAGCGTTGAGCGCACCGACGAAGCCCTGGAAGCGATCCGCCGCGAGGGGACGTCCTCCGTCCAGATCATCCTGAACGCCTTCCGCCTCAAGCCCCTCGACGAGGTCCTGCCCGCCGCGAAGGCAGCAAACGTGGGCATCATCGCCCGCGTGCCGCTCGCTTCCGGTCTGCTCTCCGGCAAGTACTCCAAGGAGACCACCTTCGCCGAAAACGACCACCGGAACTACAACCGCAACGGCGACTCCTTCGACGTCGGCGAGACGTTCTCCGGAGTTGACTACGAGCTGGGACTGAAGGCCGTGGCCGAGTTTGAACAGATCGTTCCGGCGGGAGCCAGCATGGCCCAGGCGGCCATCGCGTGGATCGCAGCCCAGGACGGCGTCACCACCGTGATCCCCGGCGCGCGCAACGTGGAACAGGCGACGGCGAACGCCGCCGCCGCTGGTTTCGCGGTGGATGAAGACTTCGACGGCGGGGTCCGCTGGATCTACGACCACTACTTCCGCGACGCCATCCACCCCCGCTGGTAGCGTTCGCCGCCTGCCCCATGCCTCGCTGCGCCCGCCGGTGACCGCCGCTATCACCGCTTTTGTGGAGCGACTCGCTGCCGTGCCTACGGTCCCGGGCCGCAACAACTTCTTTGACCACAGCGTCCCGGACAATTCAGTGCGCCGGCAGAACCTGGAGCTTTACCTCGAGGAGATGCTGGACCGCTCACCGCAGGTGCTGCTGCTCGGGGAGGCCCCGGGTTTCAGGGGCATGAGGATCACCGGGGTTCCCTTCACCAACCGCACCATGTTCCAGGAACCGGCCAACAGCTTCGGCCTGTTCGGCCCGGGTAAGGGTTACGTGTTGCCGGCGGAAGCAGTGGGGGTCGCGGCGGAGCCAACGGCAACGGTGATGTGGGAAGTGCTGGCCGAACTGGAGTTCCTGCCGCTGCTGTGGAGCGCCTGCCCCTGGCATACCCACGTGCCCGGAAAGCCGCAGTCCAACCGCACGCCCCGGATCACCGAAGCCCGGCTCGGAACTCCCTTCTGGCAGTCGCTGGCTGAACTGTTCCGCATCAAAACCGTGGTGGCTGCAGGCAACGTGGCACACCGGAGCCTGCTGTCCAGCGGCCTGGACCTGCCGAAAGTCCGCCACCCCTCCCACGGCGGGAGGGCCGGCTTCAAGCAGGGGCTGGAGGAGTTGCTCGCGGCCGGGGCAATTCGCAGCTAGCCCAGAAGGTACAGCTGCTCAGGGGTGTCTATATCTTCCCCGGTGGACAGGTCGCTGCAGTCCACCTCGTCCACCAGCTCCGGATGGACCCGCAGGAAGCCGCGTGCCCCGGCGTCGCCCGCCACGGTTGCGGCCACAGCCTGCCGGAGACTGACGTCGATGACCAGGGGATGCCCGCGACGGAGCCTGCCGCCTGCACGGTTGGTTGAGGCAGGGCCCGTTGCGGCAGCGCCGCCGTCGTAAGCAGCCGCGGTGACCCGGCCCGGGCGGTGGGCTGCCAGCAGCCGCCCCACAGTGCGCGGTGTCAGTCCGGGCTGGTCCACGAGCGCGACCATGAGATGGTCGCCGGGGTCTGCAGTGGCGTTGCCCAGCAGCAGGGAACTGCCCATGCCCGACTGCCATTCGCGGTTCACCACCATCCTGTAGCGATCCAGCTCGGCGATGGACGCCACGGCCGCGGCGCCGGCGCCGAGCACCACCACCACCTCGCGGCAGCCGCCGTCGAACAGCGCCGCCGCGACAGACTCCACCAGCGGGCGGCCGCGGTACGGCAGCAGGGCCTTGGGCCCCCGGCCGAGCCTGGTCCCGGCGCCGGCCGCAAGCACCACCCCGGTGGTCCTGATCTCGGACAAACCCGCTCCGTTACCGTTCCCCATAGCTGCACCCTAATCGAGTTCTTGGACAGATACCGCGACTTCAAGGGCCGGAAGTCCTCGTCCTTGTCCTCAAACTCGAGGGAGTGGTCAGGCGTCGCCGCCGGCCCCACCTGTGGTGCCTGCGGTTACGTCCAGGAGTTTGTAGCGGTCCATGGCGTACGACGGCGAGCCCGCCTCAACCTCGCCCCTCGCGGCGAGCATCTCCAGCGAACGCACCACGATGGAGTGGGTGTCGTTCTTGAAGAAGCGGCGGGCTGCGGCGCGGGTGTCGGAGAAGCCGAAGCCGTCGGCACCGAGGGTGGCGAATTCGTTTGGCACGAACTGGCGGATCTGGTCCGGTACGGCCTTCATGTAGTCGCTCACGGCCACGACGGGACCCCGCGCGTCCGCCAGTTGACTTGCCACGAACGGGATCCGGGCAGGTTCACCGGGGTGCAGGAACGCCCCTTCTTCGGCGGCGAGGCCGTCCCGGCGCAGTTCGTTCCAGGACGTGACGGACCAGACGTCCGCTGAAACGCCCCAGTCCTCGGCGAGGATGCGCTGGGCTTCCAACGCCCAGGGGACGGAGACGCCGGAGGCCAGAATCTGGCTTTTCGGACCTTCAACGTCCGACGCCGACACCCGGTAGATGCCCTTGAGCACACCTTCGACGTCGAGGTTCTCCGGTTCGCCGGGCTGGGTGATGGGCTCGTTGTACACGGTGAGGTAGTACATGAGGTTCCGGTCGGTTTTGTCTCCTTCGGAGTGCTCCCCGTACATGCGTTCGATGCCGTCGCGGATGATGTGGCCCATTTCGTAGCCGTAGGCGGGGTCGTAGGTGACCACGGCCGGGTTGGTGGAGGCCAGCAGCGGGGAGTGGCCGTCGGCGTGCTGGAGGCCTTCGCCGGTGAGGGTGGTCCGGCCTGCGGTGGCGCCGATGATGAAGCCGCGGGTCATTTGGTCTGCCGCTGCCCAGAAGGCGTCGCCGGTGCGCTGGAAGCCGAACATGGAGTAGAACACGTAGACCGGGACCAGCGGCACGCCGTGGGTGGCGTAGGCGGTGCCGGCGGCGGTGAAGGCTGCCACGGCGCCGGCTTCGTTGATGCCGGGGTGGATCAGCTGGCCCTGCGCGGATTCCTTGTAAGCCAGGACGAGGTCGCGGTCCACGGAGAGGTAGTTCTGGCCGCCCGGATTGTAGATCTTCGCGGTGGGGAAGAACGCGTCCATGCCAAAGGTCCGGGATTCGTCCGGGACAATCGGCACAATTCGGTGCCCGAACTTCTTGTCCCTGATCAGGTCTTTCAGAAGGCGCACGAAGGCCATGGTGGTGGCTGCCTGCTGCTTGCCCGAACCGCGTTTGGCCACGTCAAAGGTTTTGGCCTCGGGCAGTTCCACGGACTGGTGGTGCGGCCGGCGTTCAGGCACTGCGCCGCCGAGTGCCCTGCGCCGCTCGTGGAGATAGACGATTTCCGGCGCATCATGGCCGGGATGGAAGTAGGGCGGGCTGTAGGGATCCTCCTCCAGCCGGGCATCGGAAATCGGAATGCGAAGGTAGTCCCTGAATTCCTTTAGGTCGTCGAGGGTGAGTTTTTTCATTTGGTGGGTCGCGTTGCGGCCCTCGAAGTGCGGTCCGAGTCCGTAGCCCTTGACGGTCTTGGCGAGGATGACGGTGGGTTTGCCCTTGAATTCGGTGGCTGCCTTGTACGCGGCGTAGACCTTGCGGTAGTCGTGGCCGCCGCGTTTGAGGTTCCAGATCTGGTCGTCGGTCAGGTCCGCGACGAGGTCTTTGGTGGCCGGGTCTTTGCCGAAGAAGTGTTCACGGACGAACCCGCCGGATTCGGCCTTGTAGGTCTGGTAGTCCCCGTCGGGGGTTTCGTTCATGATCTTCACGAGCGAGCCGTCGGAGTCGCGGGTGAGCAGGTCATCCCACTCCCGGCCCCAGACGACCTTGATCACGTTCCAGCCCGCGCCGCGGAAGAACGCCTCGAGTTCCTGCATGATCTTGCCGTTGCCCCGGACCGGTCCGTCCAGGCGCTGGAGGTTGCAGTTGATCACGAAGTTCAGGTTGTCCAGGTTCTCGTTCGCCGCGAGCTGGAGCAGGCCGCGGGACTCGGGCTCGTCCATTTCCCCGTCGCCCAGGAACGCCCAGACCTGCTGGTCAGAGGTGTCCTTCAGGCCCCGGTTATGCAGGTAACGGTTGGACTGGGCCTGGTAAATCGCGTTCATCGGCCCGATCCCCATCGAGACCGTGGGGAACTCCCAGAACTCCGGCATCAGCCGCGGGTGCGGGTAGGAGGACAGGGCGTGGCCCTCCTTGGACTTTTCCTGCCGGAACCCGTCCAGGTCCTCCTCACTGAGGCGGCCTTCCATAAACGCCCGGGCGTACATGCCGGGGGAGGCATGGCCCTGGAAAAAGACCTGGTCCCCGCCGCCAGGGGCATCCTTGCCGCGGAAGAAGTGGTTGAAGCCCACCTCGTACAGGGTCGCGGCCCCGGCGTAGGTGGAGATGTGCCCACCCACGCCGATGTTCGCCTTCTGCGCCCGGTGCACCATCACCGCGGCGTTCCACCGCATGTACGCCCGGTACCGGCGCTCGTACTCCTCGTTGCCCGGGAACGGTGCTTCCTGGTCCACCGGGATCGTATTCACGTAATCAGTGGTGGTCACCATCGGCACCCCGACGCTCTGCGCACCGGCACGCTGCAGCAGGCTCCGCATGATGTATTGGGCACGCTCGGTGCCCTGTTCCCTGATCAACGAATCCAGGGACTCAACCCACTCGGCGGTCTCTTCCGGATCACGATCAGGCAGCTGGTTAGTCAACCCGCTGAGGATATGGGAGGTATCTTCTCCTGCAGCCACGTCCGCCTCTTTTCATCGTTGAATGCTGGCTCCATGTTTTCATATTGTGAGAAAACAATTCTGTAGCTCGAGATTATGGGCGCAGGCCCTAGGATTCAATTGTGACCACACCTCAGGAGAACCTCATGTCCAGTCCCGGCCAGACCCAGCGCGTGGCAGTGGTCACCGGAGCGGGTTCCGGCATCGGCCGGGCGGTGGCCCGCCTTCTCCTCGGCGACGGCTACGCCGTTGCCCTCGCCGGGCGGCGCGAACAGCCGCTGGTGGAGGCGGCGCAGGGCCATCCGCACGCACTTCCCGTCACCTGCGACGTGACCCGGCCCGACGACGTCGAGCATCTTTTCGAGGCTGTTCGCCAGCGGTGGGGGCGGGTGGACCTGCTGTTCAACAACGCCGGAGTGTTTGGTCCGGCGGCCAGTGTGGACGAGATTCCGCTGGCCGACTGGGACGCTACCGTTGCGGTGAACCTGACCGGCTCGATGCTGTGCGCCGCGGCTGCCGTCCGGGCCATGAAGGCTCAGGATCCGCAGGGCGGGCGCATCATCAACAACGGTTCCATTTCAGCGCATTCGCCCCGGCCGCGGACGGTGGCCTACGCCGTCACCAAACACGCCATCACGGGGCTGACCAAAAGCATCGAACTGGACGGGCGGGGCTTCGGAATCACGTGCGGGCAGATCGACATCGGCAACACGGCCACGGAGATCATGGACACCATCGGCGTTGGGGAGGGCGCGCTCCAGGCTGACGGCAGCCGCCGGATTGAACCCACGTTCCCGGTGGAGGATGCAGCCCGGGCCGTCCTGATGATGGCCAACATGCCGGCCTCCGCCAGCGTGGGATCCGTGGTGATCACCGCCGCCGGCATGCCGTTCATCGGCCGCGGCTGACGCTCCTCTCGAAGCTGTTAGAGCGGCAGCAGGGCCGAGAGGTCAGCGCGCAGGCCGGACGCGGCCACTTTGCCGGCCGCGACTGCCTCCGCCCAGCTCAACTGGCCGGTCACCATCGCAAGCCAGGTGGCGGCGTCGCACTCAATCACGTTCGGCGGGGTGCCGCGCGTGTGCCGCGGCCCCTCCACGCACTGAGTAACGCCGAACGGCGGGACGCGCACCTCCACCGAATTGCCGGGCGCCCGCGCGGTGACCTCTTCAAGCGTGTACCTCACCGCAGTAGCCAGAACAGCCCGCGGAACGGGCGGAAGGTCCGGCGACGGCCCGGCGGCATTCCGCCACCGGTCCACCGCCGCGGCGCCTTCTGCTACGTCGATACGGCGGCGGGCTACAGGCATGTTTCCGGCTTCCTTCAGGTGTAGATGCAGTGGCAAAGGCCATCAGGTTACCGCGGACCGTTGGGGAGACGGAATCAGGACGGGCCGCGGGTACCATCGGTAACAACATCGTCAGCCACAGAACGGAGTCACCCGTGCAGCTCGGCGCTTTTTCAGTCAGCCTCAACGTCAAGGACATCGAGGCTTCACATGCTTTCTACACAAAACTCGGTTTCAGTCCCTTGGCCGGCGACATCTCGCAAAACTGGCTGATCCTGAAAAACGGCCAGGCCGTCGTCGGACTCTTCCAAGGGGTGCTGGAACGGAACGCGCTGACTTTCAACCCCGGCTGGGACCAAAACGCGCAGCCCGTGGGCTCCTTCACCGACGTACGGGAGCTCCAGCAGGAACTGCAGGGGCACGGCATCCAGTTCCTGGCTGAGGCAGAGGAAGGAACAACGGGTCCGGCGAGCTTCATCGTGGTTGACCCGGACGGCAACCCGGTGATTGTGGACCAGCACGTCTGACGGGCGCCCACTTCAGGGACGGCTAGTCCAGGAGTGCGGAGACTGCCGGGCCCAGCCGGATCTGTCCCACGGGGCGGCCGCCGCCCAGCACCGGCTCCACCACTTTCTCCAGGACGCTGGCAACACCCGGTATCTCCACGGCGCCGGCAGCGGCGAGAAGGGTCAGTGCCACCAGCGAGGTGGCCCGGACATTTCCATCCAATATCTTGACGGCCACGGAGACTCCCTGCGGCGTGGCCATAGCGAGGACGCCTTCGGCTCCGACCTTGGCGATGACTTCCAGCTCGTCCATCACCAAGGTGTTGGCCTCGCCGCGGCCCTGCACTGCCCAGGGGTAGTCAAGCATTGACGTTGCGATGGTGGCCGCCCGGGCGCTGAAGCTCTGGTCGCCGGGGGCCTTCGCCAGTTGGGAGAAGCTCCGCGCCAGGCCCTTGAGGGAAACCGCCGCCACGGGCGCGCCGCAGCCGTCAATTCCCAGGTGCGCGATCTTTTCGCCCGTGTACTCCTCGATGACCGTGCGGACCCGCTGCTGCAGCGGGTGGTTCGGCTCCAGGTAGCTGTGCGTATCCCAGCCGTTTTCGGTGCACGCCCACAGGAAGGCCGCGTGCTTGCCGGAACAGTTGAACGCCAGCCTGGACTTGCCGCGCTCGGAGCGGATCAGCCAGTTGCGCGCTGTTTCGTCCTGCGGCCAGGCCTCCGGGCACTGCAGCTGGTCCTCCCGGACGCCGGCGGCTTTGAGCATGCCGGACACCACGTCCATATGGTCCAGCGAGCCCACGTGGCTCGCACATGCCAGGGCCACCTGCGCACCGCGGAGCGGCACCCCGGACTGCATCGAGGCCAGTGCCTGGAATGGCTTCAGGGCTGACCTGGCAAAGATGGGGGTGTTGATGTCGCCAAGCTCGGTGACCACAGTCCCGTCCGCTGCCAGCAGCACGGCCGAGCCGATATGCCGGGATTCCACGAAACCGCTGCGCTCGATCACGGCCAGTTCGACGGCGGAGTCCACGGTAAAGGTGGCGTGCGGATTATGCGGCATGGTGCCAGTCTAGGGGCCTGCCTGCCGGATGCCCGGCTACTCCACGGTGACCATGATCGACTGCCACCCGGAGGCGCCGTCGGGAACGGGATCCGCCCGCTGGTCCGTCTGCACCTCGCCGGACCCGTCGGTGGCACGCACCTTGATGTAATGCTGCCCGGGCGCGGCGTCCCATTCATAGGACCACTGGCGCCACGTCACCAGGGACGCCTCGGTGGACAGGTCCGCCTCCGCCCAGTCGGCGTTGTCGATCTGGACCTCCACCTTGGTGATGCCACGGGTTTGGGCCCAGGCGGTGCCGCCCACGGCGACCTTCCCGGCCGGAACTTTCGCGAAGGACTTGGGGACGTCCACGCGCGCCATGGTCTTGATGGGTCCACGCTCGGACCAGCCACGCTCGGTCCAGTAGGCCTTGCTGTCCGCGAACCTGGTGACTTCGAGGTCCACCACCCATTTCGTTGCGGACACGAACCCGTACAGTCCCGGAACCACCATCCGCACCGGGTAGCCGTGCTCGATGGGGAGTGGCTCGTCATTCATGCCGATGGCCAGGATGGCATCCCGGTCATCCTGGAGGACCTCCAGCGGGGTGGACGCGCTGAAGCCGTCGATGGACGTTGAGAGCACCATGTCCGCACCGTCCATCGGCTTCGCGCGCTTCAACACCTCGCGGATTGGCAGGCCCAGCCATTTCGCGTTGCCGGCGAGATTGCCGCCAACTGGATTTGAGACACAGGTGAGCGTCACGTGCGCTTCGATGAGATCGGCGTCGAGCAGGTCCTGGAACGTGAGCCGCACCTCCTCTTCAACCAGCCCATGCACCCGGAGCTCCCACTCCTCCACGTCGATTTCGGGGACACTGAGGGCCGTGTCAATCCGGTAGAACTCCCCGTTGGGTGTCACCCACGGGGGGACGCCCGGCGCCGGCGACTGAACGCCGGCCGGAACGGCAGGCGCGGCCTTCACCGGCGCGGGAAGCTGCAAGGCATCCCGCGCCTGGGCGATGTTGCTGCGCGCCGCGCTCAGGAGGCGTCCCCCCGTGGCGGCAACCCCGGCGGCAAGTGCGGTGACCCCGGCTGCGGCGAAGAAGCGACGGCGGCTGGACCCCGAAGTGCCGGCAGCGGCGGGGGCTTTGGGCCTTGCCTTCGCCTCCCGCAGCGGGGTAATCAGGAACCGCAGGGCAGCCAGCCCCGCGAGCGTCCCCATCAGCGATGGTAGGGCGTCCGCCGGTTCCACGCCTGCCCGGGTGATCACGCTGGCCACAATCACAGCACCCATGAACAGGACGCCCAGGACACCCAGAGCCCAGCGCCGGTACGCCACCACGCCCAGCACGCAGGCCAGTACGGCGATGGTCAGGCCCATGCCCACAAAGAGCGCGGCCTTGTCATTGGTGCCGAACGTGGCGATCGCAAAATCCTTCAGCCAGGACGGCGTGAAGTCGATAAACGTGGATCCCAACGCGATGACAGGTGTGGCGCGGGCCGTGAAAAATGCCCCCACCAGCTCGGCCACGGCAAGGACGGTGGCGGCGGCCACCATGCCCGCCAATGCGGCCATGGCGGCGGGGCCTGCGAACCAGTTCCGGAGCTTTTCCATGACACAGGTTCGGAGCGGAGCGGCCAGGGGATTGTTTTTGGCGGGGCTGACACAGCTTAGGAAGGGGCCGGGTGCACAAAGTACCCTTGGAGACTGTGAAGGTACTCGTCATCGGCCCCGGAGGCCGCGAACACGCCATTGTCCGCTCCCTGCTCGCCGACCCCAACGTGTCCGAGGTCCACGCAGCTCCCGGCAATGCCGGCATCAGCAAACTGGTCCCCACCCACAAGATCAACGGCAATGATCCCGACGCCGTCGCCGCCTTGGCCACCAAGCTCGCCGTGGATCTCGTGGTAGTTGGCCCCGAGGCGCCGCTGGCGGCAGGTGTTTCCGACGCCGTCCGGGATGCCGGGATCCCGGTGTTCGGCCCCAGCAAGGCCGCCGCGCAGCTGGAAGCCTCCAAGGCATTCGCCAAGGAAATCATGGCGGAGGCCGGTGTACCCACGGCCATGGCGATGGTCGCCACCGACGCTGACGAAGCCGCTGCAGCCCTGGACACCTTTGGCGCACCGTACGTGGTGAAGGACGACGGACTTGCTGCCGGCAAGGGCGTGGTGGTCACCAGGAACCGCGACGAAGCCCTGGCGCATGCACAGTCCTGCTTCGACGCCGGCGGGTCCGTGGTGATCGAGGAGTTCCTCGACGGCCCGGAGGTGTCCCTCTTTGTCCTCTGTGACGGTCACAACACCGTGGCGTTGTCGCCTGCCCAGGACTTCAAGCGCATCTTCGACAACGACGAAGGACCCAACACCGGCGGAATGGGTGCCTACACCCCGTTGGAGTGGGCCCCCGAGGGGCTGGTCCAGGAGGTCATTGACCGGGTGGCCCAGCCCACGGTCAACGAGATGGCCAGCCGCGGCACCCCGTTCGTGGGTGTGCTGTTTGTGGGGCTCGCACTGACCTCCCGCGGAACCCGCGTGATCGAATTCAACGTCCGTTTCGGCGACCCGGAAACCCAGGCCGTGCTGGCCCGGCTCAAGACGCCCCTCGGTGCCCTGCTTCTCTCAGCCGCCAAGGGCGAACTGGACAAGGCAGAAGAGCTGCGCTGGGCCAAGGACACTGCCGTCGCCGTCGTCGTCGCGTCCGAAAACTACCCTGACAGCCCGCGCACCGGTGACCGGATCCGCGGGCTGAAGAAGGTGGAGGAGCTGGAGGGCGTGCACGTGATACACGCCGGCACCACCCTCGACGAGGACGGCAAAGTGGTTTCGGCCGGCGGGCGCGTGCTTGCGGTCGTCGCGCTGGGCAGCGACCTGGTGGAGGCCCGTGAAAGGGCGTACGACGGCGTGGAGCTGGTTCAGCTTGAAGGCTCGCAGTTCCGCACGGACATCGGCCGCAAGGCCGCCCGCGGCGAAATCCGGGTATCGTCAGCCGCTACCGGATCACTGCCTGTAACGAAGGGAAAGGTTTAGCATGACCGAGAGTTCCGCAGCACGTGGTTTTGATGCCGCCGCCCTGGACCTGCCGGGCTGGACACACGTCTACTCCGGCAAAGTCCGTGACCTTTACGAACCGGCTGACGACTCGGTCCGGCAGCGGGTGGGCCGGGACTGCGTGCTGGTGGTGGCCAGCGACCGCATCAGTGCCTTCGACCATGTCCTCACCAGCGAGATCCCGGATAAGGGCCGCATCCTCACGCAGCTGAGTTTGTGGTGGTTTGACCAGCTGGAAGTGGAGCACCACGTCCTGGCCTCCACGGTGGAGGACGGCGTGCCGGCGGCCGTCGCAGGGCGTGCGATGATCTGCAAAAAGCTGGACATGTTCCCGGTGGAATGCATCGCCCGCGGCTACCTCACGGGTTCCGGCCTGCTGGAGTACAAGGCGTCGGGGACCGTATGCAGCATCCCCCTGCCGGAGGGCCTGGTGGACGGTTCGCGGCTGGAACACGCCATCTTCACGCCGTCGGCGAAGGCGGCAGTGGGCGAGCACGACGAGAACATCACGTATGACGCCGTCGTGGCAATGGTCGGAGATGACATCGCCGGACGGCTGAGCCAGCTCACCCTGGAGATCTACACCAAGGCGGAGGAAATCGCCCGCAAACGCGGGATCATCCTCGCCGACACGAAGGTGGAGTTCGGCTACGACGCCGTCTCTGGCTCCATCACCCTGGGCGATGAGGTCCTGACACCGGATTCCTCGCGGTTCTGGGACGCCGCCACCTACCAGCCAGGGCAGGCGCAGCCGTCCTATGACAAGCAGTATGTCCGGGACTGGCTGACCTCGGCCGAATCCGGCTGGGACAGGGCGTCAGACACGCCTCCGCCGGCGCTGCCTGCAGAAGTGGTGGACCGGACGCGCGGCCGCTATGTCGAAGCCTACGAGAAACTGACGGGCAAAACCTTCAGCTGATACCCTCGCCCGGCGGAGCCCCAGCGGCTCCGGCGAGTGGTGTGCCGCCTAGCTGACTTTGGTGGCAGCCGCAGCCCGCTGTTGGGCCAGTTTTATTTCCAGGACCGCGTCCAGTGCTTGCTGGACGCGGTCTGCTGCTCCTGCCGCGCTGAAGGCCTTCTGGGCTTCCTCGAGGTGTACCAGGGCTTCATCGGCCTCGCCCGCTGCCTTGAGCGACTTGCCCAGGAGGAGGGAGACCTCTCCTGCGGTGTGTTTGGCGAGGTCTTCGCGCTCCGCGTGGATTTCCCGGAGCTTCTCGACGGCGGCAACAATGTCGCCGGTCAGGTACAGCCAGCGGGCGCGGATGAAGGCGACCTCCAGTTCGTCACTCTTGGTGCCGCCCACAATGGAGAAGGCGAGCTCGGCCCGTTCGATGGACGAAAGGGTTTCCGGTTCGACAATTCCTGATGACAGGCGCACGGCCGCTGAAGCCTTGTTGAACCGCGCCCAAAGCTCGATGTCGTTAGCGGGGGACAGCAGTTTCGCTGCCCGCTCGTGGTGCTTGACCCCTTCGGCGTAGTCGTGCCGCATAAAGGCGACATTGCCGATCACCCAGGCTACTTCGCCGGCCAACTGGGACATGGCGTGCTCGTCCACTTGTTCGTACAGCGCCAAACAAAACTTCCACGCTTCATCCAACCGACCGCTTTCAGCCAATGCGCCGATCAGGATTCGGTGTGCGCCGATCAGTACTGTGGAATTCCTTGGCAGCTGCACAGAAAGCTTTACAGCTTCGAGTGCATGGTCCACCGCAACGGACAGTTGCCCCTGTCCATGGCACACCGCAGCCAGCATCTGCCGGGCACGCACACCGAGGCCCACTGATTCCGTAGCCATGGGGTGCTCCAGCAGGCGCTCAACGATCTGCTGACATTCCCGCAGCTTGCCTTCCTTCATGAGGCACTCCGCCTGCATGTAGGTCATATTCCACCAGGCGCTGGTGTTTCTGCCCTCAAGAGCGATCTGCGCTGCTGTGGCAGCGTGGTTCGCCGCCAGCGGGTAATCCCGCAGATCCCACGCCTGGCGTGCGTAGAGGCCGGCCAGAACGTATTCAGCATCGCTGACAGTTATTGGCTGGCTCCAGGCTTCGAGGGCCTTCGGCGCCAAGTCGAGTCGCCTGGCCAGTTCCTCGATTACCTCGGCGGTGGGCTCCCTTCGGCCCGTTTCTAGCAGTGAAATATAGCTGGGAGAGTACAGGTCTTTGCCCAGTTCGGCCTGTGTCAGTCCACGCTCTAGGCGCTCAGCCCGGAGCTTCTCTCCGAATCCGTTGCCCACAGCATTTCCTCCTCATCTGGACATTGGGACACATCAGTGCTTGACAGCCCCTGTGGAAAATATTTTACAATGTGTGTCAACAAGGACAGTGCTGGCTTTGTAACGAATCCGACTCGTATTGAGGAATGTATATGTTGAAGAAGATCGCAACCGCGGCCGCGCTGGCTGGAGCCCTGGCGTTTTCTGCGGCGGCTCCAGCCGTACTGTCTGCGGGTTCAGTAGCTGAGAACTCCGGGACTTCCGTAGCTATTGGGAACTGGCCCGATCCGGCTTCCCAGAAGGTCAAAAAGGACAAGAAGGGTCAGACCACCGAGACCCCGTACACCACGTACAGGATCGGCAACTGGCCCGATCCAGCGTAAGTAGCTTCCTCAACAAAGGAGGCGAGGGAAGGCCCCGAAGCATCTGCTTCGGGGCCTTTCCCTTACCGTGGAAGACTCCTGGCCGGGCGGCCGGGCATGAAAAAAGAGGGCCTCCGTGTGGAGACCCTCTTTTGTTTGGTCGGGATGACAGGATTTGAACCTGCGACCTCTTCGTCCCGAACGAAGCGCGCTACCAAGCTGCGCTACATCCCGATCCGCTGCAAAAGCAACTTTACAAGGATAGCCGATGCGGGTCCCCGATGCGAAATCCGCGGCAGATCACACCAGCGAGTCCTTCCATGCGCCGTGCAGTTCCGCGAAGCGTCCGCCGCCACCGATCAGTTCTGCCGGCGGGCCGTCCTCCACGATCCGTCCGTCGTGGACAACCAGCACGCGGTCCGCCGTCTCCACCGTGGACAGCCTGTGCGCAATGATCAGGGCAGTCCTGCGGGCAGCGTCCGTGCCTGCCAGCAACCGGGCCAGGCCGGCCTGCACCAGCCTCTCCGAGGGGATATCCAGTGAGGATGTGGCCTCGTCCAGGATCAGCACGGCAGGACTGGCCAGGAACGCCCTGGCGAAGCTGATGAGCTGGCGCTGGCCGGATGACACCCGGCCGCCGCGTTTATTGACATCAGTGTCATAGCCCTCAGGAAGTTCAAGGATGAACTCATGCGCGCCTACGGCCTTGGCCGCCTCTTCGATTTCGGACCGGGACGCTTCCGGCCGGCCCAGGGCGATGTTGTCCGCAACGGAACCGCTGAACAGGAAGGCTTCCTGGGTGACCATCACGATGTTCCGCCTCAGGTCCGTGGTGCCCAGGTTCCGGAGGTCCACGCCATCGAGGGTGAGGGAGCCGGAGGAGACATCATAGAAGCGGGCGATCAACTTGGCGAGGGTGGACTTTCCCGCTCCGGTCTGGCCCACCAGGGCGACGGTCTGGCCCGCGGGTATGTGCAGGTTCAGCGTGGGGACGATCACCGGGCCGTCGCCGTAGCGGAATTCCACGTTCTCGAAGTCGATGGAACCCCTGGCGTCCTTCAGGGCGACAGGGTTCTTGGGCGGCCGGACCGTCGGTACTTCTTCCAAAAGGCCCGACACCTTCTCCAGGGCTGCCTGCGCGCTTTGGAAGGAGTTGTAGAACATCGCCATCTGGTCCACCGGCTGGAAGAACCTTTTGGTGGAGAGGATGAGCGCCAGCAGCACACCTACCGCAAGATCATCGGTGAGGACGCGGAAGCCGCCGAAGAGCAGGACCACGGCCACGCAGACGTTCCCGATCAGCACCAGTCCCGGCTGGAAGATGCCGTTGAGGTTGATGGAGCGGACGGTGACCAGCCGGTAGTCCTCGGCGAGTTTTCCGTAGCGTTCGGCGTTCTCGCGTTCCTTGCGGAAGGCCTTCACCGCGCGGATGCCGGTCATGGTCTCCACGAAGTGCACGATCAGGCGGGCGGACACCACCCGTGATTCGCGGAAGGCGATCTGCGAGTGCTTTTGGTACCAGCGTGCCAGGAAGTACATGGGCACACCCGCTGCCAGCACCAGCAGGCCGCTGCGCCAGTCCAGGGCGAACACGGTGATTGCGGTGAAGATCATAAACAGCAATCCGGACGCCAGGGAGCTGACCCCGGAGTCCAGGAGTTCGCGGAGGGCTTCCAGATCTGAGGTCTGGCGGGCAATGATCCGGCCGGAGGTGTACTTCTCATGGAACTCAAGGCTCAGCCGCTGGGTGTGCCGGAAGACGCGGAGGCGGAGGTCCAGCAGCATTGCCTGGCTCAGCTTCGCCGTGGAGGTGACGTACAGGGCGGTGAGTCCCGCCGTCGCGACCGCCGCCAGCAGATAGGCGACGCCGGTGAGCACCAGGGGCAGGTTGTCCCCGGCCTGCAGGGCGGGCAGGGCATGGTCGATGCCGAAGGCGATGAGCGCCGGACCTGCCACCCGTGCAGCCTGGGAAAGGACCACCGTGGCTATCGTCAACCAGAACCGCAGCCGCACTGGCCTGATGAGGGAGCGCAGCAGTGCCAGCGACCGGCGTCGTACCGCCCTGCTCTCGCTCTTGCTCAGGTGGGCGTTGTCTTCGTTGGCGGTGCCAAAGGTTGCCGTGCTCATCGGGTCACTTCCTCTGCCTGGTCCTCGAGAGCCGACAGCTCGGAGTCCAGGTCCCGTGGTTCCTGGTCGAGGCTGGCGATGACGTAGCGGTAGTGGTCGTTGACCGCCAGCAGTTCCGTGTGGGTTCCGACGGCCGTGATGCGCCCGTCCTCCAGCAGCGCCACCCGGTCCGCCAGCGACACCGTGGACGGACGGTGGGCGACGATCAGCGTGGTGGTGTCCTTCAGAACGGTCCGGAGCCGCGTTTCCACGAGTTCCTCCGTGTGGACATCCAGGGCGGACAACGGATCATCGAGCACCAGCACCCGGGGGCGCGCGGCGATGGCGCGGGCCAGGGCGATGCGCTGCCGCTGCCCGCCGGACAGGCTGAGGCCTTCCTCGCCGATCAGGGTGTCCAGGCCCTCGGGCAGGGAGTAGGCGAAGTGCGCCTGGGCCACGTCCAGCGCCTCCTCGAGGGCCGCCTCGCTGCGGGCGGGTGCGCCAAGGAGGACGTTGTCGCGGACGGAATTGGAGAACAAGGTGGTGTCCTCGAAAGCGACACCCACGATGCGGCGGAGTTCCTCCACGTCGAAGTCCCGCAGGTCCACGCCGTCGATGCTGATGGAGCCGTCGGTGACGTCGTACAGCCGCGGCACAAGCTGGATCATTGCGCTCTTGCCGCTTCCGGTGATGCCCACCAGGGCCATCGTTTCGCCGGGCCGGAGGTGGAGGTTGATCTCCTTCAGGATGGGCTTGTCCGGAGCGTCCTCGAAGGCAAACGTGGCGTTGTTGAAGCGGAGCGCGCCGGCAAGCTGGCCGGGGCGCCGGGGCTCAGTGGGACTGGTGATGGCGTTGGCCGTGTCCATCACCTCGAAGTGACGGTCGACGGCGGTCTTGGCGGTGAGTGCCATGGCGAGCAGCATGCCGGAGAACTCAACGGGGGAGGCCATGACGGCGGCAGTCGCGAAGAAGGCCACCAGCGCACCAATGCTCAGTTGGCCACTGGCACACAGCATCACACCCACCACAAGTCCCGCGCCGAGGGCAAGTTCGGGCAACAGGGTAACCACCATGGTGAAGGCTGCCTGCTGGCGTGCCTTATCAATCTCCGTCTGGCGCAGTTCTTCGGCTTGTTCCTCGAAGTTTTCGAGGGCTTCCCGGCTGCGGCCAAACGCCTTGAGCACGCGGATGCCGTGGACGGACTCCTCAACGGTGGTGGCAAGATCGCCGGCCTGGTCCTGGCTGCGGCGCGCCACCCTGCTGAAGCGTGTGCGGAACCGGAAGCTGTAGGCCATGATCGGCACGGCAGCAGCCAGGAAGATGAGGGCCAGCTGCCAGCTCATGGCGAACATAACGCCGATACCGATGATGACGGTGAGGGTGGTGACCACCAGCATGATGGCGCCGAAGGCCATCCAGCGGCGCAGGAAGTTCAGGTCGGTCATGGCGCGGGAGAGCAGCTGGCCGGACCCCCAGCGGTCGTGGAAGGAGACCGTCAGGTCCTGCAGGTGGTCATACAGCGACACCCGCATCCGGGTCTCCACGGAGGTGGCGGGGTTGATCACGAACTGCCGGCGAAGCGCCACGAGCCCGGCCTCCGCTACACCCAGTACCAGGATCACGCCCGCCGATATCCAGACGGCTTCGGTGGAACCGCCGGCCTGGAGCGACTCGTTGATCAGCACGCGCAGGACCTGGGGGATGGCCAGGGCAACAACGCTGGCCAGCAGTGCGCACAGAAGTCCCAGGAGAAGCCGGGGGATGATCGGCCTGACATGGGGATAGAGACGGCTGATGGATCGAAAAAATGAAGTTTGCTTGGCCATGCCCGCTTCTCAAGCTCTAAAACGAATGTAGTTTCCCGTAGCAACTACCCTATGCCATGGGGTGAGCCGATTCACAGTGATTAAACCCTGTCAGCGGACTTGCCGAATTATTGCATTGCGTAATGGCTTCTGCGCAGGTCCGCCCCGTTGACCTGTCAGTTCTGGTTGCCAACAGCACTGTTTGGGAACCGAAACTGATAGGTCAACAGGGTTAGTTGGGCGAGGTGAGGGTGAGCAGGACAGCTTCCGGTTTGCACGCGATGCGGACCGGGGCGAAACGGGAGGTGCCGATGCCGCCTGAGACGTTTACCGGCGTCGTACTTCCATTGCTCTGCCAGTCGTTGAGCCCTTTAGCCCGCCACGTGGGGAGGTCGCAGTTGGACACCAGGGCGCCGTATCCGGGGATGCACAGCTGGCCGCCGTGCGTGTGGCCGGCGAGGAGGAGGTGCGCGCCGTCCTCGGTGAAGTGGTCCAGCACGCGCTGGTAGGGCGCGTGGATAACGGCGACCTTGAGGTGGGGGGTGGCGTTCTGGTTGACAGTGCCGCGGGGCCAGCCCGCGTAGCGTTCCCGGTTCAGGTGCGGATCGTCAACGCCGGAGAAGTCGAAGCGAATACCCTTCAGGACCACGGACTGGTGCCGGTTGGTCAGATCAACCCAGCCACCCATGCCGAAGCCGGAGCGAAGCCGCGGCCAGTCCAGCGCGGTGGGTTTTGGTTTGGCCTTGGACGGCCCCAACAGGTAGGAGGCCGGGTTCTTCAGGCTGGGGGCGAAGTAGTCGTTGGAGCCGGGGACAAACACGCCGGGAAACTCCAGAAGGGGGCGGAGGGCCTGCAGCAGCGGGTCCACCGCCTTGGCGTGGCTGAGGTTGTCTCCGGTGTTGACCACCAGATCGGGCTCAAGGCCAGCCAGGGATTCCAGCCAGGCGGCCTTCTTCTGTTGCCCGGGGACGAAGTGGATGTCGCTCAGGTGGAGGATCCGGAACGGGGCCTGCCCCGGTGGGAGGATATCGAGCGTTTCCTCGCGGAGGACAAACTGGTTCTTTTCCCACAGGCCATAGCCGAAGGCGGCCGCGCCTGCCACGGTGCCGGCTCCTGCGGTGACGGCAAAGCCGCGCCCGATGGTCCGGGCGCGGCTGGCCAATGCACTGGTGGAGATCATCGGGCTAATCGTCATTGTTTCCGTTTCCATTGCCGTTCCCGTTCCCGTTGTTGCTCGGGGCGGGGGCGGGCTGCGGGGCTGCCGGCGCCTGCGTGGACTGCGGGGCAGTGGTTGCGGGAGTCCGCGTCGAGGTCCCGCCGCCACCGTTCAGCAGGTTGCTGGGCGGTGCGGGGAACGGGGCGGTGCCGTAAGCCGGCGCGATCTGGGACATGAACCTGGAGAACATGGGCCCGGCGATCATGTAGCCATCAATGCCCTGGTAGAACTTTCCGTTGACGGTGATGTTCTGGCCGGAACGGTCCTGGGCGCCCAGGGCGTCACCGAACCAGGCAGCGGTGGCAAGGCCCGTGGTGTGGCCGACAACCCAGGTGGAGCCGTTGTTGTTGGACGTACCGGTCTTGGCACCAATCGGGAAGCTGGTGCGGGTGGAGATCCGAGGCTGGATCAACGAACCGGATCCACGGTTGAGGACTTCCTGCAGGGCGTAGTTCACACCGCGGGCAACCTCGGGCTTCACCGCATCCCGGCAGCTGGTGGACTGTGCGGGCAGCTGCGCACCGGTTTGGTCAGTGACCGACGTGATGGCCATCGGCTCGCAGTACTTTCCGTCGTTCGCGAAGGTGGCGAAGGCGCTGGCCATGGTCAGCGGGGCGGTCTGAGTGGAACCCAGCAGGTTGCCCAGCGTGGACATGTTGATCTTCGGGTTCGGGTCCCCGTCAGCAGGAAGCCCGCCGTGGAGTCCCGTTGCGTCCACGATCTTCTGGATTCCACAGAAGTCCAGCTGTGAGGCGGAAGCGAAGGTGACGGTGTTGATGGAGTTGTAGAGCCCCTCGAGGACGGACAGGGGCCGGTACCACTGGGGTTCGGCATTCTGCAGGTCGTCGGCAGCGCCGAGGGCCTTCTGGGCCGTGTTGTAGGCGCCGGTGACCTGTCCGCAGGTGTTGCGCCACGGGAAGTTCAGCGGGTAGCGGCGCTGGGCGGCATTGACCACGGTGTTCATGGACTTGCCCTCGTTCAGCCACTCCGCGAACGTGAACGGCTTCATGGTGGATCCGGGCTGGGCACCGCCCAGGCCGTTGAGGTCGTTTCCGTCCTTGTCCAGCTTGTCCACGTTGAAGTTCACCTGCGAGTCGAAGGACCCTTCGGCCGGCAGGAAGGTGGTGTTCTGCGCCATCGAGACGATCTTGCCGGAGTTGGGCTGAACGGAAACCATGGCCGCGCCCCACTTGTCCGGGTTGGCGCCGGCGGAAGCGTTGACCTGTTCCTGGGCAGCAGCCTGAGCCTTCGGGTCAAGTGTTGTGGTGATGGTCAGGCCGCCGCCGTAGATGAGGCGCTTCCGCTCATCAAGTTCCGCGCCGTAGGCCGGGTTGTTCTCCAGCAGGTGGAGGATGTAATCACAGAAATACGGGGCGGTGGAAGCATAGGCACAACCCTGCTTGGGCTGCGTCACTGTGGTTTCCACGGGAGTGGCTACGGCGGCGTCGTGGTCAGCCTGGGTGATCTTGCCCTGGCTCAGCATCAGGCCCAGCACCAGGTCCCGGCGCTGCTTGGCGTTCTCCGGGTTGTTGATGGGATCAAACGCCGAGGGGCTGTTGACCAGTCCGGCCAGCAGAGCACCCTGGGGGAGGGTCAGGTCCTTGGCGGTGGTGCTGAAGAAGAAACGGGACGCGGCTTCGATGCCGTACGCGTCGCGGTTGAAGAAGACGATGTTCAGGTAGCCCTCAAGGATCTGCTCCTTGCTGAACTCCTTCTCCAGGGCGATGGCCAGCTTCATTTCACGAAGTTTGTCGCCCACACCCTTGTTGACGCCATTGAGCTTGATGTCCTCGTCCCGGCCCTCGGCGGCGAGGTTGGAGTTAAGGACGTTGTTCACGTACTGCTGCGTGATGGTGGAGGCGCCTTGCCTGTTTCCGCGTGCGGTGCTGACCACTGCACGGAGGATACCAGTGGTGTCCACACCGCCGTGGTCATAAAAACGGCTGTCCTCGACGGCGATGACAGCTTCCTTAACGAAGGGCGAAATCTGGTCCAGGGCAACCTTGGTCCGGTTCTCGGTGTAGACGCTGGCGATCTCGCTGCCGTCCGCGGCCAGGATCCGGGTGGTTTGGTTGGGCGGATCAACCTTCAGCTCCGCCGGAAGGGTATCGAAAAAGTCGATAGAACCGCTGGCTGCGCTGCCGGAAACGGCCGCCGCGGGCACCAGCAGGCCCGCTACCAGGACACCGCAAATAGCACTCACGCCAAGGAAAACCAGAATCTTTCCTAGGGTGGTGGCAGTGTCGAATAATGGGTTCTTACGAGGAGCCATGTTTTCCACTTTACCGGCAAGGACTAGTCTTTCTCTCATGACCAAATGGGAGTACGCCACGATTCCGCTCATTATTCACGCCACAAAGCAGATACTGGACCAGTGGGGAGACGACGGCTGGGAGCTAGTCCAGGTAGTCCCCGGACCGGACGGAAACGGTCTGGTTGCCTACCTGAAGAGGGAGAAGCAGTAGCATGAGCGCCTCTGCAGAAGCCCAGTCCGGCACGTCTGCTGCCCCCGTCTCGGCGGTTGAGCAGCGGCTCACGGAGTTGGGAATCACACTTCCCGAGGTTTCCGCGCCGGTAGCCTCTTACGTGCCGGCAGTGATCTCCGGCAGCCACGTGTATACCTCCGGCCAGCTGCCCTTCGTCAACGGCAAGCTCGAAGCCACAGGCAAGGTTTCCGCCGGTACCGGAGGTTTCGCGGACGAGGCCACGGTTTCCCCGGAAGACGCACAACGGTTTGCCGCAATCTGCGCCGTCAACGCCCTGGCAGCAGTTAAGAGCGTCATCGGGGACCTGGACCGCATCACCCGCATCGTCAAAGTTGTGGGGTTCGTCTCCTCCGACCCCTCCTTCACCGGACAGCCCGGCGTCATCAACGGTGCGTCGGAACTGCTGGGCCGCGTCCTCGGCGACGCAGGCCAGCACGCACGTTCCGCCGTCGGCGTTTCCGTACTGCCGCTCGACTCTCCGGTAGAAGTCGAACTGATCGCCGAATTCAGCTAGGACCGGTCGCTTCCTTTGCCTCAGCTCGCCCGCCGCTTGTTTGCACTCCCTCAGGACCTTGAAGGGGCAGCGCAGAGCTGGCTCGAACACGGCGAACGGACTCCGCGGGCCGCGCGGCTCGCTTCATCCGTAGTCCTGCTGCGTGATTCCCCCACCGGCCTGGAAACCTGGCTGGGTTACCGTCCCGGCTCCTCGCCGCTGGGGGTCCTCGCGTTCCCCGGCGGCTCCCTGGACGCAGCCGACGACGACCCCGTCGGCTGGCTGGGCCCCTCACCACAGCATTGGGCCGAGCAAATGGGAACTGACGACGTCGGGCTCGCGCGCCGCCACGTGCTGGGCGCCATTCGCGAGCTCTTCGAGGAAACCGGCGTGCTGCTTGCCGGTGCTGACATGGCGAGCACCGTCGAGGCCACCTCCACACCGGAGTACATGCGGGCCCGCCTTGCCGTTGCCGAGCAGGAAAAGACCTTTCCGGAGGTCCTGGCCAAGCGCGGGTTGTCCGTCCGTACCGACCTGTTGAAGTCCCTCGTCAACTGGCGCAGCCCGGACTTCGCACACCGCAGGTTCGACACCCGCTACTTCGCCGCCACCGTGCCCCTGAACCAGCAGCCCACACTGCTGGACGGCAAGGGTGTGTGGGGCAGGTGGGTGAACGCGGCCAGCATCATCGCCGGACGTGACACCACTGACCTCGGTGACGAGGTGGGCCAGGAAAACACCGTGGGCCGCACCCTCGGCGGGCTCCTGGTGCCCGGGTCCGAGATCATGCTTGAAAAGATGGCGGCGGCTAACGGGTGCATTGCCTACCTCAGCTACAAACGCAAGGCCCACGTGTACCAGCCGCGGCTCGTGGAAGAAGACGGCAAGCTGCTGCTCGAAGTCGAAGCAGCAAAGACCACCGCGGGGGATCCCCAGCGCGAACGCTAAATACGGCGGAGCGTTGAGTACGGGCGGCTCGGAAGGCTTCCTGCGGTCCACGGCCTGACCGGCGGTTCCAGTGGAATCTGCCCCCGGCCGTCCTTGATCACCAGGACCACCGTGCCGACTATCGCGGCAAGGGAAGCCAGCCCCAACAGGATCAGCACAACAGCCAAAGCCACGGTCATCGCCATACACCTCTGGGCTTAATTTTACCGCCGGCCCGATGGTTGAGCCCGTCCTAACACCCCCTCTCACTTTCTGCCGGTTCCCGGCTTTAAGTGATGGACGGTGTGAGCCCAGCAGGACACGCAAAAGGCCGCCCCTTGGGGCGGCCTTTGTGCTGTGGGGACTAGCGGGAGCGCTGGCGGAGGCGCTGCATGTCCAGGATGACGACGGCGCGGGCTTCCAGACGCAGCCAGCCGCGCTGGACGAATTCCGCGAGCGCCTTGTTGACGGTCTCGCGCGAAGCGCCGACAAGCTGGGCCAGTTCTTCCTGGGTGAGCTCGTGCGCCACCAGGACGCCGTCCGTAGCAGGCCGGCCGAAGCGGTCTGCCAGGTCCAGGAGCGCCTTGGCAACGCGGCCGGGAACATCAGAGAACACCAGGTCCGACAGGGAATCGTTGGTGCGGCGCAGCCGGCGGGCCAGGGCCTGCAGAAGCTGTGCGGAGACCTCCGGGCGCGTGCGCAGCAGGCTGTTCAGGCTTTCGTTCTTCAGCCCGGCCAGGCGGGTTTCGGACACCGCGGTGGCGGTGGCGGTGCGGGGGCTGGGATCAAACAGGGCCATCTCACCAAAGAGTTCACCCGGGCCGAGGATGGCAAGGAGGGATTCCCGGCCGTCGGGGGAGGTGCGTCCAAGCTTCACCTTGCCCGAGACGATGAAGTAGAGCTGGTCGCCCTGGTCGCCCTCCCGGAAAACCGAAGCACCGCGGGAAAGGTCCACCTCGGTGAGCTCGTCCGTCAGCAGACGGAATGCGTCGTCGTCGAGCGTGGCGAAAAGTGGTGCTCGGCGCAGTACCTCGATGTCCATAAAATCTCCTGAATAAAAGTGTCGGCTGTGGCGCTTGTGCCATTGTTTCAGAATTTTCAAGGTTCTGTGACGAACTTGGCAGCCAAAACGCCCGGGCGGCGGGCTCCGGAGGCGAAGTGAACCCACAGAAGATTGTCAGGCTACGCCACTAGAATGAGGTTACAACTGCTTATAAGGAGCCTTAGTGGTCGGCTTGACTGTCCTGGACCTGGTCCTGATCCTGGCGCTGCTGTCCTACTTGGTCTACGGCCTGCGCAACGGCTTCCTTGTGACTGCCGGCGGTATTGCAGGATTTGCCGCCGGAGCCGTGGCAGCCTTCTTTGCGGTCCCCCTCGTGAGCGGCTTTGTCGAAGACTCCGGGTGGAGGCTGACCGCCATCATTGCCGCCGCCGTCGCGCTGGTGGTGCTGGGGCATGGCCTGGGCACAATGATTGGCCGGACCGTCCGCGGCGCGGTGCGGATCCGGCCCCTCCGGGCCGTGGACCGGCTGGTGGGCGGCGCCGTCAACGTTGTGGTCTCCGCGCTGGTCATGTCCATGCTGGCCTTCAGCGTCAGCTCCCTTGGCGTCCCTTTTGTGTCCAAGCAACTGGCCGAATCCCGGGTCATCCGGTTCATCGACGGCCTGACCCCGGACCCGGTAAAAGCCACCATGGCGCAGTTGCGCTCAACCGTCATCGGCAACGGGATACCCACCCTTATTGAGGGACTGGACCAGGGCCCGGCGGTGCCCGTCCCGAACGCGAGCACCGATACCCCGGCCCTGAACAGGGCCGCCGAGTCCGTCCTGAGAATCGCCGGCACCGCTTACCAGTGCGGCCAGAACCAGACCGGCACCGGCTTCGTTGTTTCCGAGGACCGGGTGGTAACCAATGCGCACGTGGTGGCGGGCGTGTCGCAACCCGTCGTGGAAATGCCCGACGGCGGTGCGATGCCCGGGCGCGTCGTCTACTTCGACACCCGGCATGACCTCGCGGTGCTGGCGGTTGACGACCTGCCGGCCCAACCGCTGCCCCTGAGCGCAGACCTGCCCAACGGCAGCCCGGCCGCGTTCGCAGGCTATCCGCACGGCGGCCCCTTCCAGTCCCGGCCGGCCACCGTCCAGGACATCACCACGGTGCTGGTGCCGGACATCTACGGCGCCAACCCCTCGCCTGAAGAGATCTACCGGCTGGCAGGAGACGTCCAGCCCGGGAACTCCGGCGGCCCACTGCTGACCACCGAGGGGCAGGTGGCGGGAGTGGTTTTTGCCAAGGCGACGTCGGACGCCGACATGGGATTCGCCATCACCATGGACGATCTCAACCCGGTGGCAGCACAGGCGCCAGCACTGAGCGCACCTGTGTCCTCGGGGCAGTGCATCCAGAAATAGCTCTTAGAGGACTTCAGCCAGGTAGTCGATAGCCAGCTTGTAGCCAAAAACCCCTGCGCCGACGATCACCGCAGAGCAGACCGGCGACAGGAATGAGTGGTGCCGGAATTCCTCGCGCTGGTGCACGTTGGTGATGTGCACTTCCACCGCCGGCAGCTGCACAGCGGCCAGGGCATCGCGCAGGGCAACAGAAGTGTGGGTAAAGGCGCCGGCGTTCAGGACAATGCCGACGGCGGAGCCGCGGGCCGCGTGGATGGTGTCCAGGAGGACGCCCTCGTGGTTCGACTGGACACACTCTGCCGCGAAGCCGTGCGCCTCTGCTGTCCGGGCGGCCAGTTCCTCCACATCAGCCAGGGTGGACGTGCCGTACTTTTCCGGTTCGCGGGTGCCCAGCAGGTTCAGGTTGGGTCCATTGATCACCAGGATGGTTCCGCGGCTGATGGATGAAGAGGGTTCGGTCATGCGTGCAAATCTAATGCCTTCCAAGGGCCGGCGCGCATTCTTACGGCCCTTGCCACCCATAATGAACGCAGCAACGCGGGGTCACATAATGCCCGTTCGGGGGTTCCGAACAGGCGTTATGTGACCCCGCGTTGGTTACGACTACAGTGCCGTAAAGCGCAGCAGCAGCGCGTGCTCCGGGTTGAGGATGGGCATCGGCAGGCCCACCTCGGCCAGGAAGCGGCCGTTGGCCACTGCACCGTCCGCGAGCCAGGCCGGCGGCTGGACCTGCGTGAAGGTGTGGGCGTAGTCGGTGTCGCCCGGGGCGGGGGAGAGGGCCTCCACCCGGTAGGTCCGGTCCGGTTCCAGGCCAGGGATGCTGACCCTGCCCGGCTGCTCGGCGGACGTGGTGCGCGTGCTGACCAGGGCGAACAGCGCCGCCGTCGTACCTGCCTCTGGGGACCCGGCAGACACCGCCCCGTGCAGCATCAGCGACTCATCCGGAACGTCGGCACGGACCATCCGACCGCTGTGAATGAGATCCCGGTGTTCCTTGTAGAGCCCGATGAAGCGTTTGAGCTGCTCCCGTTCGGCGCCCTGGACCTCGCGGACGTCCCACTCCATGCCGAAGTGCCCGAAGAGGGCGGTAATGGCCCGGAAGGACAGATCATGCGTGCGGGCGGTGGTGTGTGAGGTGGTGGGGCCGATGTGCCCGCCCACCAGCTCCGGCGGGACCACCAGCCCGGTCCAGCGCTGGATGGTCTGCCGCTCCAGCGCGTCGTTGCAGTCAGAGGCCCAGATCCGGTCCGTCCGTTCCAGGATTCCGAGGTCCACGCGGGCGCCCCCGGAGGAGCAGCTTTCAATCTCGACGCCGGGGTGGGCCTTCCTGAGCTCGTCAAACAGCCGGTAGGCGGCCAGGGTCTGCTCGTGCACCGAAAATCGGCCGCCGTGGCCGTGCTCCAACAGGTCCCGGTTCTGGTCCCACTTGAGGTAGCTGATGTTGTTTTCGCTCAGCAGGGCGTCAATGCGGCCGAAGATGTACTGCCACGCTTCGGGGTTGACGAGGTCGATGATGTGCTGGTTCCGCCACTCCAGCGGCAGGCGGCCGCCGTCCTTGTGGGACACGGCGGCCGGACCCACAATCCAGTCGGGGTGTGCCCGGGCAATGTCCGAGTCGAGGTTGACCATTTCCGGCTCCACCCACAGTCCGAATTCCATGCCGCGCGAGGTGACGGCGGAGATCAGCGGAGTAAGCCCGCTCGGCCAGAGGGACTCGTCCACGTACCAGTCGCCGAGGCCGGCATGGTCGTCACGGCGTCCGCGGAACCAGCCGTCGTCGAGGACAAAGCGTTCCACGCCGAGCTCTGCGGCCGAGTCGGCCAGCTCGATCAGCGTGTCAAGGTTGTGGTCGAAATAGACCGCTTCCCAGGTGTTGAGCACCACGGGGCGCGGCTTGCCGCCGCCGGCGGCGGGGAGCACGTGGTGCGGGCGCGACCGGAACCAGTTGTAGAAGGCTTCGCTGATGCCGTCCAGGCCGCGGTCCGAATAGGCGGCAAACAGGGCAGGGGTGGTGTACGTCCCCTGCGGCTCGAGGATGACTTCGGCCGGCCCCAGGAGTTCGGACCCGCCGATCATGGTGCGGCCGTCGCCGAGGGTGTCCGTGAACTGCTCGTGGTTGCCGCTCCAGGCCAGGTGCGTGGCCCAGACCTTGCCGCGCCGGTTGCCGAAGCCGGGGGTGCCGGCGGCGAGAACGATGGATGAATCGTGCCCGGTGCGACCGTGCCGGCCGGTCCGTACCCAGGTGCCCTGCTGGATGGCGCGGCGCTGCGGGTGGTTTTCCCGGCACCAGCGGCCGGTCAGGTCGAGGAGTTCGACGGCGTCCGGCGCCACCGGGAGGACCGTCGCCAGTTCGTCCAGCTGGTAGGGGGTGGTGCCGCTGTTGGTGACGGTGTGCCGCAGCTCCAGCAGGCCGCCATCGTGAAGCGTCAGTGTTGAGTCGACAGCGATTCCGGCGTCGGGGTCAGCCTGTTCGATGACCGCAGTGTTGCCCTCCCTGCGTGCTGCCACCGTCCGGAGGCGGGGGGAGAAGTCGAGGCCGGAGACGCCGTCGGCGATGCGGTGGCCGCGGAGGCCGGGACGGCCGCGCCAGCTGGAAGACGCCTGCGGCAGGAGGCCGGCGGGAACGGTGGCGTCGATGGCGGAGTGCGGGATCGGCTCACCGAGGATGGCGAGGTCCGGCAGGGTGCTGCCGAGGTCCGCGCCCCAATGAATGATCTCGGCCTCTCCGCTGCTGAAGCTGATCACCAGGCTGGTGCCGGCGGAACGGAGGTGGAGGGGGTCCATAAAATCTCTTTCGATATTCACTGTGTGCGTCCGGTGACGCGGTACGGGTGGCTCAGAGGGGAAGGGGTGGTGGATGCCGCCGCCGCGAGGAGGAGGCGGCATCCACCACCGGTGGCTGCGACCACAAACGCAGCCACGCTTTGGGCAAGGCCTACTTGAAGAGGGCGTTGACCTGTTCGTTGGCTGCCGTGAGGGAGCTGGCCGGTGCCTTGCCGGAGACCACAGCGTCCATGGCGGGCTCCATGATGCCCTTGACCTTGGCGGTGTTGTCCGTGATGGGGTACAGGAACGTGGTCTTGTTCTTGACGTGCTCGGTGAAGGCGGTGACATCCACGCCCTTGGCCTTGAAGGCTTCGGCGGCTTTGTCCGAGGACGCCTTGAGCGCGGGGAAGACCACGGCCTTGGAAGCCACAACGTCCTGGCAGCCAGCGGAGGCGAGGTATTCGACCCACTTGATGGAGGCGTCCTTCTTCTCGGTTCCCGCCCAGATGGAATCGGCCAAACCGTTGAACATTGAGGCGCGCTCGCCTTCCGGACCCGCGGGAGTGGGAGCGATGCCCACCTCGATGCCCTTGTAGCCGGTGTACTGGCCGATCATCCACGAACCGTGGGCGTTGATCGCCGACTTTCCTGCTGCAAACGTGTCTGCCATGGCTGCTCCGACGGTGGTTTCAAGCTTGGGCATGTAGCCCTTCTCGGCCAGTCCGGCAAACCAGTCCATGCTCGCCTGGAACTTGGGGTCGTTGTAGTTGTACTGGGTGCCCCACGGGTTCTTGTCCGTGTGGGACCAGCCGGTGGTGTTGGTGAGGTAGCTCCATTCGGTCTGGCCGGAGGAGTCGCCGCCGCCGTTGAGGCCCAGGCCGTAGACATCCACGTTGTTCTTGTCGAAGCCGGGCTCGTCGCCGCGCTTTCCGCTCTTGTCCACGGTGAGGTGCGCGATGACCTGCTCGTAGCTGCCGCCGTCCTCGGGGTTCCAGGTGAGGTTCTTCATCTGGTCCTCAGTGATGCCAGCACTGGCGAGCATGGCCTTGTTGTAAAACAGGCCGATCGTGTCCCAGTCCTTGGGCAGTCCGTAGCGCTTGCCGTCCTGGCCCACCCAGAGGTCGGCGAGGCCTTCGTTGTAGGCGGACAGGTCCACGCTGTCTTTCTCGACGGCCTCGTCGATGGCCAGCAGCTGCTTGTTCTCGGCCAGTTCGCCGTAGCGTCCCAGGTGGTTCGTGAAGACGTCCGGGGCCGTGCCGCCGACGAAGCCGTTGGTGAGGGTGCTCCAGTAGTCGTCCCAGCCGCGCTGGGTGATCTTGACCGTGATGTCCGGGTTGGCTTTGCTGAAGTCGTCAGCGCACTGCTGGTAGGCGGGCAGCTGGTTGGCGTCCCAGAGCCAGTAGCTGATCTCGCCCTTGGCGGCTTCTTCAGAGGAGGACCCGCTGCAGGCGGAGAGGGAGAGTGCCACAGCTGCGGCAACGGCAACGGCGCCGAGGGATTTCTTCATGGTTCTACTTTCCGTTCGGGAATGAAAGGGGGAGTGCAAAGGGGTGGAGGGGATGCTTATTTGATGCCGGAGAAGCCGATGGAGTTGACGATCTTCTTGCCGAAGGCGGCGAAGAGGATCAGCACAGGCAGGGCCGAGATGAGGGTCGCTGCCATCAGGCCGGACCAGTCAGGGGCGCCCTGCGGGGACTGGGACTTGAAGACGCCGAGCCCCACCTGGAGGACGCGGACGTCGTCCTGAGAGCCCACCAGCAGGGGCCAGAAGTATTCATTCCACTGGCCGATGAAGGTGAGGAGCGCAAGGGTGGCGATAGGGGCGGCGGCGTTGGGCAGGACAATCTGGAAAAAGATCCTCAGGTGCTTGGCGCCGTCGAGCATCGCAGCCTCCTCCACTTCGCGGGACATGTTCAGGAAGAACTGGCGCAGGAAGAAGATGGCGAACGGGGTCATAAAGATGTACGGGAGGACCATGCCGAGCATCGTGTTGAGCAGGTCCAGGTTCTTGATCAGCAGAAAGTTGGGCAGGGCCGTGAAGATTGGCGGGACCAGCATGGTGCCCAGGAACAGGCTGAAGACCGCGTTGCGGCCCTTCCAGCGCAGCCGGGCGAAGGCGTAGGCGGCCATCGCGCTGAAGAACACGGCACCCGCGGTGGTGATGGAGGAAAAGATGATCGAGTTGCGCAGGTACAGCCAGAAATTGATGTCGGCCCCGGATCCGCCCTCTGCCAGGGCTTCGGCCGGTGACTGCAGCCCAAACACCCGTTTGAAGGCGCCGAAGCTGAACTCCGCCGGCAGGAGGCTGGCTGCGTTAGTGGCGAGCGCATTATTGGTGGACAACGCCGTGCGCAGGACCCAGAGGAAGGGGAGCACGGAGACCGCAATGGCGAGGACCAGGAGGGCCCACGCGCCGGCGCGGCGGGCATTGAAGGAACGACGGCGGCGGGCTGGGGCCGGCAGCGGTGCGCGGCTGGTGGTGGTGGTCATGCGGGACTCCTAGTCCAGGTCCGATTCGTTGCCCTTGAGGAACTTCATCTGGATGAAGGCCACCAGGGCGAGGATGAGGAAGAGAATGACGGCGATGGCCGATCCGTAGCCGAAGTCCGACTCGGTGAAGGCCCGCTGGTAGATGTAGTACTGGATCACGCGGGTGGCGTTGACCGGGCCGCCCGCGGTGGTCACGGCAACGGTGTCGAAGACCTGGAAGGAACCGATCACCGTCACCACGAGGACCAGGACGAGGACCGGCCTCAGCAGCGGGATGGTGATCTTCCGAAAGGTTTGGAACGCGGAGGCTCCGTCCAGTTTGGCCACTTCGTAGACGTGGCCCGGAATTGCCTGCAGACCGGCGAAGAGCAGCAGTGCGGTGTAGCCCATGTGCCGCCAGGTGTTAATCAGGGCCTGGGTGGGGATGGCCCACGCCTCGCTGCCGAAGAACGCCACCCGGGAGAGCCCGCTCCACTCGATGAACTGGTTCACCACACCAATCTGATAGTCCAGCATCCAGAACCACAGCAATGCGGCAATGACGTTGGACATCAGGTAGGGGAGGAGCAATGCACCCCGAATGATCGTGGACTTGGCTATGTTGTGCATCAGCAGGGCCAGGCCCAGGGCCAGTGCCGTCTGGAGGACGATGTTGAGGAAAACGTACTGCCCGGTGACTGCCAGGGAGTTCCAGAAGA
The DNA here is from genome assembly GCF_042879835.1 of Pseudarthrobacter sp. NPDC058329. Classification (NCBI taxonomy): domain Bacteria; kingdom Bacillati; phylum Actinomycetota; class Actinomycetes; order Micrococcales; family Micrococcaceae; genus Pseudarthrobacter; species Pseudarthrobacter sp. NPDC058329. The sequence continues at coordinate 136,363 of NZ_JBHVZR010000008.1, forward strand.
GCGGATCCTTGGCGATCGCCGTGTAGTTATCCAGGCCGATCCATTCCGGGTCGCCCAGGATGTTGTACTCCGTGAAGCTCAGGTACACGCCGCGGATGGTTGGAACAACGTAGAAAACGATGAACCCGATCATGGCCGGGGCGATGAAGAGCAGCGCGATCTTGAGGTCGCCCAGCCGGCGGATGCCACCGCGCGGCTTCGCGGAGTCCGGTGTTGGCGAAACAGATCTTGAGTGTTTGGCAAGGGTGGTCATCTTCGACCCTTTCCTGACTGTGATGGGGGTAACAACTGCGAGTCAATCTACACGAGTAGATTGGGGGTGGCAAGATTATTTCCTGCGTCTGTCCCGCCGCCTTCATCTCCTCACCTGAACTGTTGACTCGAGTAGATCAGCCTGCCACACTGGCCTTTTGAGGGACAGCGCTTGCCCGGCGCCCCGTCGCTGACCAGGGAAGGCAGACAATGACGTTTTCAATAGGCGTAGTAGGAGCAGGCCAGTTCGGCAGCCAGTTCGCCCACCTCTTTAATCTCCACCCCGGCGTCAGTGCTGTGCACGTGGTGGATGAACTGCCGGAGCGTGCAGCGGAAACTGTGGACCGCTATCACCTTGCCGGCTCGAAGGCGGGTTTTGAAGACCTCCTTGCCTCCGACGTCGATGCCGTGGCCATCTTCACCCAGCGGTGGACCCACGGTCCGCTCGTGGTGCAGGCCCTCCGGGCCGGAAAGCACGTCTACTCAGCTGTTCCCATGGCAATCTCAGAGGAGGAGATTGCCCGCATCATCGAGGCGGTCCGGGAGACCGGCCTGGTGTACATGATGGGGGAGACCAGCTACTACAACCCCGCCACGGTGTATGCCCGCCGGCAGCACGCCGACGGGAAATTCGGGCGGATCTTCTACGCCGAGGGCGACTACGTCCATGACATGGACCTGGGGTTCTACGAGGCTTACCAGTACAGCGGAGGTGACCGCTGGAAGGAAACTGCAAGCTACCCGCCCATGCTGTATCCTACCCACGCCGTGGGCGGAGTGCTGGGTGCGGTTCCCGCCCATGCGGTGAGCGTCAGTTGCGTCGGCGTCAAGGATGACCGCAATGACGGCGTCTTCGACAAGGACGTCAGCATGTTCGGCAATGACTTCTCCAATGCCACCGCGCTCTTTGAACTGAACGACGGCGGCGTCATGCGTACCAACGAGATGCGCCGCGTGGGGTACCCCTCTCACATCCGGGAGTCCCGGTTCCGGTTCTTTGGCACCGAAGCCAGCTTCGAACAACTGGCGAAAGTCACAGTCTGGCAGGACAAGATGAACGTCCATGACATCTCGGAGCAGCTGGAGACACGGCCCAGCATCCCCCTGGACGACCCGTCACTGGCCAACGTGGCACCTGAACTGAGGGACGCCTTTGTGTCCGGCCTGGCACCGGTCCATGACCCCGCGCGGCTACCCGACGAGTTCCGCGGCGCACCCAACGGGCATGAAGGAAGCCACCACTTCCTGGTGGACGACTTCGTGACGGCGGTCAACCAGGGCACCCTTCCGCCCGTGAACGCCTGGGTGGCCGCCCGCTTTACCCTCCCGGGAATCGTGGCCCACCAGTCCGCCCTGCAAAACGGCGCGCGGCTTCCCATCCGTGACTTCGGCGATGCGCCGGGTACGAGTACTTAATATGGACAGCATGACTACTCCGGCAGTACAGGTCGCGCGAGGCGGACCCGTGACCCGCAAGGACGTTGCGCGGTATGCCGGCGTCAGCACCGCCGTCGTCAGCTACGTGGTCAACGGGGGGCCCAAGAAGGTGGCTCCTGCCACGGAAGCCAAGGTCCAGGATGCTATCCGCGTCCTGGGCTACCGCCCCAACGCGGCCGCCCGTGCGCTCAAGCTGGGCTCCAGTGAGACGCTGGGGCTTGTGGTCCCGGATATTTCCAACCCTTTCTTCTCCCTGTTCTCCCACGCGGTGGAGGACGCCGCCGCCGCCCTCGGCTACGCCCTGGTTTTGAGCAACTCGGACGGAAACCTCGCCAAGGAACGGCGGAATATCCGCAACCTTGCCGCCAGGCAGGTGGACGGCGTGCTGCTGGCCAGTGTTCTCTTTGAACCAGACCTGGAGGTTCTGGAAACGGCAGACATCCCCTCGGTCCTGTTGAACCAGGAACGGGATGCGCCCGGGTTCAACAGCATCGGCGTGGATCTCGCAGCCGGCGCCCGGATCGCGGTGGAACACCTGATTGGCCACGGACACAAAAACATCGGCCTGGCCATGGGCACGAGCGTCTCCGGCACCACTGACGGCCGTGAGGTGGGCTGGCGGGAGGCCTTGCAGGAAGCGGGCCTGTCCGAAGGCCCGATTGTGTACGGCACATTCACCCGGGCCGGCGGTTACCTGGCCGGGCAAAGGTTGCTGGCATCGGTCAACCGGCCCACGGCCATTTTCGCTACCTCCGACATGCAGGCGATCGGGCTGCTCCGTGCTGTCCACGAGGCAGGGCTGGCCGTCCCCGGCGAGATTGCGGTGGCATCCTTTGACGGTTCCGCCGAGTCCGAATACTCCTGGCCTCCGCTGACCACTGTTGAACAGCCAGTTGCAAGCATGGCGGAAGCCGCGGTGGCAGCGCTGGTGGGAGCCAGCCGCGGCGAGAAGCCCCGGCACCGGATTTTCGATACCACCCTGCACATCAGGCAATCCTGCGGCTGCCCCTGAAATCTTCGGGCTAAAGCTCCGCGAGCCGCAGCCGGCCCACCCGCTCCTGGAGGATGCGCTGCGCCTCGGCGCCGAGGCCGGGATCGCTGATGACCTCGTCCACTTCCTCCAATGAGGCGATGGAACTGATGCCCAGCAGCCCCCATTTCGTGTGGTCGGCCAGCACCACGGTTTTGCGCGCGGCGGCCACGAAGGCCCGGTCCGTCTCGGCCTCGAGCAGGTTGGGCGTGGTGAATCCCGCGGCGGCATCCATGCCGTGCACCCCCAGGAACAGCACGTCCAGGTGCAGCTGCTTCAGGGCACCAGTGGCGATGGGACCCACCAGGGCGTCCGACGGCGTGCGCTCGCCGCCAATCAGGATCACCGTGGAAGCGAAGCGGGCGGAACCGGCGGAAGCGCCGTGATGGAACAGGTCAGCGATGCGCACCGAGTTGGTGACCACCGTGATCCGGGGTCCGTTGGTGAGTTCCTGGGCCAGCGCCCACGTGGTGGTTCCGGCGCTGAGGCCTACCGCCATGCCTTCATGGACCAGGCTTGCCGCCTCCACCGCGATGGCACGCTTCTCGGCGGTCAACTGCGTGGACTTCAGGTCGAAGCCGGGCTCGTGGGTGCTGGTGTCGCCCGGAATTTTTGCCCCGCCGTGGATGCGTTCCAGGCGGCCGCCCTCCTCCAGCACTTCGATGTCACGGCGGACCGTCATGAGGGAGACACCCAGTTGCTGCGCGAGGTCCGAGACCCGGACCACCCGTTCCCGCTGGAGAGCGTCCAAAATAGCCTGGTGGCGTGCGACGGCGAGCATCGGGGCGATCCTTCGGGGCAGGGGGCAGGGCTGCTCCAAGTCTAGGTGCCTGCCACGCTGACGCGCGGGCGTCATCCTCCGCGTGCTGCTCGTTCCTCGCTTTGACGCACGCTTCCGGATAACCCCCACGCATCAGCTTGTGCGTTGGTCCCGTCCAGGAGCGGCACGCGTTCTGCCGACGGTCACCCGATGTTCCCTTATTTCCTGAGTGACTGCGCGATCTGCTGCATGATGGTCGGGTCGGAGAGGGTGGTGGCGTCGCCGGGGTCGCGGCCTTCTGCGACGTCCTTGAGGAGGCGGCGCATGATCTTGCCGGAGCGCGTCTTGGGCAGTTCGGGGACCACCAGGATGTTTTTCGGCTTCGCGATGGGGCCAATTTCCTTGCCCACGTGGTTGCGGAGTTCCTGGATGGTGTCGTCGCCGTTGTCGGCGGCGTCCCCGCGCAGGATCACGAACGCGACGACGGCCTGCCCTGTGGTTTCATCGGTGGCACCCACGACGGCGGCCTCCGCCACGGCGGGGTGGGACACCAGGGCGGACTCGATTTCCGTGGTGGATAGCCGGTGCCCGGAGATGTTCATAACGTCGTCCACCCGGCCGAGGAGCCAGATGTCGCCGTCCTCGTCCTTCTTGGCGCCGTCCCCGGCGAAGTACATGTTCTCGAAGCGGGACCAGTAGGTGTCCTTGAACCGTTCCGGGTCACCCCAGATGCCCCGGAGCATGGCCGGCCAGGGTTCGCGGATCACCAGGAACCCGCCGTGGCCGTTGGGGACTGATTGGCCCATCTCGTCCACCACGTCCACGGCGATGCCCGGCAGCGGGACCTGCGCCGAACCGGGCTTCGCGGCGGTGACGCCCGGCAGTGGGGCGATCATCTGGGCGCCGGTCTCGGTCTGCCACCAGGTGTCCACGATGGGGGTCCGGTCCCCGCCGATGACCTTCCGGTACCACATCCAGGCCTCGGGGTTGATGGGTTCGCCCACGGAACCGAGCACGCGCAGGGAGGAGAGATCGTACTTGTCCGGGACTTCCCGGCCCCACTTCATAAACGTCCGGATCGCGGTGGGGGCGGTGTAGAGGATGGAGACCTTGTACTTCTCCACGATTTCCCACCAGCGGCCCTGGTGCGGGGAATCCGGGGTGCCTTCGTACATCACCTGGGTGGCGCCGTTGATGAGCGGGGCGTAGGCGACGTAGGAGTGGCCGGTGACCCAGCCGACGTCGGCCGTGCACCAGTACACGTCGGTTTCCGGGTGCAGGTCGAACACCGCCTTGTGCGTGTACGCGGTCTGGGTGAGGTAGCCGCCGGTGGTGTGCAGGATGCCTTTGGGTTTCCCGGTGGTGCCGGAGGTGTAGAGGATGAACAGCGGGTGTTCCGAGTCGTGGCCCACGGCTGCATGCTCGGTGGAGGCTGCGTCCACGGTGTCGGCCCACCAGTGGTCCCGGCCCTCGTGCCAGTCCACGTCCTGGCCGTTGCGCTTGACCACCACCACGTTCTGGACGCTGTGGCCGTCATGGGCAAGGGCGTCGTCGACGGCGGACTTCAGGGCACTGGGCTTGCCGCGGCGGTATGTGCCGTCCGCAGTGACCACGAGCTTGGCCTCGGCGTCTTCAATCCTGGAGCGCAAAGCGTCCGCGGAGAAGCCGCCGAACACCACCGAATGCACGGCGCCGATCCGGGCGCACGCGAGCAACGTGATGACGGCTTCCGGGATCATCGGCAGGTACACCGCCACCCGGTCGCCCTTGGCCACGCCGAGGGACTCGAAGGCGTTGGCGGCCTTCTTCACCTCTTCGGTCAGCTGCGCATACGTGTAGGTGCGGGTATCCCCGGGTTCGCCCTCGAAGTAGATGGCCACCCGGTCACCGCGGCCGGCCTCCACATGCCGGTCCAGCGCGTTGTACGCGGCGTTGACTTCCCCGCCGACGAACCACTTGGCGAATGGCGGGTTGGACCAGTCAAGCGCCGCATCGAAGTCCTTGCTCCAGGTCAACAGCTCCCGGGCCTGCCTGCCCCAGAAGGCGGGACGGTCTGTGGCAGCGTCTTCATACTCGCCGGCGGTGACTACGGCGTCAGCGGCGAACTCAGGAGATGGCGGAAATGCCCGGGTCTCGTGAAGCAGGTTTTCAAAGGCATCGCCCTGCTGGCCGCCCTGTCCGGAACCTGCGGAAGCGGTGGTCGTGGAGCTTGAAGTGTCCTGGGACATGTGAACCTCATCATTCATCGATCTTTGCTGGGCGGAGATCTGCCACCGGTCACGGCTCCGCCGCCTGCACGACGCCGGGCACCTGCTGGTCACGGACTTCCGCAAAGAGCTGTTCCGGGATCAAGACTAATGCTTGCCCGGCAGCGGATGTGTGCGCTGTCACAGGCCCGGCCAGCGAACGGCATTTATTAAGCGATGAATGGTCCCGGGTCCGGCCTTTGGCGGCCGTCCTGCACCGTGCCCAGCTAGTGATCAGTCAGGCTGTTGACTAGGCTGAGATGGAATTGTGACTTCACTGCGGACTGTCCTTCCCGGCTCGAGCAAGAGCCTGGGACGGGTTGAAACCGCTGTACGACGGCACGGTTGCGGAGTTACCAGCCCGGTGCCGCCACGCTAAGGAGAACAGAATGAACCAGCAGAGCTTCGGCCAGAAAACCGGTCCCGACACAGAGGCAGGCTCCAGCGCCACGGGTGCCGGCGCCGGCCAGGCCTCGGGCGCCGGCCAGCAGGCCACCACCGGAGCCAAGGGCGGCGCGAAGGCCCACCAGGCGGTGCTTGGTCCATTCACCATCCGGGACCTGGCCGTGTTTGCTGCAACCGTCATCCTGTTCGTCGCTTCCCTGCTCCCCATGTTCGGCGGGCGGTACAACCTCTGGAACCTGAACAACCTCTTCTTCCTGGGGCTGGGCATCGCCCTGCCCTTGGCCGTGAGCGCACTCTTCGCTGCGCGGAGACTGGCGCCGGGCACCAGGATCCGGATCGGTTCGCTGTCCATTGACCAGTTCGCCTCGGTGGTGGCGTCCTTCGCCGTCGCCTTCTTCTTCCTGTCTGTGGCAGGAGCCTACGTCCCCAGCCTCCTGGTGGGACTGATCGGCGCCGTGGTGCTTTTCGCCGTGACGGTCCTGGGCCGGTTCCTTCCGTACATCTCGCCGGATTTCCAGGGCCGCGCCGAAACCCCGGCTCACGTGGTGGCCCGGGAAGCTGCCGTTCCTGTCCAGAAGCCGCGGGCACCCAAACCGCCGAAGGCTGAGTCCGGCAAGGCAGACGCCGGCAAGGCTGTGCCCGCTGCCGCTTCCACGGGTTCCCCGGGCGGAGCGCTGTTCAGCGGTGCCGGCGCCGGTTCTTCCGCAGTCCCGGCCGCCACCTCCCACCACGCGCCCGCAACAGCCGCGGTTCCCACTGCCGGCACACGGGCCACGGGCGCTGCCCCGGTTTCCACCGCACCCGAGGCCCTGGACTTCACCTCCGCAGGTGACTCCGGGCCCGCAACCCAGGCGGCCGACGTCGTTCGTCCCGCTGCAGCCTCAGCTGCTGAAGAGACGCAAGTCGGAGACATCCCGGCTGCCAGTGCAACGGCCGCCGGCTCGGCGGCCGGCTCAGCGGGTGCCCCGGTTGCCGCGGGTGCTGCCGCGCAGTCTGCCGGCCATCACGACGGCCATCACGACGGCGGCGCCCCGGCTGCGTCTGCCGCCCAAGGCAGGTGGGAGCCGCCCGCCGCTACGGCCGTGCACCAGCAGGTCCGCGCCGAGGAGCCCATCGGGGCAACGGTTGACCCGTCGAGCCGGCCGGTGGAATCAGAGGAACAACCCATCCACGAGGCTTTCTGGTTTGCTGTGGCGCAGCACCGCACCGCTTTTGACCCCCGTACGGGTGCCCCGGCCTTCGTCATCGAGCCGGGCGGCTGGGTGCTTGCCCTCGAAGACCGCGGGCACGAGTTCCTGGTCCAGCACACTGACGGACGGCTGGGCGTCCTGCGGGATCTCAGCAATATCGAGCGCGGCTAACACATGGGCTCGACCCGGGCTTCCAGGGCCGCCGGAGCAGCAGCACCCGCCGGCCCTGTGGCAGGCACGCCCGTGGTTTCCGCGGAGTCCTTGCTTGGCCTGAAGCGGCGGGCGCGGCGCATCAACAGGGCATTGGCGGAAAAGTACCCCTATGCCCACGCGGAGCTTGATTTCCGCAACCCGTTCGAACTGCTGGTAGCCACCGTCCTGTCGGCGCAGACCACCGACGTCACGGTCAACCAGATCACTCCGCTGCTGTTCGCACGTTTCCCGGACCCGGCATCCATGGCGGAAGCCGATCCGGCCGTGGTCGAGGAAATCATCAAGCCAACCGGGTTCTTCCGGGCCAAGACGCGCAACCTTCTCGCGTTGTGTACCCGTGTGGTGGACGAGTACAACGGCGTGGTCCCCGGGCGGTTGGAGGACCTCGTGACCTTGCCGGGTGTGGGGCGGAAGACCGCCAACGTGGTGCTCGGCAACGCCTTCGGCATCCCCGGCATCACGGTGGACACCCACTTCGGCCGCCTCGCCCGCCGGTTCGGCTGGACACAGTCCGAGGACCCCGTCCAGATCGAGTACGACGTCGCGGAGCTTTTCGAGAAGCGGGACTGGACCATGTTGTCCCACCGGGTGGTGTTCCACGGGCGGCGGGTATGCCACTCCCGGAAGCCTGCCTGCGGTGCGTGCCCCGTGGCGAACTGGTGTCCCAGCTACGGCCTGGGCGAGACAGACCCCACCAAAGCAGCCAAGCTTCTCAAGTACGAGCTCGCCCCGGGCAGTGAACCCCTGCTGGCGCAACTGTTGGCCGAAACGGACAGGGCCGCCGAAATCCGGATGGAATCCCAGAAGAGGACACCTTGAGCGCCCGTGATGACCTGATCGATTTGGCCCGCCGGGCGCAGGCCGGATCCGCTGCGTCCCCCGACCCCCTCTGGGCCGCCCTCACCGTTGACGCCAAACGGGCCCGCAGGGCTGCGGTCCTGATGCTCTTCGGTGTGCTGGACGACGTGCCGGCGGTGTCCGGGAAACCGCTGGCACCGGCAGACCTTGATGTCCTGCTGCTGGAGCGGGCCCACACGCTGGGATCCCATCCCGGGCAGGTCGCATTCCCGGGCGGCGGCATTGACGCGCAGGAAACACCGGTGCAGGCGGCGTTACGGGAAGCGGAAGAGGAAACGGGCCTCGACTCGGGCGGTGTTGAGGTGCTCGGCACCCTGCAGGAGCTGGGACTGGCCCACAGCAATTTCCTCGTCAGCCCGGTACTGGGGTGGTGGCGTTCGCCGTCGCCCGTCCATGTGGTGGACTTCGCCGAATCCGCCCAGGTGTTCCGCGTTCCCGTGCGGGACCTGCTGGACCCGGACAACAGGGTCATGGCCACTGTCCACCGGGCCGGGCGCACTTTTGACAGCCCCGCTTTCACCGTCAACGGAGTGGTGGTTTGGGGGTTTACCGGGATTGTCCTGAACGGCCTCTTCGAACAGCTCGGCTGGGCTGTCCCCTGGGACCGGAGCCGGGTTTATCCGATGGGTGTCTGACGTTCCCCGCCGTGGCTTCCCGTCCGGGTGCCCTTTGGGCTCCCCGCGCCGTCTGGCGCTAGGCCTGCTGCTGGCGGAGGTCCACCACTATGCCCGTGGCCGCGTTCTCCCGCATTGCGTTAATGCCCTCCAACAGAGTGTTGAGGGACTTGAAGTTTGGTGAAACGGCAACGATGTTGCCCTCGCCGTCCGTGAGCCGGAGCCGGTACGACTCGTCTCCTACCCGATGAATTTCAAACCTGCCCGCCATATGCCGGACCTCCCCTGGTGTGCCTCGCTGCATCAACCTTGGACCGATCTGTTTCAGTCACCACAAGACTGTAACCCGGGTCACGACGCCCCCGCGAGCTACTGCCGGGTAGGTTACTTTTCTCGACAAATGTCGCTGTGCGGGGCTTCCGGTGCCCGTCCCGGAGGAGGTCCTACTTTGCGTGGTCGTATGAATCAACCACTGCCACACTCACTGGAAACTCCACGGGAACAGGTCCGAACAACAGGTCCTTGGCCGCGCCGGCGGCACCCTCGATGGCCGTGATGCAGGCACCTACCAGGTGCTCGGGCGCGTGGACCATCACTTCGTCGTGGAGGAAGAAAACGAGTTCCGCCCGGACCGGGCCTTCCGCGCCAAGGGTGCGCAGCCGCCGTCGTAATTCCGCAAGCCAGCAGGCAGCCCAGTCCGCCGCGGAGCCCTGGACCACGAAATTGCGTGTGAACCGCCCCCGGGAACGGGCAATCGACTCGGCCCGGCGCTGTTCCTCCGCCGACGACGAGCGCTGGCTTTGGAACCAACGTTCCGACGGCGGCGGGCTGCTGCGGCCCAGCCTGGTGGTGACCGTTCCGCCGGACTCGCCGGCACGGGCGGCCCGCTCCACGAAGTCCACGGCCCGCGGATAGGTTTTGGCGAGCTGCGGCATGAGCCGCCCGGCTTCACCGGAAGTGGCTCCGTACATGGCACCCAGCAGCGCTACCTTTGCCTTGGCGCGATCGCCGCCGAACCCCTTGGCGGCGATGCCCGCGTACAGGTCCTGGTCCCTGGCGGCCTCAGCCATGATCGAGTCCTGCGCGAGCGCCACCAGGACGCGGGGCTCGAGCTGCGAGGCGTCCGCGACGATCAGTTTGCAGCCGGGGTCGGCGTGGACAGCGCCGCGGATCTGGCGCGGAATCTGCAGGGCGCCACCGCCCCTGGACGCCCAGCGGCCCGAGACGACGCCGCCCACAACGTACTCGGGGCGGAACCGGCCGCCGGCCACCCAGGCGTCAAGCCAGGCCCAGCCGTTGGCCGTGTGCAGCCGTGAGAGCTTTTTGTAGGCCAGGAGCGGGGCAATGGCGGGGTGCTTGGATTCCTTCAGCTCCCACTGCCGGGTACTTTTCACCTCGATCCCGTTCCTGTGCAGGGCGCGCATCAGGTCCTGCGGGGAATCCGGGTTAAGGGTTGGCGCGTTCAGCAGGCCCCGCAGTTCGAGATTCAGGGCCTCGAGTTTCGCCGGACGGTGGCCCATGGGCGGGCGGGGCCCGAGATAGTCAGCCAGGATTTCCTCGTGAAGGTCCTCCCGCCAGGGCACCCCCGCCTGCTGCATTTCAGCGGCGATCATGGCGCTGGCTGATTCCGCGGCCAGGAGAAGCTGAAGCCGGCTGCGCCGGTTCTCCTCGGGGCTGACGGCGGCCAGGGCTGCCTGCTGGGCGGCATATTCTTCCCGGAGGTCCGCGAGTGTGTGCCGTGGTCCGACGCCGGTGTCCGGGTTGTCGAAGAGGGCGCCCTGTTCGGGTGGCGGCGGAGGCGGCTGGAGGACCCGGGGCGGCTGTTGCGGGTCATCGAGTGTTACCTGGTCCGCGTTCAGGGCATATTCGGTGTGGGCGGTGAACTGGGAGTGGGCCAGGATATTTCCGCACAGGCTCAGGTCGTGGCACCGGTCCAGTTCCACCCCGGATGCCAGCAGGGACGGGTACCAGTCCTGGGTCCGGTGCCAGATCCAGCGGGGAGGCTGCCCGCCCTGCGGCCGGCGTTCCAGTTCACGTACGACGGCGGGCAGTTCAGTTGCGGAAACAGGCCTGGGCTCCGGACTGGAGGGGTGCGGGTGGCCGGCCTGCGTGAGTTCCTGCACCACCGCGCCCTGGGGGTGGGCGGCCAGCAGGAGGTACATGTTCCAATTCTGCCTTGTCCTGGAAGCCCCTTATGTCTTCGGCGGCCCCATGTGCGGACCACTCTTCCTGCACAGGGCTGTTGGAACCGCCGTTGTCCACATACGGGCCCGGTCTTCTTATCCATGGTGGGCTGCGGGTGGACAGTGGCTCCATGAGCAGGCACCAGCTGACCCCGTCCCACCCCGGTCCCGGCAGGTCCGGGCCTCCGTCCCGGCGGGTTCCTGATCAGCCCCCGCCGGACGGGGCGGCTTACGCCGGGCCGTCAAACGGGATCGGGGAGGCCTGGCTGCCGGAGGGCGCGGAAGAAGTGCTGCTGGTTACCTCCTCCGCCTTTCTGCGAGCCGAAGTGGAGCGTATTGTCGCAGCGGCCGGAGCCCACCTTCGTGTTGTGGCGGATGCCCTTGAGGGCGGCAGGTACTGGGACGGGGCTGCCGCAGTCCTGGTGGGGAGCGACATCCGGGAGCTGCCGCCCCGGCGTCGGGCACCTGCCGTCCTGGTTGGACTGGATGGTGAAGGGGACAGCCTGTGGCACCTCGCTGCGGCGCTCGGAGCGGAGCGGGTGGCCGTACTGCCGGACGCCGCAGCGTGGCTCGCTGACCACCTGAGCCGCTCCCGGTCGCCCGGCCCTGGCGGACTTATCCTCGGGGTGACCGGCGGGTGCGGCGGAGCCGGAGCCACCACAGCCGCTGTTTGGATTGCCCAGGCGGCCGCCGGGATGGGAGCCCGCGTCCTGCTGGTTGACGGGGACCCTTGGGGCGGCGGGCTGGAACTGGCCATTGCCGCGGAAGAGAGCCCGGGGCTGCGCTGGCCTGATCTTTCCGAAGCCCGCGGCAGTATCGATCCCGGCCAGCTTTCTGATTCACTTCCCGTCTCAGGAGGGTTTTCGTTCCTGTCCTGGCCGGCCAGCCGGGAACAGCCTCTCCCGGTGGCAGCTGCCACCACCGCCGGGGTCCTCGATGCTGCGCGTCGTGGCTATGAGCTGGTGGTCGTCGACATTGGCCGGGGAACCGGGCCGCTGCAGGCCTACGCCTGGGATTGTGACCGCATCATGATGCTGGTGCCAGCGCAGCTGAAGGCTGCCGTCGCCGCCGTACGGCTGCTGCAGGAGTTTCCGCCGATTGAGGCTGCACTCCTGCTGCGGGGCAAACCGGGGGCGGCGCTGGACGGCTCGCTTATTTCCGAGGCCATCGGGCTTCCCGTGCAGGGACGCGTGCCAGAGCTCCGTGGTGTGAGTGCGGCCATGGAGTCCGGCCGCCTCCTGGATCTGGGGAAGCGGCGCAGTGTCCGGCATTTTGCTGCCGCGGTGCTCGATTCCCTTGGCGACGACCTGCCGACAGGGGAACTTGGATGAAACAGCAGCCTTCCCAGCGGGGAGCGGCGCCGGCAGAGGGACTGCGGCGGCGCGCCCGGAACCTTGAGGGCCAGCGACGTGATCCGCGGCGGGATGCACGCAGTCCGGTGGACTCCGGACTGCTGGAATCGGTCCGTGAGTCCATGATGGCGGACGCAGGGGTGGTGACTCCCTCCAGGGTGGCAGCCGCGGTGCAGGCCACCGGCAAGTTGCTGGGCACGGCCGGTTCGCTTGCGGCGGTGGAGCGCATCAGCGCGGAATTGAACGGATTGGGACCCCTGCAGGTGCTCACGCGGGACCCCGCGGTGACGGACATTTTCGTCAATGCGCCTGAGTCCGTTTGGGTGGACCGCGGGCGGGGCATCGAACGGGTTCCGGTGGTTTTCGGTGATGAGGCCCAGTTGCGTGCGCTTGCCTGCCGGCTGGTTGCTGCGGGCGGGCGGCGCCTGGATGATGGCTCGCCCTGCGTGGACGTGCGGTTGCCCGGCGGGTACCGCGTCCATGCCGTCCTGCCACCGGTGTCCACCGCCGGAACCCTGCTCAGTGTCAGGATCCGCCGGGAGCAGGTCTTCAGCATGGAGGAACTTCAGTCGGCTGGCCTGTTCGGTCCATTTATGAGGGACCTTTTGGAAAGAGTGCTTGAGCGCCGTCTGAGCTTCCTGATCAGCGGCGCCACCGGTTCCGGCAAGACCACGCTGCTGTCCACCTTGTTGGGGCTCTGTGCCCCCGGGGAGCGGCTGGTCCTGATTGAGGATGCTTCCGAACTGAACCCGGTCCACCCGCATGTGGTCTGCCTCGAATCCCGGCACGGGAATCTGGAAGGCGGCGGGGAAGTGGGCCTGGGCGAGCTGGTCCGGCAGGCCCTGCGGATGAGGCCCGACCGGCTGGTAGTCGGAGAGTGCCGCGGTGCTGAAGTACGGGAACTGCTCACGGCAATGAACACCGGCCACAGCGGCGGGGGCGGAACCATCCACGCGAACACTGCCACGGCTGTTCCGGCTCGGCTCACGGCACTTGGAGCGCTGGCGGGGTTGAGCCCGGACGGGGTGCGGCTTCAGGCGTCCAGCGCACTGGATGTGGTGATTCATGTTGAAAGGACCGTCCGCGGCAGGGTAGTGAACTGCATTGGCGTCATCGACGACGGTCCCGACGGCCTGCGCGTCCTGCCTGCCCTGGAAGCTCCTGCGGGGGTTCCGGTTCCCGGGCCGGGTTGGCCGGCCCTCGCCGGCCGGCTCGGACTCGACCCTGGGGACCCGTTGTGACGGCTCTTCTTGCAGGTGCCCTCGTGCTGGCTGCGGTGTTGATTTTTCGCCCGCCTCGCGGCGCGGCAACGAGGTTCCGCCGCGCGCTCGCCGGTGCTGTGCCTTCGAGGGCTGGTGGAGCCTGGTGGCGGCTGCTCCGACGGGGCATGCCGGGAAGCAGGACATCGGCGGCAGCCGGCGCCGCGGTATCCATGACGCTCGTGGTGCAGCAGCTGGCCGCACTGCTCAAGGGTGGCCGGACCCTCGCCCGGCTATGGGACGAGCTGTGGTTTGTCTACGGCGCTGCCAGACAGCCCGGGTCAACCGGCCCAGCGGTGTCCCGGTATGGTCCCGGGCCACCCTCAGGATCAACGTCCGACGCGGCACCTGCAGACGCGGGAGGGTTGCCGGGCGGTGGCCTGTCCGGAGGGTCGGTGATTATGCTGGCGGCTGCCCGTGCCGCTGCCGGCACCGGGACACCGGTATCGGAGGCCATCCGACGGTCCTTGCCCGCAGGTTTCCCGCGGCCCAATAGGGAAAGCCGGATTTGGTCGGAACTGGCTGCGTGCTTCGACATCGCGGAAGCAAGCGGCTGCCCCCTGGCCGACGTGCTCAGCAGGTTCGCGGCGCAGCTCGAAGTGGAGGACGACGCCGATGCCGCCCGGCAAACTGCCCTCGCCGGTCCCAAGGCTACGGTGAGTCTTTTGACGTGGCTTCCGCTGATGGGGCTGGGCTTGGGAATCGCCCTTGGCGTGGACCCGCTGGCGATCCTGTTGGGTACTCCGCTGGGGCTCGCCGCGCTGGCAGCCGGGATCGCGCTGACCGTGGCCGGCAGGGTGTGGTCGGCAAAGCTGGTGTCAGCGGCGGCCGGTGCGGACGTGCCATGACCGACCCCCTTGTGATGGCACTGGCCCTCTTCCTCGCCACGGCCGCTGCAGCCTCGCTCCGGTGTCCGGGTCAAGGCAGCGCACGGAGGCGGCTGCTCAACCTGGCGTTGGGGGAGACCCGGGCTCGGGACACCCTCCTGCCGGACGCGGACGGACGGTTCCGGAACCGGGCCGGTCCCGATGGCCTGAAGGACACCGCCATGATGCTCGAACTCGTGGCCGCCATGCTGGACGCCGGGGCGGGTATTGGACGCTCCCTGGAACTCGTCGCGGCCACTTCTTCCACGCACTACAGGGAGTCCCTCCGTCCGGTTGTTTCGGCGCTCGCGATCGGAGCTGACTGGGAAACTGCGTGGCGCAGCTCCGCTGTGCGGCTTCCCGAGATCCTGGAGCTGCGGGACGCTTTGGGGTTTGCGGCGCTGACCGGTGCCCCGTCGTCGGCAATTCTCTATGCCCAGGCGGCCAGGCTCCGCCGCGAGAGGTTTCGTGCCGCGGAAAAGCGGGCGGCGTCGCTGGGCGTGAAGCTGGTGGTGCCGCTGGGACTGTGTTCGCTGCCGGCCTTCATCTGCCTGGGCGTCGTACCCGTTCTGCTGGCCCTTGTTCCGTCCGGATCGTAGCGGAACCGCTTGCTGAGACGGCCCGGCTCTTTCCCTCCACAGCAACAACAAACCTGACTTTTCCACTTACGCAGGCGGGGACCTTACCGCCCACAGCGGGGCCCGGAAGAGTCGAAGCAGCCGGCAACCCTGCCGGCCCACAGAAAGGAAACACCCCATGTCCATCAACCAGGACCGCCACTACGCCGCTGGAACTGCGGCGCTCGCAGCAGCCCGATCGAACACGAAACGACGCTCCGCCGGCCAGGCCGCTTACGCGCAGCAGACCGGCACCCCTTTGCAGCAGGCCAACGTTGTGGAGCTCTACCCCGGAGCAAGTGCTTCCCGCAGTCGTGCGGGCGTGCGCCGGCTCCTGGGGTCCGAAGCAGGGATGGCCACCGCCGAGTACGCTATCGCGACTCTCGCGGCCGTCGGCTTTGCCGGGCTGCTCGTATTCATCCTTCGCAGCGAGGAAGTACGGGGGTTCCTGCTGAACCTGATCCGCACGGCACTGGCCCTGCCGTGACGGGTGCACCGGACGCGCTGCACCTTTGGCTGCCCCTGGGGCGTCGCAACCGGAGGAGCCCATGGCTGACTGTTGGAGCGGTCGGTTATCGCGGGCCGGGAGATCACTGCCGGAGCACCGGCAGGGGGCAGCCGGCAGAATCCCGCGGTGCCGTCACAGCGGAATTCGCCGTAACCCTGCCTGCCGTCCTGCTGTTGCTCGCAATGCTCCTCGCAGGTGCCGCGGCCGGTGTCACCCAGTTGCGTTTGGAAGAGGGAGCACGGGCCGGCGCACGGGCGCTGGCACGTGGTGACGATCCCGCCACGGTGCAAAGGGTGGTCAGGACCCTCTCGGGCGCGTCAGCTTCGGTAGTTGTGGCAGCTGAGGGGGAGTGGCTCAGCGTTACCGTCGCCGACCGCGTAGGCGGCCCACTGGGGGCGTCCATTCCCTGGATGCTGACTGCCCGTGCTGCCGCCCGCGGTGAAACGGCAGCGGCCAGTTGACCACGCCGATGAGGCAAGGCGCCGACAGCCGGGAACGCGGGTCCGGGACAGTCCTGGCCGCCGGACTGGCCCTGGTGGTGATGATGGCCATGGCGCTGTTGCTGCTTCTGGCACAGTCAGCCGTGATGGCCAGCAGGGCAGCAGCTGCCGCGGATCTTGCGGCGCTCGCCGGGGCGGACGCCCTGCGCGGCGTCACCGATGGCGATCCCTGCACGGTGGCCGCGGAGGTCGCTGCCCGGCATGCTTCCGCCCTGCTCAGCTGCTCGGAGGGGGAAGGCCACACGCTGGAGGTTCATACGGAACTGACGGAGAGGACCATCGTGGGTACAGCCACCGGCCGCGCCCGGGCCGGACCTCCTCCGTAGCGCGCGCAGGTCCTCCGCAAAACATGCAACGGCCTTGCCCAGTAACACGCACGGCCTTGCCCTGAAGCTGAGCGGCGGGTTGACCTGCCAGCGCTGGGCTTCCCGTCCCCGGGCGGCGCGGGAGCCCAGGGCTGACCGGCGGGCGGCCGTCAGCGTTGGGCTTCCACGCTCACCGCGCTGGCTTCGGTGGCGTCCTTGAGCAGGACATCGAGCAGGGTGACCGCTGCTGCCTTGTCCAGTGGATTGTTCTTGTTCCCGCATTTGGGTGACTGGACGCAGGACGGACATCCGGCCTCGCACTCGCAGGCCATAATGGCGTCCCTTGTTGCGGCCAGCCAAACCTTGGCTTTGTCGAAACCACGTTCGGCAAAGCCGGCCCCGCCAGGGTGCCCGTCATACACAAATATGGTGGGCACCCCGGTGTCGGCGTGCAGGGCCGTTGATACGCCGCCGATGTCCCACCGGTCACTGGAGGCCACCAGGGGGAGGAGTCCGATGGCTGCGTGCTCCGCGGCGTGCAGGGCACCCGGAAATTGGGCTTCGATCAGCCCGGCCGCTGTGAGGGACTGGTTGTCCACCACGAACCACACAGCCTTCGTGAACAGATCCCTGGCGCCGAGATCGAGCGGTTCCTCGCCGAGGATTTCATTGGAAATCAGGGCCTTGCGCTGAAAGGAGACCACCTGGGTGGTGACCTTAACATCGCCGAAGTGAAGCGACACATCACCCCACGTGGCCGTGCGCTGGGTCTCCAGCACCTCGATCTGGGTCACATCCCGCGCCGTGGTGTAGTAGTCCGGGTTGGCGCGGCGCACCACCACGCAATGGTCGTCTTCGTTGAGGTCCTCCACCACATAACTGTCGCCCTGGTGAATGTAAACGGCCCCGGTGTGCGCCTGGTAGTGAGTCTGGGGGGAATCCATCGTTCCGAGAAGGGAGCCAGTATCGGCATCAACAATGCTCACCGGCCCGCCGCCGTCGGCCCGCAGGTTCACCATGGCTGCGGCGCTCTGCGGATGGGTCCAGAACCAGCCCGCCGGCCGGCGTCGAAGATACCCCTGGGCTACGAGGCGGTCCAGGAGCCCCTCGGCGGTGCTTCCAAACAGGTCAAGCTCGCCGACACCAAGCGGGAGTTCGGCTGCGGCCGCGCACAGGTGGGGGCCGAGCACGTACGGATTCGACGGGTCGAAGACTGTCGCTTCCACCGAAACATCGAAAATGGCCTCCGGATGGTTCACCAGGAATGTGTCCAGCGCATCGTCACTCGCCACAAACGCCGCGATCGCGTCCTGCCCCGCCCGGCCGGCCCGCCCGATCTGCTGAAAAAGCGAAGCCCGCGTGCCTGGCCAGCCGGCCACCAGGACAGCGTCCAGCCCGGAAATGTCGATCCCCAGCTCCAGCGCGGAGGTGCTTGAAACGCCGAGTAGCCTGCCTGAGCGCAGCGCCTTCTCTACCTGCCGGCGTTCCTCCGGGAGGTACCCGGAACGGTAGGCGGCCACACGTTGGGGCAGGCTGGGGTCCACCTCGTCCAGAAGGCGTTTGGTGATGGACGAAATCGTCTCCGCCCCACGCCGGGATTTGATGAAGGCGATGGTGCGGATCTGCGCTGACACCAGGTTCGCCAGCAGGTCCGCGGTCTCGGCGACGGCGGTGCGCCGCTCCTTGGCACCGTTTTCGCCCTTCAGTTCCGTTAAGGCAGGTTCCCAGAACGCCACAGTGGTGGCGCCGTGGGGTGACCCATCGTCCGACACCGCCTTGACCGGGGCCCCAATGAGCCGGGCAAAGGAGAGATCGGGCTCGGAAGCGGTGGCCGAAGCGGCGATGAAAACAGGCTCGGGGAAGGCCGAGCCCGCTCCGTAGTACGCGCAGATCCGCCGCAGCCGGCGCATCAGGTTGGCCACGTGCGAGCCAAAGACGCCCCGGTAACTGTGCGCTTCGTCCACGATCACGTAGCGAAGTCGGCGGAAGAACCCCGCCCACCAGGCATGGTTGGGAAGGATGCCAAAGTGCAGCATGTCGGGGTTGGCCAGGATGAAATTGGCGTGGTCCCGGATCCACCGCCGGGAAGCCGGCTCGGTGTCGCCGTCGTAGGTTTCCGCCCGGACGGTGGGAAGCTTCAACGCCCTGATGGCGTTCAACTGGTCGGCAGCGAGCGCCTTGGTGGGGGACAGGTAGAGGGTGACGGCGCCGTCGTCGTGAAACTTCCCGGGGTCGGCAAGAACCTGCAGTTCGGAGCGGTGGATGGCATCCAGCGCCGGCAGCTGGTACGCGAGGGACTTTCCGGAGGCGGTCCCGGTGGCCACCACAACATGCTCCCCGCCATGGGCGATGTTCGCCGCTTCAACCTGGTGGCGGTACGGCTCCCGGACGCCAAGCGAACCGTACGCAGCCACCAGATCCGGGTGAATCCAGCCCGGCCAGCGCTCATGCACAGCTTCGCGGGCAGGGATGGTGCGGACATGACGCAGCTGTTCCGGGTGCGGGCCGCGGCCCAGCAAGGGAATCAGCGATTCATGGGGGTTCACCCCAATATTCTTTCACCCCGCAACAGGCCGTTGGGCCCGGTTCGCCCTAGGGATAACCGGGCAAGCCCAAACCCGGACGGCGGGTCAGCTCAAAGACAGGTCGGCCCCGTCGCGGGATGCCGAAAGCATCAACACACGCGAGACGGTGGTCCAGCCCAGGTGGGAATACAGCTTCTGGCCGTCCAGGGACGCCAGCAGCAGGCCAGATGAGACGTCATGTTCAAAAGCCTGCGCCGCCAGCGCCCGCATGATAAAACTGCCGAGGCCACGCCGCTGGAAGTCCGGTTCGGTGATGATTTTGTCGAAGACTGCAGTATCTCCCACCACAAAAACACGCCCGCTGGCCGCGAGAGTATCCCCGGAGCGGACAACGGCGTAGTGCACACCGTCCTGCACCGACGTTGTCAGGGCCAGGTCATCATCCGAAAGCCAGGGATCCTCAGCATCCTGGGTCTCCATGTCCACAATCATCATGGCCTGCGAGTCGGAGGTGACGTTCAATCCCTGCTGCAGGGCAAGGACGGAATACCGCGCGTGGTCGTTAGTCAGGATGGTCAGGCCCCTCGCGGGCACCTCCGCCGTCTTCGCAGCCAAAGCCGCAAATTCGCTGTCGGTGGGCTCGGAAGCGAAATACTCCCATTCCCCGGTGGTGTCGGCGCGAAGCGCGGCGGGGAAGCGGCCTTCGGAGGCTGTCCGGTACCCGCGACAGCCTGCCCAGCCGGCCACCCACACTTCGAGAAGGCCAGTGATGTCATTAACCATGGTTTCCGGGCTCATGGGATGAGACTATTCCAGCGCGGTCACAAGCAACAGGGGTATGCAGGGCACGGGCCCGGTACTTATGCAATTGTGATGAGCCGGCATGGCAGCCTGCCTGCCGGAGCCGACGAACCCGGCAGGCAGGCTGCCGGAATCCCAGCCGGTACCCTTAAATACGTGGCTTTGAACCGAATTGTGCTCTTTTACGGCTTTACCCCCATCCCGGATCCGGATGCGGTGAGACTCTGGCAGCGTGCGCTCTGCGAGAAGCTGGGACTGACGGGCCGCATCCTCATTTCCAGGGACGGTATCAACGCAACAGTGGGCGGGGAGATCGGCGCCGTCAAGCAGTACGTCAAGACCACCCGTGAATACAAGGGGTTCCACGGCATCGACGTTAAATGGTCCGACGGCGGCGCGGAGGACTTCCCGCGGCTTAGCGTCAAGGTTCGCGACGAAATTGTCTCCTTCGGCGCACCCGGCGAACTTCAGGTTGACGCCAACGGCGTCGTGGGCGGCGGCACCCACCTCAAACCCGAAGAACTGCACGAACTCGTCGATGCCAAAAAACAGGGCGGCGAAGAGGTGGTCTTCTTCGACGGCCGGAACGCCTTCGAGGCCCAGATCGGCCGGTTCAAGGATGCAGTGGTTCCGGACGTCGCCACCACCCACGACTTCATCAAAGAGCTCGACTCCGGCAAGTACGACTCCCTCAAGGACAAGCCCGTGGTCACCTACTGCACCGGCGGCATCCGCTGCGAGGTGCTCTCCAGCCTGATGGTCAACCGGGGCTTCAAGGAGGTGTACCAACTGGACGGCGGCATTGTCCGGTACGGCGAAACCTTCAAGGACCAGGGCCTGTGGGAAGGCTCGCTGTATGTCTTCGACAAGCGCATGCACCTCGAGTTCAGTGAGGACGCCAAAACCATCGGAGAATGCACGCGCTGCGCTGCCCCCACCAGCAAGTTCGAAAACTGCTCCAACCCCAGCTGCCGCACCCTCACCCTGTACTGCGCCGAATGCGCGTCCAGCCCGGAGACCCTGAGGTGCCCGGAAGGCTGCACTGCCTAAGCGCCCGCGGGTGCCGGGAAGCACGTCACAGGCGCCGGAGGCGGTAGGCGTAGTTGGCACTCCTCCTGGCCTCCACCGTGATACTCAAGGCAGTTTCCGTGGAGAGATAGATGACGTTTTCGCGGTTGACCCCGCACCTCAACCCCAGGTCCACCAGGGTGAGTGAGTCGCTCTTTACGGTGAACGTGACCCGCCGGTGGCTTCGGCAGGTCAAGGCAAGGGCATAGGTGCCGGGTTCCACCACGGCTGTTGATTCAGTCCGGGCCTCGCCCGATGCCAGCAGCCCGGCACCGGCATGGACCACCGGATGCCCGGTGTCCGGCAGCGTCCGCTTCACCCATCCTTCAAGCTCGGCCTCACTGACGGGCTCGCGCCGCATCGGGTCCCGGGTGATCGCGGGCGCCGGGGCAACCGTCTCCCCAGTCTCGGCAACGTCGCTCCGGTTCCGGCCGTCGTCGTACGTGTATTCACAGCCGCCCAGCGTCAGCCCTGCCGTCAGCACAACACTGAGGACGACGGCGGCCGCTGGGTTCCGCCGTAGCGGCGCCCGGGCTGTCCGCCCCGGGGAAGGCGCGGAGGACGTCCGCACACTGCGCATAGTCCGACTTTAAGCCCCCGCGCCCCTGCGGACCATACCTATTGTGCCGGCGTCAGTTGGTAAGCGTAGATCAGGGGCGAGTCAACGCTCGAGGTGCTGACTTCCAGCGTCCCGGACCGCGGCAACGTGATCCTGGTGACTTCCGTGCTGCCGTTGCAGGCCGCTCCGGCGTCTACCACGGCCTCACCGTCCAGTGACACGGCGAAGAAGGCTTTGCCCCCGCCCTCGCAGGTCGCCGTCAGGGTGTACCGGCCCGCAGGAACGTCGGCCGCCGCCCCGATGATGCGGTCCCGGTTGAGGATTTTGCCGGCATCTCCGATCACAGCATCAGGTGCCGTTGGCAGTGCAGTGGCGCGCCACTGGGGAACGTCCGCGTTCTCGATCGAGACCACGGGCGAACACCCTGTGAGAGCCACTGCCGCCAGCCCAGCAAGCGCCCAGGTAGTCAGCCGGATGCGCCGTGGGGTGGCCGCCTGCGTCCGGGCGCGCGGAACGATGGAAAGCGGTGTTGGCATAGCTCCACGCTACCCCGTCCACCGTCCCTGCCCGGTTTCCGGCTCCCGGCGCCGGACTAAACTTGGGCAGTGCCTAACACCCCATACGAGTTCACCGCCGGCCACACCACCGACGCTCCCCGCAGCGACCTCCCGGAGCTGCTCACGGCGCTGGCCGCGGACCTGCGCCTGGTGGACTACACGCTCGACGGCGTCGCCGGGCTCCTGGGCGCATCGGCCTACACCGCCCTGAACCGGGACCAGGTCATCCCGGCCCTGCTGGCTGCCGAGCAAGCCGTGCGGCGGGACGAGGGCAACACGGCGCTTGCCGCCGTGGTCCGCCTCTGGCTGCTTGCCGAGCCGCAGCGTCGGGAAACGCTCGACGCCGCCCTGCCGGGCATCCGCGCGGAGGGCCTCGAAACGCTGGGGCTGGTGGAGCCCGTTCCCGGCGGCCAGCTTCTGGCGGCCAAGGCTGACCTGCGGCCCTACGGCTGGGACGCCAACGAGGACGGAAGTGGCGGCGCCGAACTGTGGGTGGCCAGCGATCTGGCCGCGCACCAGCAGGAAGGCGTACTCCGGCACGACCACGTCCTGGGCATCGGCCAGGCCTCCACCACCTTGGTGCAGACTACGTTCCGGCAGCACACCGGGCGGGCCCTGGATCTGGGGACGGGCTGCGGCATCCAGGCCTTCCACCTGCTGCACCACTGCGAGCACGTGACGGCCACGGACATCTCCGAACGGGCCCTGGCCTTTACGCGGTTCAACATCCTGCTTAACGCCGGGGCGTTGTCGGTGGATCCGGCACGGCTGAAAGACCGCGTGAGCCTGCGCCTGGGTTCGCTCCTGGATCCGGTGGCAGGGGAGGAATTTGGGCTGGTGGTCTCCAACCCGCCCTTCGTCATCACCCCGCGGAGCGCCGGGGAGGAGGCGTCCGGACAGTTCACCTACCGCGACGGCGGCCTTCCCGGCGATGACATTGTGGCAGCCCTCGTGGCCGGGCTGCCGGCCGTACTCGCTCCCGGCGGCACGGCACAGATGCTCGGGAACTGGGAGGTGCCCGCCGGCGCGGCCTGGCAGGAGCGCCCCCAGGGCTGGGTTCCCCCCGGCATGGACGCCTGGTTCATTCAACGCGAGACGGTGAGCCCGGAGGAATACGCCGAAACGTGGCTGCGCGACGCGTCCGAGAGCAGGGACCGGCAGCATTACAAGGACGCGTACGCCGCCTACCTTGCAGACTTCAAGTCCCGGAATGTGGAGGGGATCGGCTTCGGCATGGTGCTGCTCCGCCGGCCCCTTTCTGCCGGGCAGGCTGTTTTCAACCGGTTCGAGGAAATCACCTACCCGATCGAGCAGCCCATCGGCCCCCACCTGGGCGCGGCACTGGAGCGCCAGGACTGGCTCGCCGCGAACAGCATCAGCGACGCACACCTGCTGGTGGCGGACGACGTCACCGAGGAACGCCACCAGCGGCCCGGCGCCGAGCACCCCGGGGTGATCCTGCTCCGCCAGGGCGCCGGCCTGCGCCGGACCAACCTCCTCAGCACCGAACTTGCCGGGTTTATTTCTGCCTGCGACGGCGACCTCTCCGCCGGCCAGATTGCCGGCGCCCTTGAGGCGCTGCTGGGCGGCGGCGGAGCGGGGGATGAAGGGTTCGACGCCGGCTCGTTCCGAAGCGGTTTGCTCACCGAAGTGGCCAACCTGGTCCGGGACGGCTTCCTGGTCCCGGCCGCTGAGTAAGACGCGGAAGGCCTGCCGGATAACCCCCATCTTTTCCACATGGATGCGCACAAATCTCCAAAATATGGTGAACTAGGCCAGTATGGGCGCATCTGCCCGAGCAACCTTTTTCTGTAGGAGCACCGTGCCAAGCAAGGCCAAAACCGGCAAGAAACTCGTGATTGTGGAGTCTCCGGCCAAGAGCAAGACCATCGCCAAGTACCTGGGCGAGGGCTTCATCGTTGAGGCCTCCATTGGTCACATCCGCGACCTGCCGCAGCCGTCTGAACTTCCCGCCGAACTGAAGAAAACCTCGGTAGGCAAGTTCGCCGTCGACATTGAACACGACTTCAAGCCCTACTACGTGGTGTCCGCCGACAAAAAGAAAAAGGTGACCGAGCTCAAAGCTGCGCTCAAGGACGCCGACGAACTTTATCTCGCAACCGATGGGGACCGCGAGGGCGAGGCCATCGCGTGGCACCTGCTGGAAGTGCTCAAGCCCAAGGTCCCGGTGTACCGGATGACGTTCGGCGAAATCACCAAGGAAGCCATCCAGCGCGCCATGGGCAACCTGCGCGACGTTGATTCGGCGCTGGTGGACGCCCAGGAAACCCGCCGCGTCCTGGACCGCCTGTACGGCTACGAAATCTCCCCGGTGCTGTGGCGCAAGGTGGCCCGCGGCCTGTCCGCCGGCCGTGTGCAGTCCGTGGTCACCCGCATGGTGGTGGA
This sequence comes from Pseudarthrobacter sp. NPDC058329, assembly GCF_042879835.1. NCBI lineage: Bacteria > Bacillati > Actinomycetota > Actinomycetes > Micrococcales > Micrococcaceae > Pseudarthrobacter > Pseudarthrobacter sp. NPDC058329. The sequence goes on from NZ_JBHVZR010000008.1 coordinate 160,874, forward strand.
CCGCGAACGTGAGCGGATGGCCTTCAAGGCCGCCTCCTACTGGGACCTGACAGGCCAGTTCGGCGCGGACGCCGGCTCCTTCAAAGCGAAGCTCGCCAACGTTGACGGCGCCAAGGTGGCCAGCGGCCGCGACTTCAATGACGACGGCGTCCTCACCTCCAAGAACGTTGCCCACCTCAACGAGGAACTGGCAACCTCCCTGGCCGCCGGGCTGCAGAACGCCGAGTTCCGCGTCCGCTCCGTTGACACCAAGCCGTACACCCGGCGTCCGGCCGCGCCCTTCACCACCTCAACGCTGCAGCAGGAGGCCGGCCGTAAGCTGCGCTTCTCCTCCAAGAGCACCATGCAGGTGGCCCAGCGGCTGTACGAAAACGGCTACATCACCTATATGCGTACAGACTCCTCGGCGCTGAGTGACGAAGCCGTGACCGCTGCCCGCCGCCAGGCCTCAGAGCTCTACGGCCCCGAGTACATCCCGCAGTCGCCGCGCGTGTACACCTCCAAGGCAGCGAATGCGCAGGAAGCGCACGAGGCCATCCGTCCCGCCGGTGACTCGTTCCGCACCCCGGCGCAGGTGGCGAAGCAGCTCTCCGGCGACGAATTCCGGCTGTACGAACTGATCTGGAAGCGGACCGTCGCCTCCCAGATGGGTGACGCCAAGGGTTCGACGGCGACCATCCGCCTCGGTGCGGTTGCCTCCGACGGGCGGGACGCCGAGTTCTCCGCATCCGGCACCGTGATCACCTTCCCCGGCTTCCTTGCGGCGTACGAGGAAGGCAAGGACGAGACCCGCGGCGACGACGACTCCGACGAAGCCCGCCGCCTCCCCAACGTGGCCAAGGGCGATGCGCTCAACGCTTCCGAGATCATTGCGGTGGGCCACGAGACCTCACCGCCGCCGCGGTACACCGAAGCGTCCCTGACGGCGGAGCTGGAAAAGAAGGGCATCGGACGCCCGTCCACGTACGCGTCCACCATCTCCACCATCCAGGACCGCGGCTACGTCCGGAAGCAGGGTTCCGCTTTGGTCCCGAGCTGGATCGCCTTCTCGGTCATCCGGCTGCTGGAGCAGCACTTCTCCGACTACGTGGACTACGAGTTCACCGCGGACATGGAAGGCGACCTGGACAAGATCGCCAACGGACAGGCCGTGGGTGCCGCCTGGCTGAAGCACTTCTACTACGGCGAAGACGCCGATCCAGGGCTGCTGAGCATCGTGAACAACCTCGGCGAAATCGACGCGCGGGAAATTAACTCCGTGCCCATCGCCGACGGCATCACCCTGCGCGTTGGCAAGTTCGGCCCGTACCTGGAAAGCTCCGTGCCGACCGTGGACGCCAAGACCGGCGAAGTCGTGGAGTCCGCCCGCGCCAACGTACCCGATGACCTCGCCCCGGACGAACTGACCGCAGCCAAGGCCATTGAGCTGATGGAAACGGCCGCTCCCGAGGAACGCGTCCTCGGCGCCGATCCGCACACCGGGCACACCGTCGTCGCCAAGAACGGCCGCTACGGCGCCTACGTCACCGAAGTCATCCCCGAGATGACCGAGGAACAGATCGCCAACCAGCCGGTGGAGTATTACAAGAACGGCAAGCCCAAGCCGCCCAAGAAGCCGGTCAAGGCCAAGCCGCGGACGGGTTCGCTGTTTGCGTCCATGACCGTGGAGTCCGTAACCCTCGATGAGGCGCTGCAGCTGATGAGCTTGCCGCGCGCCCTGGGGGAGGACGCCGAAGGCAACCTGATCACCGTGCAGAACGGCCGGTTTGGTCCCTACCTGAAGAAGGGAACAGACTCCCGGTCCATCGGGTCGGAGGAGGAAATCTTCACCATCACGCTGGAACAGGCGCTGGAGATCTACTCCCAGCCCAAGCAGCGCGGCGCGCGGGCAGCCGTGCCGCCGCTGGCGGAGTTCGGGCCGGACCCGGTATCGGAGAAGAACATCGTGGTGAAGGAAGGCCGGTTCGGTCCCTACATCACCGACGGCATCACCAACATCACGGTTCCGCGCGCCACCTCCCTGGAGGAACTCACGCGCGAACAGGCCGTGGAGCTCCTCGCGGAGAAGCGCGCCAAGGGCCCGGTCAAGCGCACCGCCACCCGCAAGGCACCGGCCAAGAAGAAAGCTCCCGCCAAGAAGTAGCTCGGTGCCGGCAGTCATCGGCTGGATTGCGGTGCAGGGCCCAACGTGGTCGGGTAGAGGTATGACTGAACAGCCTGCGCACATTGATCCCAGCCCGCTCAACGACCTTGAGGAAAAACTCGCCCAGGGCGGACAGCCTGATGCCAGTCCAGTGGACGTCATCCTGTCCTTCCTGAACAGTGAGGTCTACATCATCAGCTCGGACGGGATCGAGGGCGAGGATTCCCAGGTGGAACCGCTGGTTCTGGCCAATGCTGACGGCGATCCCGTCCTGGCTGTTTTCTCGCACCCCAGCCGGGTGGACCAGCAGTACCTGGAGGCAGCGCCCAACGTCCTCGGCACCCAGGGTGCTGCCATCATCGCCAACATCGGCGAAGAGCTGGGAATGGTCATCAACCCGGGGGCAGCCTACGGCTTTGAGATCAATCCCGAGGGCGTTGCCAACATCAAGCGCGACTTCAAGCGCGCTGACGAGCTTCCCGGCAGCGCCCCTGCCGGCCCGACCGAGAACTGACTCCTCCCGGGGCGCGGCTTGACATGACGCGGCAGTTGGGCCAGAACGGCCCGGCCGGGGAATAATGGCAGCATGCGGCTAGGCGTCCTTGATATCGGGTCCAACACTGTCCACCTCCTGCTGGTGGACGCCCACCCCGGTGCGCGGCCTGTGCCGTTCGCCTCCCACAAGCGTCCGCTCTCCCTGGTCCAGTACCTGGAGGCGGACGGCAGCATCAGCGACGCCGGACAGCACGAACTCACCGAATTTGTGCTGGAAGCCTGGGAATTTGCGGCCCGGCACAAGGCCGAGGACCTTCTGGCCTTCTGTACTTCCGCCATCCGCGAGGCAACCAACGGCCCCGAAGTCCTGGCCCGCGTAAAGCACGAAACCACTGTCACGCTGCAGGAACTCACTGGCAGCGAAGAGGCGTCCATGACCTTCTTCGCCGTCCGCCGCTGGCACGGCTGGGGTGCCGGACCCATCCTCAACCTGGACATCGGCGGCGGCTCCTTCGAGATGGCCTTCGGCCAGGACGAACTTCCGGAGGTAGCCACCTCGGTGCCGCTGGGAGCGAGCCGGCTGACGCGGGATTGGCTTGCTGAGGACCCGCCCTCGGCCAAGAGCGTCAAAGAACTCCGTCGTTACATCCAGGCCACCCTCAAACCCGCTGTCCGTGAATTCGACGGGCTTGGGAGGGCGAATGTGGTGGCCGGGACCTCCAAGACTTTCCGGTCCCTGGCCCGGGTCGCCGGGGCTGCCCCCAGCGCGGCGGGCCCCTACGTCAAGCGTGAGCTGCACGCCTCGGATCTTGGGGTCTGGGCCCAGCGCATCTCGGCCATGAAGGCTGAAGACCGGCTTCACCTGCCGGGGGTGTCCGAAGCCCGCGCCCACCAGCTACTGGCGGGTGCCCTGGTGGCGGAGGCGGCACTGGAGCTTTTCAAATTCAAGAAAATCAAGATCTGTCCGTGGGCCCTTCGTGAGGGCCTGATCCTCCGCCGCCTCGACCAGCTCGTGTTCTCCGGGCCGCTGGAGCCCGCGCCGCACGTTGTGCCGGCGGCAGTACAGGCGGCGGTCTGAGAGCGTTCTTGGCAGCCGAAGGCCGCTTCAGCCGCAGGCTGGCTGAAGCGGGAGCCCGCCGCCTCATAGCCGTTTAAAAGCGGAAGCACCGGCGGCCGCGACAGGAAAATGGGGGAAAACCTGTGACGTACGCCGGTGCCCTGGCAAGCATCCCCATGCCTGCCGCATCACTCGCACCCTCAATGAGGTAATAACTACATTAGAGACGCCACTTGTGAGGAACCTGCATCCAACATGTGAGCTACCTGTGAACCTGTTTCTGCCAGTTCCCGACTTCCGGATTTTTCCTGCTTAACTGATTTCTGCGCGGGCTGGGCCGAACTGCAATGATGGAGCCATGAGCAACCGAATTGCATTCCTTGGCTGTGGATCCATGAACGAAGCCATCCTTGGCGGCCTGCTGGAGGCCGGGACAGACCCTGCCGACATCGTGGCCACCGTCCGTCGCGCCGAGCGTGCCGCGGAACTGGCCGAGCGCCACCACGGCATCACCGCGATCGCCGGTGAGGAGGAACCGGACAACAACAAGCACGCAACCAAGGGATCCGCCGTCGTGATTCTGGGTGTAAAACCGGTTGGCATCACCGACCTGGCACGTGAGATCAGCGGCTCGTTGGCCCGCGACACCGTAGTGGTGAGTGTGGCTGCCGCCGTTTCGATCGCCCAGCTTGAAGCTGCCCTGCCGGCCGGGCAGCCGGTGATCCGCACCATGCCCAACACTCCTGCCAAGCTGGGCCGCGGCGTTGTGTCCGTTTCGCCTGGCACCCACTGCACCCCCGAACAGCTGCAGAAGGTCAAGGACATCCTGCAGGGCGCGGGAACCATTGTTGAGGTACCGGAAGAACAGGTGGACGCGCTTTCGGCCATCAGCGGCTCGGGCCCGGCTTACGCGTTCTATTTGGCCGAGGCCATGGCGGCCGCGGGGGAGGAGCTGGGACTGGATGCGGAGCTGTCCCTGCTCCTGGCCCGCGAAACGGTGGCGGGTGCCGGGTTTATGCTTGCCGAGCCGGGCGCTGATCCCTCCGCGCTGCGCAAAGCAGTGACCAGCCCCAACGGCACCACGGAGCGGGCCATTGCAACTTTTGATGAGCGGGGCATCCCCTCCATCATCGCCGCCGGCGCACGTGCGGCTGCGGACCGGGCCGCGGAGATCACGAAACAGCTCGGCTGACATGGGCCGACGACCGCAGGGTTCCCTGGCCGAGCTTGCGAGGCGAGGGTCAGGGCCGGGCGGCGAAGCGCTCCAGCAGGTCCACGTGCCCGGACACGATCAGCATGTCGCGGGAGGACACCTTCGTTTCCGGCCGGGCGTAGGTAAAGTCCTCGCCGGGGGACTTGACCCCCACAATCGTCACACCGTACTTGGACCGGACCTTGGACTCGTCGAGGGTGAACCCCACCGTCTCGCGCGGCGGGTACATCTTCACGATGGCGAAGTCGTCGTCGAACTCAATGAAGTCCAGCATGCGTCCGGACACCAGGTGGGCTGCCCGCACGCCGGCGTCAGCCTCCGGATAAATCACGTGGTTGGCGCCGATACGGGTGAGGATTTTGCCGTGCGAGGGCGTGATGGCCTTCACCCAGAGATGTTCGATGCCGAGGTCCACCAGGTTCACCGTGATCAGCACCGAGGACTCAATGGACGTGCCCACGCCCACGACGGCGGAGCTGAACTCCTGCGCGCCCAGCTGGCGGAGGGCATCGATGTTGGTGGCGTCGGCCTCCACCACGTGCGTGAGGAGCGGCGCCCATTTCTGCACGAGGGCTGTGTCGCGTTCGATTGCGAGCACTTCACGGCCCTGCTTGACCAGCTGCTCAGCCGTGGAGGAGCCGAAGCGCCCCAGCCCGATGACCAGCACCGGGGCATTATGGGCGGGCCGCCTGGGGGCGTCTGGGGAACTAGCCAATGATGGGCCTCTCTTCGGGATAGTGGTACAACTGGCTGCGCTGGCGCAGGGCCAGGGCAGCGGCGAGGGTCACGGTGCCCACGCGACCGGCGAACATCAGGGCGCTGAGGACATACACGCCCGACGGCGGCAGCTCGGCACTGAGGTTGGTGCTCAGCCCCACCGTGGCGAACGCGGAGATGGTTTCGAACAGCACCCGGTCCAGGGAAGCGCCGCTGATCTGCAGCAGGAGGAACGCGGATACGGACACCAGGGTGGCACCGGCGACGATCACCGAGATGGCCACGCGCATGCTGCCCTGCGGGATGGTCCTGCCGTAGACCTTCACATCGGCGTCGCCTCGGGCTTCGGCGATGATGGCGAGGAACATCACGGCAATGGTGGTCACTTTGATGCCGCCCGCCGTCGAGGCTGAGCCGCCGCCGGCGAACATCAGCGCGTCCGTCAGGAGCATGGTGGTGGACTCCATCTGGTTCTGGTCCACAAGGTTGAAGCCGCCGGACCTTGTCATAACGGAGGCAAAGAGCGAATGCGTGATCTTCTCACCCAGGTCCATCCCGCCGATGGTCCGGGCGTTGTCCCACTCCATCAGCCCCCACAGGAACATTCCCGCCACCAGCAGGATCAAGGAAACCTGGATGGTGAGCTTGGTATGGAGATTCCATTTCTTCCAGTTCAGGCCGTTCTGCTGCAGGACCATCACCACGGGAAATCCGAGGCTTCCCAGGAAGACCCCCAGCATCAGCGGAACCAGGATCCACAGGTCCGTCTCATAAGGAACGATGCCGTCCGAATGCGGGGTGAAGCCGGCGTTGTTGAAGGAGGAGATGGAGTAGAAGATGCCATGCCAGACGGATTGCCAAAAAGGCTCGCCGAGGGTGAGGAACCTCGGAATGAGGGCCAGGGCGAGGATTCCCTCGATGACCACGGAGGTGGTGATCACGATCCGCAGCAGGGTGCCCACCTCGCCCAGGCGGCCCGCGTTATTCATGGATTCCGCGGCAATGATTTTTCCGCGGACACCGAGGCGTTTGCTGACCATCAGCGCCAGCAGTGATGCCAGTGTCAGGGTGCCAAGGCCACCGATGAAGATGCCCACCAGGATTACCAGCTGGCCAAAGAAGGACCAGTGCACCGCCGTGGAAACCACCGTCAGGCCCGTGACGCACACCGCCGAGACGGCGGTGAACAAAGCCTGGTGGGGCGGTGTGACTACGCCGGCGGCGGAGGAGATGGGCAGGGACAGCAGGAGCGTGAAGACAAGGCACACGGCAGCGAACGCACTCAGGGCAAGCCGGGCCGGCGACGTATTGGCAATGTCGTCGATAAAGTCGCGGAGCCGCGTGAGAACCCAGAGGCCCTCCCGCTCCTGTGCGGCGGGATGCCAGCTGGCCGGAGTCCGGGGCCTCGACTGGCTTTGCGTCATGTGTGGCTTTTCCTCGGTAGGTTTGCTTCCCTCAGTAGTAAACCACTTATGCGCGTGTAATGGCCGGGCCGGAACGGCTGCAGGCTCAGGTAGCCTGTGATTGATGACATATCTGCCCGGTCTCAGCAAGCCCGCGCCGCCAACGACGGTGGTATGGGGCGCTGGCATGACTGCCTACAACTTCGGTCCCGGCCACCCCATGGCGCCCGAACGGATGGACCTCACGGCCCGCCTTGCCCAAAGCCTGGGCCTCTTCGACCTTGAGCACCTTGCCGTGGCAGAGCCCGGGGTCGCCACCGACGCCGAGCTGGAGTCAGTGCATTCGGCCGAATTCGTGGCCGCGGTCCGCAGGGTCAGCGACGATCCGTACGCAACTGACGAATCGCGCGGCCTGGGCACCGAGGACGATCCCGCGTTCGCCGGCATGCACGAGGCCGCAGCACGGCTGGCAGGCGGGTCCCTGCTGGCCGCTTCCCGCATCCTGGACGGGTCGGCCCTGCACGCGGTGAACTTCGGTGGCGGCATGCACCATGCCGCCCGTGACAAGGCCAGCGGATTCTGCATCTACAACGACGCCGCGCTAGCCGTGCAGAAGCTGCTCGACGGCGGCATCCGCAAGGTGGCGTACATCGACGTCGACGCCCACCACGGGGACGGAACGGAAAGCATCTTCTGGGACGATCCGCGGGTGCTCACCCTGTCTTTGCACGAAAGCGGGCTCACCCTGTTTCCCGGCACCGGGTTCGCCAACGAAATCGGCGGACCCCGGGCCGAGGGGACCGCCGTCAACATCGCCCTGCCGTCAGGAACCGGTGACGCCGGCTGGCTGCGGGCCTTCCACGCCGTTGTCCCGCAGCTGGTGGCAGCGTTCGAGCCCGAGGCGATCGTCAGCCAGCACGGGTGCGACTCGCACCGGACGGACCCGCTCACGCACCTCAACCTCAGCGTCGACGGCCAGCGGGAGGCGGCCACCGCCGTCGGGAATCTCGCCGCCCGCCACTGCGGCAACCGCTGGATCGCCACCGGCGGCGGCGGGTACAACGTGCTGCACGTGGTTCCCCGGTCCTGGAGCCACCTGATTGCCATTGCCGCGGGACGGCCGGTGCCGCTGCGGACGGCCGTGCCCGAGGACTGGCGGAGGTACGTCGAAGAGAAGTTCGGGGCCGAGACGCCCGGACTGATGGGCGACGACGTGGAGCTCTGGTGGCGTTCCTGGGAGGTGGGGTTCGACCCCAACGACGCCGTGGACCGCACCGTCATGGCCACGCGAAAGGCCGTTTTTCCGCTGCACGGACTGGATCCCTGGTTCGACTGACAGGCTTGCCTTCCCAATGCCCCCCGGCCGGCGAAATAGTTGATGCCTTTCGGGGCATATGTCGCTAGGGTGGGAGGCATGGTGACAGACGACGTATTTGCCGTCATTGCGGAATCGACCCGGCGGGACATCCTGACCTCCCTTCGTTCCGGAGACAAGGCAGTGGGGGAGCTCGTGGAGGAACTGGCGGCGAGCCAGCCCACCATTTCCAAGCACCTGAAAGTCCTGCGTGAGGCCCAGTTGGTGAGCATGCGGGCGCAGGGCCAGAAGCGGTACTACGCGCTGAACCGCAAGCCGCTGGAGGGGATTGCCAGCTGGCTTGAGACGTTCGACGTCGGCACGGCGGCCTCGGCTCCGCTGTCGCCGGTGGCTGTAGCCTCCCTCCAGGACAGCCCGCGGAAAGAGCCTTCTGCCGTGTCGGCGGGCGAAGGCGTCACAGCGGTAGCAGCGGATGCTGTCTCAGCCGGCGTGCTGGCACCAGACGGCACCGACCTGAGTCCCGCCGTCGTGATTCCCGGCGGAACTACCGCGCCGCTCAGCGATGACAGCGTGCCCCAGCAGATCGGCCGGACCGTGGGCCGTGCGGCCACCAAGGCGGCCGACCTGCTGGCGAACCTGCCCAACCTTCCCAAGTTCGGCCGCAAGAAGTAGCCCATAACCCAACTGACCCGCAGTTAACGCTGCCAAATCGTGTTTTCGCTGCGTCAACTGCGAGTCAGTTGGGATGGGACCTACTTGTTCAGCAGGCGCACGTGGTCCGGGGTGAGCTCGGAGATCTTGCTGACGCCGAGCAGGGCCATAGTGCGGGCCATGTCCTTTTCGAGGATCTGGAGGGTGCGGTCAACGCCTGCGCGGCCGCCGGCCATCAGACCGTAGAGGTAAGCGCGACCGATCAGGGTGAAGTCTGCGCCGAGGGCCAGGGCTGCCACGATGTCCGCACCGCTCATGATGCCGGTGTCCAGCATGATCGCGGCGTCGGTGTTGTCCGCGGTGAACGCCTGCTTGACCTCGGGGAGCAGGTGGAACGGGATGGGGGCACGGTCCAGCTGCCGGCCGCCGTGGTTGGAGAGGATCACACCGTCTGCGCCGTGGTCAACAACGCGGCGGGCGTCCTCGACGGTCTGGATGCCCTTGACCACCAGCTTGCCCTTCCAGGTCTCGCGCAGCCAGTCCAGGTCCTCGAAGGTCAGGGTGGGATCGAACATGGAGTTGATCAGGTCAGCCACCGTGCCCGTGTAGCGGGACAGTGAGGCGAACGTCAGCGGCTCGTGGGTGAGGAAGTTGAACCACCAGGCCGGACGGTAGGACGCATCGAGCACAGTCTTGATGGTCAGCGCCGGCGGGATAGTCATGCCGTTGCGGACATCGCGGAGTCGCGCGCCGGCCACGGCGGTGTCCACGGTAACCATCAGGGTGTCGTTGCCGGCCCGGGCGGCGCGCTCGATGAGCTCCAGCGACCGGTCGCGGTCCGTCCACAGGTACAGCTGGAACCAGTTCCGGCCGTTGGGGGCCGCTGCAGCCACGTCCTCGATGGAGGCGGTGCCCATGGTGGAGAGGGTGTAGGGGATTCCGGCCGCCTCGGCTGCCTGGGATCCGGCGTACTCGCCTTCGGACTGCATCATCCGGGTGAAGCCGGTAGGCGCGATGCCCACCGGGAGGCGTGAGGGCTTGCCCAGGATCTCGGTGCTCAGGTCGATGGCGGAGACGTTCCGCAGGATGCCTGGCCGGAATTCGATGTCCAGGAAGGCCTGGCGGGCGCGGCGAAGGGTGATTTCCTCTTCGGCGGCGCCGTCCGTGTAGTCAAAAGGCGCCTGCGGGGTGCGCCGCTTGGCGATGTCCCGCAGCTCCCACACCGTGCTGGCGCGCCTGAGCCGGGCTTCCTTGCTGTATTCCGGCTTCTTGAACTGCATCAGGGGAGCCAGGTCGGAGTACTTGGGGATACGGCGCTTCAACGCTGCCGGCACGGCGGAACCTGCGCCGGCGGGAGCCGCAGCAGGAACGGAGGATACGGTTGCCGGAACATCCGTTGACTCCGGGGCAGGCGTGGTCTCCGGGTTGTTGGGCTGGATGGTGTGGGTCATGGCGTCCTCCGTTGGGCGGGTGACCGGTCTGCCGTCGGGCAAACCGTTCTGTGGTCTAACCACACTGTAAGCCATGTGGTCCAACCACATCAACTACTATTGCCACATGAAGACCCATCAGCTTGTCCTGGCTTGGATTGAGAACGAGCTCTCCGAAGGACGCCTGGCTGTGGGCGGCCGCCTGCCCGCCGAGCGTTCACTGGCCGAGCAGCTCCAGGTCTCGCGGACCTCCGTCCGGGAGGCCATCCGCATACTGGAGGCCATGGGTGTGCTCCGGGCGGGAGTGGGGTCCGGGCCCGAGGCGGGGACGGTGGTCATTTCGGATCCGACGGCGGCCCTGGGCTCTGCGCTGCGGCTGCATGTCGCTACCCAGCACCTGCCAGTGGCGGACATCGTGGAGACTCGTGTACTTCTGGAATCGTGGGCGGTGTCCCACGCGAGGCCTGATTCGCCGGAGCTGGCCGGCGCTGCCCGGCTCCTTGACCGGATGGATGAGGACGCGGTGGCCGTGGACGAGTTCCTTGCGCTGGACGTCCGTTTCCACCTTGCGCTCGCAGACGCGGCGGGCAACGCCGTGGTCAGCGCCATGATGGGGTCGCTGCGTGAATCAATTACCGGCTATGCATCCCGGCTCACCGGCAACCTGCCGGACTGGAACACCACAGCGAAACGGCTGCGGTCCGAGCACCATGACATCCTTGCCGCGGTGCAGAATAGCGACGGCGAGCGGGCGGCCACGCTGGTGGCCGCCCACATCGAGGGCTACTACCGGGAGGCCGGCGTCGGCCCGGAAGCTTAGCCGTGCACCGTTGAGCGGGGCGCCTTGGCCGGGCCGCTGCTGTTTCGGACCTGGAGGCGCGGCTGGTACCGGCTGCCGGGCGCGTCGTTCTCTTCCTTGCGGATCAGCGCGCGAAGCTGGTGCCAGGCCTGCTCGCCCAGTTCGGTGATGGGGACGGCTGCGGTGGTGAGTGCAGGGGTGGTGTACCTGGCAAAGGGGATGTCGTCGAACCCTGTCACCGAAATGTCGCCCGGAACATGGAGGCCGCGTTCGTGCAGCCCGCTCATCAGGCCCATCGCCACCAGGTCGTTGAAGGCAAGGATTCCTGTCGCCCCGCTTTCCAGTACGGCATCCACGGCTTCGTGGCCGGTGTCGAAGTCTGAACCGCCTTCAAGCATCCGGACATCCACCTGGGGATGGGCGGCCTTGAATGCCTCCAGGCCCTGAAGCCGCATGCCGTTGGAGGCGCTTCGGGGCGGCCCGGACAAGAATGCCAGGCGGGTGTGTCCCAGGTCCACCAGGTGTTCGGCGAGATCCTGCACGCCCTGCCCGTAATCCACCACCAGGCTGGGTACGTCCGCGGCGGCCGTGGTGCGGTTGATCAGCACCAGTGGGTGGAGCGACGGCGCAATCTCCTCCAGTTCGGAGTCGCTCATGCGCGGAGCGCACAGGACCAGGCCGTCGCACCGCCGGCGGGCTTCGCCTGCGAGGATGGTTTCCTCGCTGGACACCTCAAAGGAATCGGCGATCAAAACGCGGTATCCGTCCTGGGCTGCGGCCCGGCTCAGGCCGCGCAGGATGGCCTGGAAGGTGGGGTTGGCCAGGTCCGGCACCACGATGCCAATCGTGTCGGTCTTGCCCAGGGCAAGGCTGCGGCCCACCGGGTTGGGCTGGTACTTCAGCTCCGCAGCAGCGGCCCGAACGCGGGACGCAATGTCCGGGTCCACGGTGAAGTTGCCGTTCATGACCCGGGACACCGTCGCATGGGACACCCCAGCCTTGACCGCAACATCCGCGATCCCGATCCTGCCGGTTGCCGATCTCCTGACCATGGTGGTCCCTTCTTTAGCGCGGCGGGGCGGTGCCGTGTGCCGTTGTGCTGCCCGCGGGCAGGTTCTTTGCCGCCTTTGCCCGACGGGGTATGAGAGACAGCATATACCGGTCCCGGAAACCGATTTCTAGAGTTTTCCCAAGTTTTCCCGCAACTTTGGGCCTGGAGTGGCGCCCGTCATTCCGTGGGTGGACTAGAAAACGCTTTCTCTCAATGTTGATAATGGTTGACGGATACCTGCTCCGGTTGGTACAAATCTAGTAGTGACCTGAGAAAACGCTTTCTTGGGCAGGGTGCAGCAGTGCACCCAATGTCGAACATCAGAGGCCGCCGGCGCGGCCGGGAATTAGCTTTCGAAAGGGATCCCTCATGGTCAACACAGCCGAGTCAAGTACCGCTGCAGGCGCGGCAAAAGCTGGCGCGGACACCGCCACCGCTGACGTTTCCGGAGGGCAGGGCGGCAAAGCGCGCATCGCCCTGATCGGCACCGGCGGCCGCTCCGAAATGTACACCCGGGCCATCTTCGGCAAGCACGCAGACACCGCCGAACTCATCGCGTTCTCGGACGTCAACCCGGGCCGCGTGGAGTTCTACCAGAAGCTCATCCAGGAGCTGGGCGCACCGGGACCGGTGGCCTCCTTCGATCCTGCAGACCTCACCGCGTTCATCCAGGCCAACAACATCGACCGGGTCATCGTCACCACGCCTGATTACACCCACGCCGACTACATCGTGGAGGGACTTCGCGCGGGCGCCGACGTCGTCGTTGAAAAGCCCCTCACCATTGACGCCGAGGGCTGCCGCCGCATCACCCAGGCCGTGCGCGAGACCGGCCGCAATGTGGTGGTCACCTTCAACTACCGCTACTCGCCGCGCAACAGCGCACTCAAGGAGATCATCCAGAGCGGCGTGATCGGCAAGGTCACCTCCATCGACTTCAGCTGGGTCCTGGACACCGTGCACGGCGCAGACTACTTCCGCCGCTGGCACCGCGAGAAGAAGAACTCCGGCGGCCTGCTGATCCACAAGGCGTCCCACCACTTCGACCTGGTGAACTGGTGGATCGACGACGTCCCGGAGCGCGTCTTCGCCTCCGGCGGCCTCAAGTTCTACGGCGACAAGAACGCCGCCGAGCGCGGCCTGGGTCCCCGCCCGGAACGAGGCACGCCTGACGCCGATGCACCCGCCACCGCGGAGAAGGATCCGTTCACCCTGGACCTGCGCGAGGACGAACGCCTCAAGGCACTGTTCCTGGACAACGAGCACTACGACGGCTACCGCCGCGACCAGGACGTCTTCACCGAAGGCATCACCATTGAGGACAACCTCGCGCTGGTGGTGGAGTACCAGGGCGGCCCGCGCCTGAGCTACTCGCTGAACGCCCACAGTCCCTGGGAGGGCTACCGCGTGGCGGTCAACGGAACCGAGGGCCGCGCCGAGCTGGAGGTGGTGGAACGCGCCGCCGTCACCAGCAGCACGGACAAAAAAACCGTGGTGGACCCGAGCGCAACCCCCATCGAAGAGGATGACGCCATCCGCCGCAATGGTGAACGCCTGGTGGTCCAGCGCCACTGGGAAGCAGCCTTCGAGGTGCCGATCATCAACGGCGAAGGCGGCCACGGCGGCGGTGACGAGCTCCTCCTCTCGGATCTCTTCAACGGCCCCGGCCAGGATCCGCTGGGCCGCCCCTCCGGCTACCTGGACGGGCTGCGCTCCGTCTCGGTGGGCATCGCCGGCAACCGCTCGCTGGAAACCTCCCTGCCCGTACGCATCGAGGACCTGGACCTCGGCGCCGACCTCCGCCGCGGCAAGTGACCGAGGCACCGGATTCGAAGGACTAACATGAGCAGGATTCTTGTCACCGGGGGCTCCGGCCGCCTGGGGCGCAGCGTGGTGGCCGGCCTCGCCCAAAAGGGCCACGAGGTGATCTCGGTGGACCGGGACGCCGTTCCGGCCGACCAGTTGCCGGCCGGGGTTGTGCAGGAGACCGCCGACCTGCTGGCTCCTGGCGAGGCGCTGCGCCTCCTGCGGCAGACCGCGCCCGACGCCGTCATCCACCTTGCGGCGATAGCCGTCCCGTTCAGCGCGCCCGAGGACGTCATCTTCGCCACGAACACGCGCCTCGCCTTCGCCGTGGTCAGCGCCGCGACGGAAGTCGGGGTGCCGAAGATCGTCACCGCCAGCAGCCCCACGGTGCTTGGCTATGGCTCGCCCGCGGGCTGGCTGCCGCCGTCGTTCCCGCTGGACGAGCGGACTCCGCCTAAGCCGTGGAACGCGTACGCGCTCTCCAAGCTGATCGCGGAGCAGACCGTGCAGGCGTTCGCTGCAGCGCAGGGTGAGAAGATCCGGTATGCGGCGTTCCGCCCCTGCTTTGTGATTTCACCGGAGGAATGGGACGGCGCTCCTACCCAGCAGGGCCACACCCTTGCTGAACGGCTGGCCGATCCCGCCCTGTCCGCTCCCGCGCTCTTCAACTACGTGGATGCGCGGGACGTGGCGGACTTCCTGGACCTGCTGCTGGAGAAGATGCCGTCCATTCCCAACGGGGAAACCTTCTTCGTCGGCGCGGCAGATGCGCTGGCAACGGAGCCGTTGGCGGACCTGATGCCGAAATTCCTGCCGGGAAGCGAGGCCATCAGCGCAGGCCTTACGGGCACCAGCCCGGCCTTCTCCATCGCAAAAGCACAGGAACTCCTGGGCTGGCACCCCACGCGCAGCTGGCGTACTGAACTTAAGTCCGATTCACCCTTCAACGACGAGAATTCCGCGCTGGTCACTGCCGGCAGCGGAGCCAAGGAGACATCATGAAATTCGACGGCGTACTGTTCTTCCCCGTTACCCCGTTCACAGCCGAAGGCGCCGTCGACGTGGAGCTGCTCAAGGAGCACATCAGCTCGCGGCTACCGTTCGGTCCCGGCGGCGTGTTTCCCGCCTGCGGCACCGGTGAGTTCCACGCGCTGAGCATCGATGAGGTCCGCACCGTGGTGACGGCCGCCGTCGAGGCTGTGGCCGGAAAGGTGCCCGTGGTGTCCGGTGCCGGGGGCCCCCTGGGCCACGCCATTGCGTGTGCCCGGATCGCCGAGGAAGCCGGCGCCGATGCCCTTTTGGTCCTGCCGCCGTACCTGGTCACCGGCCCCACCGACGGGCTCGTGGCGTACATCGAGGCAGTGGCCGACGCCAGCAGCCTGCCCGTCATCGTGTACCACCGCGGGAACGCCAAGTTCACCGCCGCCTCGATGGCCCGCCTCGCCGCCAACCCCAAGGTGGTCGGCTTCAAAGACGGACTGGGCGATGTTGGCCTGGCCCAGGAAATCGTGTCCGCCGTCCGTGCCACCGGACGTGAGGACTTTGCTTTCTTCAATGGCCTGCTCACCGCGGAACTGACCCAGGGCGCGTACCGCGGCCTCGGCATCCCGCTCTACTCCTCCGCCGCGTTCGCGATGGCCCCGGAGATCGCCAAGGCCTACTACGACGCCTACATGTCCGGTGATGAGGACCGCCGCAACGCCCTGCTCGAAGGCTTCTACGCACCGCTGGTCCGCCTCCGCGACCAGACCCCCGGGTTCGGCGTTTCGCTCATCAAGGCAGGCCTTCGCCTCGGCGGGCTGCCCGTGGGTTCCGTGCGTCCGCCGCTGGTTGACCCCACCGAGGAGCAGCTGGTGCAGCTGAAGGCCATCCTCGCCAAGGGCTACGAGCTGGCTGGCCGCTGATGACCGCCCTGGCCGCCGAAGCTGTCCGCACCGTACCCCGCATCACGGGCCTCTCCACGCGCCTCATCACCGTTCCGCTGCGGCGCAGCTGGGGTGTTGAGGCGCCGGAGAACCACGTGATCGTCACGGAGATCCACACGGACGACGGCGGTGCGGGGCATGGTTTTTCCTGGACGCCCACCATTGGCCCGCAGGCTGTCAAGGCACTGCTGGACTACGACATTGCGCCGTTCGTCGCAGGGTTGCCCGCCAACCCCGAGGTGGTTTGGGATGCGGTGTGGAAGCGGCTGCACGAGGCAGGCGGCGGGGGACTGACCACCATTGCGATGGCGGGCGTGGACCTGGCCCTCTGGGACCTGCAGGCCTCCCGCGCCGGTACTTCCGTCACCGGACTCCTGGGGCAGCGCCAGGGTTCAGCGGAAGTCTATGGCTCCGGCGTCAACCTGCACTACAGCCTGGAAGAGCTGGTGGCGCAGACTGAACGGTGGGTTGCCGCCGGGCACCAGGCCGTGAAAATCAAGGTAGGCAAACCGGACATCCGTGAGGATTCCGAACGCGTGGCCGCGGTCCGCTCCGTTCTGGGGCCGGACCGGAAGCTGATGATCGACGCCAACCAGCGTTGGGACCTGCCCACCACGCTCCGCGCTCTCGATGTCTTGTCCGGGTTCGGCCTGGAGTGGCTCGAGGAACCCATCCGCGCGGACGACCTCTGGGCCTACCGCAGGCTCCGCAAGCACTCGCCGGTGCCGATCGCCCTCGGTGAAAACCTGCACACCATCTACCGCTTCCGGGATTTCATTGAGGCGGAAGCGGTGGACATCATCCAGCCGAACATTATCCGGGTGGGTGGCATTACGCCGTTCCGGCGCATTGTTGAGCTGGCCCGGACCAACAGCATCAAGGTCATGCCGCACCTGCTGCCGGAACTGTCCGGCCAGTTGGCGCTCACGCTCGCCGAGCCCACCCTGGTGGAGGACGTGGAGGAGGCATCCTTTGAGCAATTGGGGATCCTCGCCGGCCCGTCGCCGGTCCGGTTCAGCGACAGCCGGGTGACCCTCACGGACCAGCCGGGGCTCGGCTTCCGCTTCCGGGACGGACAGTAACCATGCCGCAACCCCGGGTCGCCCGTCGACCCGGGGTTGCGGCGTAACGAAGAACGCACAACCACAGAACAGGTAACTGACGTGACAACTGCAACCCTCTCTATGTCCGAGCTGACGGCCGCGGCCACGGAGGCTGCCAAAATCTCGGCGGTTGCCTCCGATGCCCAGCGGGCTGACTGGCTCAACGCCGTCGCCGACGCTTTGGACGCCAACGCCGCCGAACTGGTGGAGATTGCCGATTCCGAAACGAGCCTGGGTGTACCCCGCCTCACCGGCGAAGTGGCCAGGACCACCGGGCAACTCCGGCTGTTCGCGCGTGTGATTACCGAGGGCTCCTACCTCGAAGCGGTGATTGACCACGCGAACCCGGTCGCCACTCCACCCACGCCCGACCTGCGCCGGATCCTCCGACCGATCGGACCGGTGGCGGTGTTCTCCGCGTCGAACTTTCCGTTCGCCTTCTCGGTGGCCGGCGGCGACACCGCCTCTGCGCTGGCCGTGGGTTGCCCGGTGATTGTCAAGGCCCACTCGGGCCACCTCCGCCTGTCGGAACGGACGGCGGAGATCGTGGCGGAGGCGCTGCGTCACGCGGGCGCACCCGAGGGCTTGTTCGCCCTGGTCAGCGGACGCGAGGTGGGAACCGCGCTGGTCCAGGATCCCGCCATCAAGGCAGTAGGCTTCACCGGCTCCATCCCCGGCGGCCGCGCCCTCTTCGACCTTGCCACGTCCCGCCCGGAGCCAATTCCGTTTTACGGCGAACTGGGCAGCCTGAACCCGGTGGTTGTCACGGAATCAGCGCTGGCGGAACGCTCGGCCAAGCTTGCCGAAGGCCTGGCCGGTTCCTTCACCCTTGGCGCCGGCCAGTTCTGCACCAAGCCCGGGCTGGTCTTCATCCCGGCCGGCACGGACTTCGCCGAGAAAGTTGCAGAGGCCACCAAGGGCAAACCGGCGCTGGGGATGCTCACCAGCAGGATTGCCGAAGCGTATCCGGACGGACTGCGCAGCTTTGCGTCCGTTGACGGCGTGGGCGTGGTCAGCGGCAGCGTCGACCAGGACGCGGTGGCCAACGGGGCAGCGCCGGTGGTTTTCACCACCACTGCCGCCAGGGTCCTGGAGAACCCCGAGGAACTGCTGGAGGAGTGCTTCGGCCCCACCACCATGCTGATCAAATACGCGGACCAGGCGGAGCTGTCCGCGGTGCTCGCCAAGGTCCCCGGAAGCCTCACCGCCACGGTGCACGCGCAGCCGGGCGAGGATGTTGCCGCGCTCGTGGAGCAGCTGTCCGGCCTCGCCGGCCGCGTCCTCTTCGACGGCTGGCCCACCGGTGTGGCCGTCAACTGGGCCCAGCAGCACGGCGGCCCCTACCCGGCAACCACGTCGCTCTTCACCTCGGTCGGTGCGACGGCGGTCCGCCGGTTCCAGCGACCGGTCGCCTACCAGGACGCTCCGGAGTCCGTCCTGCACCCTGCGCTGCTCGAGAGCAACCCGCTGGGGATCCCGCGCCGGGTGGACGGACAGCTGCAGCTTCCCTAGAAACCCTCTCTCAACTGATGTCGCTTTAAACGGAACGCCCTTTCAGATAACGCCGGTTCAAACGAAACCCTCTCTCAACTGTTGTCGGTTTAAACGAAACGCTCGCTCAGTCATGGCCGCCATTGCGGCTATGGCTGAGCGAGCGTTTCGCGTTTTGCGGCAGGATCTGCGCGAACGTCCTGACGCCTCAGAGCTGAAGCGTAGCCGGCCGCTGGAGCCCGTTCACCGTCATCGCCGGCCAGCGGGGATCCACAGTGAGGACCTGCAGGCCCGAGTCCGCGAGTTGGACGGTGTCCTCGATTTTAACCCCCGGCCCCGACGGGTTCCACGTGAAGGCTTGGTTCACCACCACAGTGTCCGTTGCGACGGTAGTGACGCGGGGGTCGCGGCCGGCGTAACCTGCGGGCCCGCCCTGATGGTGCAGTTCCCACTGCCCGGCACCGAAACCGTGGCGGGCGTAAGCCGCCTGGATCTCGCCAAAGATCCGGTCCAGCCGGGCACCGGGGACCGTGGCATCGAAGATGTCCGCCTCCACCGCTGCGATGCGGGCCTCGGCGTCGCGCTCTTCGGGAGTGCCGGCGTCGAACCTCACCCAGCGGGTGATGTTGGCGACCAGGCCGTCCCTGCGCGCGCAAACCACTGCCATGGCGCGTCGCCCGAGGGGCGAGTGGGTAGCCAGCGGATGCCGGAAATCGCTCCGGCTGCTGCCGTTGCACAGCAGGACCAGCGGTTCCGCTCCGGCGGCGACAATCCGGGCGGCCAGGGCGGACGCCAGTTCGAACTCGGTGGTTTCGGGCCGGGCCGTGGAGAGGACATCTGTCATGATTGCTGCGACGTCAGAGCTGAGCCGGGCGTAGCGGGCGCTTTCGGCCGGGAGCAGCTGCTGGCGGGCTGCGCGCAGCTCCGCGGCTACGGCTGCTTCTGCCAACGGTGTGCCCTTCCCGGCGGTGCCGGCGGCGGCAGCCGCCTCGTACAGGTTCCCGTACCAGGGGACTGAATGGAGGCTGACACCGGAGGGCAGTTCCTCCGCGGCGATACGGCCGGCTTCATTGTTAAAGGTCACCAGATGGTCGCCGTCATGGTCCACAAGGACGGCTGCGATGGGATCTCCGGCCAGGCTGATGTGGACGCGGCTGCCGTCCAGGTACCAGGTCAGCGCCGTGTGCGTGGTGAGCAGCAGGGACTCCTGGCCCTTGGCATCGAGGATGTCCAGGACACGGCGCCGCTTGATGGCACGGTCCTCCACGGAAGCCGGTGCCACCCTGCCGGACAGGGCCGCAACCGGTTCTGCCGGCGTCGGCTCTATCGTTGCGGGGCCGCTCCTTCTGCCCGCAAGCGGTGCGGTGTCTGCTGTCGTCTGGCTCATGAACGGGTCCCCTGCCGGTTGATCAATGCTTGGATGTCTGCTGTGCCAAGGATGCCGTCGGCCACAAAAACGGTAATGCTTCGCTGCACAGGAGTGCCCGGTTCAGCGATGACCGGGGTATCCCAGGCCAACGACTGGCCCACCCCCGGGTATCCGTCCACCCGGACGAACCAGGGGTCGGTGGAGCCTTCCGCCGCCACAAAAACGAGGGTGGCGTCGCCGTCCGGAAATTTTCCAGCCCACGCGAGCCAGGGCGTCACTGAACCGTGCACCTTGGTTTCCCCGGCGCCAGCCGGCGTCCAGACGGTGGCGCCGTCGCAGTTGGGCAGCCGCCAGAAGAAGCCGCCGTAGCCGCCTTCGAGCCGGCCGTTCGAACCGGGGCTGCCAAGGTTGACGGGCCGGTCACTGGCGGGGGAGAGCGCGAAGTCAAGGGACAACCGCCAGGCGGAGGAGCTGACGCCGGACCACGTCCAGGTACGGTTCTCAACCAGGATCGGAGCGCCGTCGGGCCCGTTCCAGCTCAGGGTTTCCTGCAGCCGGCCATCACGGGCGCCCGACCTTGCCGCCAAGTCTTCAACAGGCGTTCCGGTGCTGGTGATGCTGCCGTGGTCCGGGCGCCAGACGTACTGCCCGGCTTCGCGGGTGTAGGTGCGGCCGCCCCAAAAGTTGATGCCGTCCACATCCTGCAGGGCCACTCCGGCACCAAGATGCCACACGTGGTCCAGCGGCTGGTGGTCCGTCACCACGGTGCCGGCGAGCGTCCGGACCTGGTGGAGGTAGGGCCGCGGCGATGAGACGGCACGGATGCGGCTGCCGTCCTGGTATCCAGCGACGGCTTTGCCGTCCAGCGTAAAGGTCCGGGCCGGCGGGAGTTCCCGCGCCCAGGGCACTCCCAGTTCGGCGAAGGTGGCCTGCGCTTTGGCTGCCCGTTCGATGAGGGGTCCGATTCCGTGCACCACCGGGTGAGCGTCGTCGCCCCCGCCCTCCCACGTGATGTGGTCCGCGCTGATGGGCTGGGGGGCAGGGGAGGTGCGGATGGCCTCCAGCACAGTCGTGAAGGCGCCGGTGTCCGCCAACGAGCACAGCAGCGGGGCGTCCGTGGAGCGGGCATTCAACAGGTTTTCCAGCAGGTCCATTCGTCCGAAGGTTTCGCGGCGCTCGCTGTCAGGGGTGCTGATGACCACCTCGTCTTCGGTGTAGAAGAACGTAATTTCGCCGCGGGTGCAGTGCACGGTGACTGATGGATGCTGCTGTTCAGGTGCGCACAGGGTCAGTGCGCAGAGCAGCGTGGTGCCTCCGGTGGTGCGGACGCGGATGATGGAGGTGTCGTCACTTTGAGTCCCGTGGGCCCGGTAAAGGTCAGTTTCCACCGACCGAACGTCCGCGAGCGTATGTGCACCGGCCATGTGGAGAGCAGTGGCCACGGCGTGTGCCAGGGCGTTCGTAGCCACACCGTCCACCACGTCGATCCCGTCCAGGCTCCGCTTCCCGGCCCAGCGCGAGCGCTTGAAGTAGGCCTTGCTCCGTACCCACTGCCCCTTGGCACTAAGGCCGAGGACGTCGCCGATGCCACCGGATTCCACGAGGGACCTGATCGCCGGCAGCGCGTGGGACCCTAGGCTTTGGAAGCCCACTTGGACAAGCCGCCCGGCAGCCTCGGCCGCAGCCAGCACTTCCTGGAACTGGGCGAGGGATGCCACCGGCGGCTTTTCCACATAGACGTCCTTGCCCGCTGACAGTGCAGCGAGGGCCAGGGGAGCATGGGTCTGAATGGGGGTGGCAAGAATAACGACGTCGACTCCTGGGTCAGCTGCCAGCAGCTGGGTCAGGTCGTCGAAGACAGCTACCGAGTCCGCCAACCTGCCCTCAGCAGGCGGGCGGGGGTCCGCCACCGCGACCAGTTCCAGGGCACCGGCTTCTTCAAGCCGTGCCAGATTGGCGAGGTGGCGTTCGCCGAATCCGTGGACGCCCACCAGGGCAATCCGCGGAACCGCTGCCGGTTCGGCGGCTGCTGTGGCACTGGCCGGGCGGGTGCTGTCCTCCGCAGTGGCGGATTGTTGGGTCGTCATGGAGTTCCTCGAGGGCTGGAGGTGGTTTGAAGGTGGCTGGCGGCCTCGGCCGGGCCGGCGCGTTTTGAGAGATTGCCGTGCAGTGTGGCCGACAGGAAGTCGAGCGCTTCCTGCTGCATACCGGCCGTGAAGACATGGCCGCCCGGCCAGAAGCTGCCGGTGTAGCTCCCGGGGCGGTGCAGCGACTGCAGGGTGCGGTGGGCATCGCGCATGCCGTGCTCCGGAAAAAGTTCATCGGTGAGGGCGTATTGCACCAGCAGTCCGCCGGCGCCCGACCTTGCCGTCAGCTCCGGCCAGTCACCAAGGCGCCACAGTCCGGGCGTCTGCAGCAGCCAGGAATGGGCGTCCAGGTGGGCGGGAAGGAGCGACTGGAAAGTGGTCATCATGCAGGTCACCACATAACTACGGATCCTTGGACTCAGGACGGCAAGCGCCACGGAGCGGCCGCCGCCACCGGAGAAACCGATGCAACCCAGGCGGTCCTGGTCCACGTCCGGCAGCCCGGCGAGAATTTCCAGGGCGGCAAGGTCGTCGTGGGCCACCATGCCGGCCAGACTGGTGCCGAGCAGACCGGCCGTCTTGGCCACAGTTTCCTCGTGGAAAGCGGCGGCGGCGTTGTATTCGTCAGCATCGGAAGGCACGACGCCGTCCTCTCGCCACTGTGCCTGCCTCGCCTCCAGCGCCGAGGCCGTCCGCCACGGCGGGACGGAGAGGTCGAAGCGGCGGCTGCCCCAGGCAAACGCGTCGTGGGCGAGGACGACTGCGCCCCGGCGGGCTATGTCTGTGGCGAGGGCACGGCCGTCGTAGTGCCCGGCGCGGGCGTTTGCCGCTGAAGGATGGGACTCGGGAAGTTCCACCAGCCGGTCCGCTCCGCCGAACTTGTTGCCGCCGTGGCAGTGCAGGGCAAGGACACCCGGCAGGGGTCCGGAAACGCCGGCCGGCCTTATCAGCCAGCCAGTGGTCCGGGGGCCGAAGCTCAACTGCCAGCTGAGCTGGGAGGTGGTGACGCCGTCGTACGTGTCCTGCCAGTGCACTGTTACTTCCGGGCGTCGCTGCACAGCCGGCACCCCGAGCGCGTCTGCCAGTTCCTGCGCCGCAGTGGTGGACGCCTGGTAGCGGGGGTGTTGCTGTACGTAGGCAGGCCAGTCCTCGAAGCCCGCGATTGCGCTGGGCCGCCGCGGCTGGCCGTCCTTGGACGGGTCCACATTGTGGCTCATTGGCCCGCCTCCTTTCCCTTGTGGGACTAACCTCATTGTCCGGCCCTTCAGCAGGTGTTTCCGGCGAAGGGACGCCTGATGCAGAAAACGGTTTCTCAAAAACTAACAAAGGGCTATACAAGAGTCAAGAAACCGTTTACTTTGGTACGGAACCGCTTTTGAATCCGGACCACCCACCAGGTGGCATTTCGGATGATCGCCACTCCCGGGCCGCTTCTGACGGAAGCGCAGCCTGAGCGGCGAGCGTCCCTGTATCGCCCCGGCGATGAACCAATACGTGGAGGCCACGATGACCAAAGGAGACCAGATGGCCGCTAAACACATACCCAGGGCACCGCGCCCGGCTGGAAAGCCGGCTGCAGCGGGCCTGCTGCACGGAACGGGGTTGCCACAGTGAGCGCCATCAGTGAACTCAGCTCGATTTCCCGGCGGAAGGGCAAGGCCACCGCCGAGGAGAAGAAGGCCAACAGCCGCGACAACAAGGCGGCCTATATCTTCCTGCTGCCGTGGCTGGTGGGCCTCATCGCGATCACCATCGGTCCGATGCTGATGTCCCTGTACCTGTCCTTCACGGACTACAACCTCCTCCAGCCTCCGGAATGGGTCGGGCTGGATAACTTCACCCGCATGCTCACCGACGCCCGGCTGCATAACTCACTGGGCGTGACCTTCACGTACGTGTTCATAGGTGTTCCGCTCCAGCTCGCGGTGGCGCTGCTGATCGCTCTGGTCCTGGACAAGGGCCTGCGCGGACTGCCGTTCTACCGCTCGGTGTTCTACCTGCCGTCCCTCCTGGGCGGATCCGTAGCCGTTGCCATCCTCTGGAAGCAGATTTTCGGCACCACGGGCTTGGTAAACCAGGTCCTGGCAATGTTCGGCATCCAGGGCCCTGGCTGGATCTCAGACCCCAGCACCGCACTTGGCTCCATCATCCTGCTGCACGTCTGGACCTTCGGCGCCCCCATGATCATCTTCCTGGCCGGCCTGCGCCAGATCCCGGTTATGTACTACGAGGCCGCGAAGGTTGACGGCGCAACCACCCTCCAGCAGTTCTGGCGGATCACCCTGCCGATGCTGAGCCCCATCATCTTCTTCAACCTGGTGCTGCAGATCATCGGTTCGTTCCAGTCGTTCACCCAGGCGTTCATCGTCTCCGGCGGTAACGGCGGGCCCTCGGACTCCACGATGTTCTTCACCCTGTACCTCTACCAAAAGGGCTTCGGCCAGTTCGACATGGGCTACGCGTCCGCCATGGCCTGGCTCCTGCTGGTCATCATCGGCATCTTCACCGCCATCAACTTCATCGCTTCTAAGTATTGGGTTTTCTATGACGACTAAGCTTGAGACGCTGCCCACCCCGGAGACTGCCGGCGCTGGCAAGCCTACGAACCGCCGCAAGCCAAAAGTCAGGGAGTCCCGGGGCACCCTGGCCTTCAGCAAGGCGCAGCGCGGCAAAGCGCTGATGAAACACGCCATTCTCATCCTGGCCGGCGGCCTGATGATCTACCCGCTGCTGTGGATGGTGGTGTCCTCTCTGCGGCCCAACGAACTGATCTTCCGCGAGCCGGGCCTGTGGCTGAACAGCCTGGAGATGAGCAACTACACCTCCGGCTGGTCAGCACTGACGCACCCCTTCGGCCACTACATGATCAACTCCGCGATCGTGGTGATCGGGTCCATCCTGGGCAACCTGATCTCGTGCTCGATGGCCGCCTACGCCTTCGCCCGGCTGCAGTTCACGGCCAAGAAGCTGCTGTTCGGCATCATGCTGCTGACCATCATGCTGCCGTTCCACGTGGTGATCGTGCCGCAGTACATCCTGTTCTCGCAGATCGGCTGGGTGAATACCTTTTGGCCGCTGATCGTACCCAAACTGCTGGCCACCGAGGCGTTCTTCGTCTTCCTGATGGTCCAGTTCATCCGCGGCATTCCCCGGGAGCTGGACGAGGCCGCCAGGATCGACGGCGCCGGCCACCCGCGCATCTTCCTCCGGGTCATCCTGCCGTTGATGGTTCCGGCCTTGGCCACCACCACTATCTTCACCTTCATCTGGACCTGGAACGACTTCTTCGGCGCCCTGATCTACCTCACGGACCCGGA
Source organism: Pseudarthrobacter sp. NPDC058329 (assembly GCF_042879835.1). NCBI lineage: Bacteria > Bacillati > Actinomycetota > Actinomycetes > Micrococcales > Micrococcaceae > Pseudarthrobacter > Pseudarthrobacter sp. NPDC058329. The sequence goes on from NZ_JBHVZR010000008.1 coordinate 186,246, forward strand.
CATGTTCACCGTTCCGGTGGCGCTGCGGGCCTTCGTGGATTCGCAGTCGGCCACCAGTTGGGGATCGCTGTTCGCGATGTCTATCGTGTCCCTGCTGCCGGTGTTCCTGGTCTTCCTGTTCGGCCAGCGGTTCCTCATCAAGGGCATCGCCACCACCGGTATCAAATAGCCCCGGCCAGTCGTCCGCGGCTCTTCCGGCCGCGGACACCTGCCGCCGTGCCGTATGAGCGCCGGGGCCCTGCCTGCTCGTGTACCAGTGGTTTCCGGAGGCGGCCCGTCCACGACGGGCCGCCTCTACTGCGCAAAAAGAGTTGAAATAACATCTTGTGATACAAGTCTCGGACTTGTAGCATTAGATTCAGAAAGCGATTTCCCATATCAGCCGCTTAGCTCCCGAAAAAGTCCTCGCCCTATCCCCAGCACCATGATCGAAGAAGATCGGAGTACCCAGTGCCGCTTTTTTCCCGCCCTGCTACTGCTGCTAAGCAGTCCGCAGTGACGCCCCCCATGGGCGCACGCCGCCCGCTACGTAAGACCGGTGTTGCCGCAGCTGCTGCCGCCGTCGTGATGGCCTTGAGCCTGAGTGCCTGTGGCAGCGGTTCTGCTCCTCAAAGCGCCGACGGCACTGTTGAACTGCGCTTCTCCTGGTGGGGCGGCGACAAGCGGGCCCAGCTGACCCAGGAAGCCATCAAGCAGTTCGAGGCCGAGAACCCCAAGATCAAGATCAAGCCTGAGTTCGGTGACTGGAGCGGTTACTGGGACAAGCTGGCCACCCAGGTCGCGGCGAACGATGCGCCTGACATTATCCAGATGGACGAAAAGTACATCACTGAGTACTCCAGCCGCGGCGCCCTTCTCGACCTCTCCAAGTACGAAATTGATACTTCCAAACTCGATGAGGCGGCACTCAACGCCGGCAAGAGCGAGGACGGCCTGACCGGCATTGCGGCCGGCATCAACGCCGCCACCATCCTGGCTAACCCGGCTGTTTTCGAGGCAGCCGGTGTTCCGCTGCCCGATGATACCAAGTGGACCTGGGATGACTTCGAACGGATCTCGTCCGAAATTACGGCCAATTCCCCGAAGGGCACTTACGGCGCCGCCGCCTATGGCACGGATGAGGCTTCGCTCGGTGTTTGGCTCCGCCAGGACGGCAAGTCCCTGTACACCTCCGACGGCAAGCTGGGCTTCGAGCCGGGCGACATCGCCGCATGGTGGGCGAACCTGAAGAAGCTCAGCGAGAACAAGGCAGTTCCGACAGCGTCCGAGGTAGTCGAAGCTGAAGCTGCCCCGCTTGACCAGTCCGGACTCGCCACCGGCAAGAACGCCTTGGCGTTCTGGTGGTCCAACCAGGCCCCCGCCTTGGAAAAGGCATCGGGCAGCGACCTGAAGATCCTGCGGTTCCCCACCAAGACCGGATCCTCCGCTGATGCCGGGCTCTGGTACAAGGCTTCACAGTTCTGGTCAGCCTCCTCACGCACCAAACACCCTGAGGAAACTGCCAAGTTCATCAACTTCCTGACCAACAACGTCAAAGCCGGCGAGACCCTCCTGGCCGACCGTGGCGTCTACCCGAACTCGGAAGTCCGGGCAGCCATCGAGTCCAAGCTGACGCCGGCCGATGTCAAGGTGGTCAAGTTCATTGACCAGATCAAGGACGAGTTGGGCGAGGCTCCGGCTCCGCCGCCGAAGGGCGCAGGCTCGATCCAGGAGATCATCAAGCGCTACACCTCCGAGGTGCTCTTCGAACGGCTTTCCACCGAGGAAGCGGGCAAGAAGGCGCATGACGAGATGAAGTCCGCCATCAGCAGCTAATCTCCACACCGCCAACACGGCTCTGGACAACGAGGGAGGATATCCCCCCAATAATGTCCGACGGCGGCGGGCACCTCCGTCCCGGTGGGAACCTCTGGTTCCTCCCGGGGCGGAGCTGTTTAAGCGGTCTTCATTCCCTGCCTGGGTTTGTGGTGTCCGCGTTCATTCCAGGGGTGGTGGGGGTGGTTTGAAGTAGTGGTTTTGTTGGGGTTTTTGGTGGGGGTCGAGGTGTTTTGGGGGTGTGTACCAGGGGGTGCCGTTGGTGGTGGTGATGGTCCATTGTTCTTTGTGGATGAGGTGGTGGTGGGCGGAGCAGAGGAGGGTGCCGTTGTTGATGGTGGTGGGGCCGCCGTGGGACCAGTAGGTGATGTGGTGGGCTTCGCACCAGGGGGCGGGGATGGTGCA